>NZ_JAKSYN010000067.1:0-140310 GCF_022829565.1 Methylobacterium sp. J-001
CCGCTGTGCTCGCCATGTGGCTGGTCGAGGGCCGCCGCGGACGTGCGGCTTGATTTTTTGGTTTTTCGCGTCGCGGCTGTCCGACTGGATCGGACAGCCGCGACGCCCTCCCTCCCCCCTCTGCGGGGGAGGGTGGCCCCTGCGTCAGCAGGGGTCGGGAAAGGGGCAGCGCGACGGTTCAGGATTTCACACCTGTCACGCCTTTTCCGGAAGCCGGGTCCCCTCTCCCGACCCGCTTCGCGGGCCACCCTCCCCCGCAGAGGGGGGAAGGAGACGCGCGCGGATCCGGGCCCCGTCAAAAAAGTCCCGTGCTGCGCGTCACGCCATGGTCGTGCACCGACCGGCAACACGCAGCCTCGACGCCCAGGCCGCACCCGGCCTAAGACCCTTCGGAAACCAAAATTCCCGCACCGCACGGTGCGTCGATAGGGAGACAGCCTGCCCGTGACCGGACGCCTCCTCGCCGCGACGCTCGTCGTCGCCTGCCTCCAGTTCGCCCCGGCCCAGGCGCAGGAACCGGCCGCGATGCCGGCCGCCACCGGACAATGGACCCACGCGATCACGTTGATGGGCGAGCCGAAATACGGCTCCGATTTCAAGCATTTCGACTATGCCGACCCCAATGCGCCGAAAGGCGGCCTGGTGCGGATGGGCGCGCAGGGCGGCTTCGACAACTTCAACATCGTGGTCGCTGGCCTGAAGGGCGACCTCGAGAACGGGGTCCAGCAGATCTACGATACGCTGATGACCGAGTCCTCGGACGAGCCATTCACGTCCTACGGGCTGCTGGCCGAGGCGGTGCGGATCGCCCCCGATCTCGGCTCGGTCTCGTACCGCCTGCGTGAGAACGCCCGCTGGCATGACGGGAAGCCGATCACCCCCGAGGACGTGGTCTGGTCCTACGGCGTGCTGAAGGCCAACTCTCCGTTCTACGCCGCCTACTATCAAACCGTGGCCAAGGCCGAGGCGACTGGCCCGCACGAGGTGACCTTTACGTTCACCGAGAAGGGCAACCGCGAGCTTCCGCAGGTGATCGGCCAGCTGCGCGTCCTCCCCAAGCACTGGTGGGAGGCCAAGGATGCCAACGGCAAGCCGCGCAGCCCCACCGAGACCACCCTGGAGCCGCCGCTCGGCTCTGGCCCCTACCGGCTCGCCAAGTTCGAGCCCGGCCGCAGCGTCATCTACACCCGCGTGCCGGACTATTGGGGCAAGGATCTGCCGGTGAATGTCGGGCGCTACAACTTCGACACGGAGCGGTTCGAGTATTTCCGTGACGGCACCGTGCTGGTCGAGGCCCTGAAGGGCGACCTCTACGACTTCCGGGCCGAGAACATCGCCCGCAACTGGGCGACCGCCTACGATGATTTCCCGGCCGTGAAGGAGGGGCGCCTGATCAAGGAGGCGTTCCCGGAGCGCGGCACGGGCATCATGCAGGCCTTCGCGTTCAACACCCGAAGGGACAAGTTCAAGGATCCGCGGGTGCGCCGGGCCTTCAACCTGGCCCTGAACTTCGAGGAGATGAACAAGGCCCTGTTCTACGGCCTGTACAAGCGGATCGACTCCTACTTCTTCGGCTCCGAGCTCGCCTCCGCGGGCCTGCCGGAGGGCGAGGAGAAGGCGATTCTGGAGAGCGTCAAGGACAAGATCCCGGCTTCGGTCTTCACCACGCCCTACGCCAACCCGGTGAACGAGACGCCGGACGCCGTGCGGAAAAACCTGCGCGAGGCCGTCGGATTGCTGCGCGAGGCGGGCTACGAGTTACGCGGCGGCAAGATGGTCAACAAGGCCACCGGTGAACCGCTGACGGTCGAGTTCCTCGAGTTCCAGAACGCCTTCGAGCGGGTGATCCTGCCGTTCTCCGCGCAGCTCAAGCTCATCGGCATCGACGCCTCGCTGCGGGTGATCGATGCGGCGCAGTACCAGAACCGGATGCGCGAGTTCGACTTCGACGTCACGACCAACGCCTGGGGCGAGTCGCTGTCGCCGGGCAACGAGCAGCGCGAGTTCTGGGGCTCGGCGGCGGCCGACAAGCCCGGCTCGCGCAACCTGATCGGGATCAAGGATCCCGGCATCGATGCGCTGATCGAGAAGGTGATTTACGCGCCCGACCGGGCCGGTCTGGTTGCCGCCACCCGGGCGCTGGACCGGGTGCTTCTGGCGCACGATTACGTCGTGCCGCAATGGTCGGCCAGCGAGCAGCGGACCCTGCGCTGGAACCGGTTCGGCCACCCGGCGATCCTGCCGCGCTATGCCGGGTCCGGATTCCCGACGACCTGGTGGTACGACGAGAAACTGGCCGCCAAGACCGGAGCCCCGCGTTGACCGCCCGCCCCTGGCGGCCGAGCCGGCGCGGCCTCGTGCTCGGCGCCGGCGCCCTCGCGGCGATCCGTCCCGCCTGGGCCGCCGCGGAGGAACGCCACGGCCTGTCGAGCTTCGGCGAGCTGAAATACGGCCCCGGCTTCGAGCGGTTCGACTACGTGAACCCGATCGCCCCGAAGGGCGGCCGCTTCTCGACCCAGCTCACCGGCACGATCGGCAACCAGGCGCTCAACACCTTCAACACGCTCAACATCTACGTGCTGCGCGGCGATGGGGCGGCCGGGCTGGACCAGACCTTCGACAGCCTGATGGTCCGGGCGCTCGACGAGCCGGACGCGGTCTACGGGCTGGTGGCGCGCGCCGTCACGGTGAGCCCCGACGGCCTGACCTACACCTTCGCGCTGCGCCCGCAGGCCCATTTCCACGACGGCTCGCGGCTCACCGCCCGCGACGCCGCCTTCAGCCTCAAGCTCCTGCGCGACAAGGGACACCCCTCGATTTCCGAGGTGATCCGGCCGATGACCGACGCCCGGGCCGAGGGCGACGACACCCTGGTCGTCACCTTCGCGGAGGGCCGCGCCCGGGACCTGCCGTTGTTCGTGGCCCAGCTGCCGATCTTTTCCGCGGCCTATTACGGCGCCCGCGACTTCGAGGCGTCGAACCTCGAGGCGCCGCTGGGCTCCGGCCCCTACCGGGTCGGCGCGGTCGATCCCGGCCGCTCCATCGGGCTGGACCGGGTCCCGGATTACTGGGCGGTGGATCTCCCCGTGACGGCTGGGCAGAACAACTTCGACGCGATCCGCTACGAGTATTTTCGCGATCGCACCGTGGCCTTCGAGGCGTTCAAGAGTGGTGCCTTCACGGTCCGCGAGGAGTTCACCGCCCGGGTCTGGGCCACCGGCTACGACTTCCCCGCCGCCACCGAGGGCCGCGTGATCCGCCAGACCGTGCCGGATGCGCGACCGAGCGGTACGCAGGGCTGGTGGATCAACACCCGCCGCGCACCGTTCCGCGACCCGCGGGTCCGCGAGGCGATCGGCCTGTGCTTCGACTTCGAATGGTCGAACCGCAACCTGATGTACGGCGCCTACACGCGCACCGCCTCGTTCTTCGAGAATTCCGACCTCAAGGCCACCGGCAAGCCCTCGGCCGAGGAGCTGGCCCTGCTGGAGCCGTTCAAGGACCTGCCCCCGGAGGTGTTCGCCGAGGCCTGGACGCCCCCCGTCTCGGACGGGTCCGGCCAGGACCGGGCGCTGCTCAAGCGCGCCGACGCGCTGCTGCGCGAGGCCGGCTGCACCCGCCAGGGCGGCGGCCTCCTCCTGCCCGGCGGCCAGCCCCTGGCCATCGAGTTCCTGGACGACGACCCGGTCTTTCAGGCGGTGACCCAGCCGTTCATCCGCAATCTCGGGCTGCTCGGGATCAAGGCGACCCACCGCACCGTCGACCCGTCGCAGTACCAAGCCCGGGTCAACGATTTCGACTTCGACGTCACGTCCCGCCGCTTCGCCGGCGGCGTCACCCCGGGCGCGGAGCTGCGCGAGCTCTACGGCTCCAAGGCTGCCAGCACCCCGGGCTCCAACAACCTCTCGGGCGTCGCCGATCCGGTCATCGACGCGCTGCTCACCGTCATCGCCGATGCCCAGTCCCGGGCCGCGCTGACCACGGCGTGCCGGACCCTCGACCGGGTGCTGCGGGCCCAGCGCCTCTGGGTGCCGATGTGGTATTCCGGCGCGCACCGCCTCGCCCTGTGGGACCTCTACGGCCGCCCGGCGAACCCGCCCAAATATGATCTCGGCGCCCCCGGCACCTGGTGGTACGAGGTCGACAAGGCCAAGCGGATCGGGCGGGACTAGGACGATCATGCTCGGCTACATCTTGCGCCGCATCGGCCTGATGATCCCGACCCTGTTCGGGATCATGCTGATCACCTTCACCATCGTGCAATTCGCCCCCGGCGGCCCGGTGGAGCGCGTGCTCTCGCAGATGAAGGGCCAGGGCGACGGCGCCCTGTCGCGGGTCACCGGAGGGACCGGCGATCTCGGCGGCGGCGGCCGGTCGGCAGGGGGCGGCGAGGGCAATTCCCGCTATCGCGGCGCGCAAGGGTTGAGCCCCGACTTCATCGCCAAGCTGGAGAAGCAGTTCGGCTTCGACAAGCCGGCCCCCGAGCGCTTCGCAAAGATGCTCTGGGACTACGCCCGGTTCGATTTCGGCCGCAGCTACTTCCGCGATGTCACCGTGATCCAGCTGATCCAGGAGCGCCTGCCGGTCTCGATCTCGCTCGGCCTGTGGATGACGCTGCTGTCCTACGCGATCTCGATCCCGCTGGGCATCCGCAAGGCCGTCAAGGACGGCGAGCGCTTCGACCGCTGGACCTCCTTCGTGGTGATCATCGGCTACGCGATCCCAGGCTTCATGTTCGGGCTGATGCTAATCATCCTGTTCGCAGGCGGCTCGTTCTACCAGTGGTTCCCGCTGCGCGGCCTCACCAGCGAGGGCTGGGAGACCTTCACCACCTGGCACAAGCTCACCGACTATGCCTGGCATATGGTGCTGCCTCTCACCGCCCTGGTGATCGGCGCCTTCGCCACCTCGACCCTGCTCACCAAGAACTCGTTCCTCGACGAGATCCGCAAGCAATACGTCCTGACCGCCCGGATGAAGGGCCTGTCCGAGCGGCGCGTGCTCTACGGCCACGTCTTCCGCAACGCCATGCTGATCGTGATCGCCGGCTTCCCCGGGGCCTTCATCTCGGCCTTCTTCACCGGCTCGCTGCTGATCGAGACGATCTTTTCTCTCGACGGGCTCGGCGAATTGTCGTTCCGGGCGATCGTCGGCCGCGATTACCCGGTGGTCTTCGCGACCCTCTACATCTTCTCCCTGCTCGGGCTGGCGGTGAACCTGCTCTCGGACCTGATCTACGTCTGGATCGATCCGCGGATCGACTTTTCCGCCCGGGCGACCTGACGGTGGGAAGCGACGACCGCGGGGTCCGGATGCCATAGGGTTCCGACCCATGCCGGGCATCGCAACCGTCGCCCGGCTTCTCGAAAGGTCGCCGGATGGCGGCCGCCCTTCGATGTCGGCTCGGATGGTCGGCGGAGACACCGCTTGACGACGAATAGGGGTCGCGACACTATCGCGGGACATGGACAGGAATCAGCCATTATGTGACCGACGCCGACGTCGCTGTACCCAAGCGGCGGCTCCTCGGGCTGCGCGTCGATCAGCGCCCGTCCGCGTGGTGACGGCCTCACCGTAGGTCCCACCCGCCGGAGCGGCTCCGGCCCGCGTTCCTGAACCTCCGCAGCCCTCGGCTCCGGGGGTTTTCTTTTGCCCGAACCCCAGAAGGACACCCCTATGAGCCTCCGCGTCGGCATTGTCGGGATCAGCGGTTTTGGCGGCGGCGAGGCGATGCGCCTGATCGCGAGCCACCCGTCTTTCGAGCTCATCTACGCCGCGGGAGAGGGCAGCGCCGGCAGCCGTTTGGTGGAGCGCTTCCCCGGTGTGCCGGCCAAGGTGGCCGAACTGGTGATCGAGAAGTGGGATCCAGAGACCCTGCCGAACCTCGATGTGCTGTTCGCATCGCTGCCCACGGGCACTTCGGCCGAGGCGCTGGCACGCGTCTCCAAGGACGTGAAGATCGTCGATATCGGCGGCGACCACCGCTACGTCGCGGGTTGGGCGTACGGCTTGGCCGACGTCTGGCCGAGCCAGATCAAGGGTCAGAGCCGCATCGCCAACCCGGGCTGCTTCCCCGCGGCGACGCTGACCGCATTGGCGCCGCTGCTGGCCGACAAGCTGATCGAACCCGGTCAGATCGTCGTCGATGCCAAGACCGGCATTTCCGGCGCCGGCCGGGGCGGTGCCGACAGCCGGTTCGGCTATGCCGAGAGCAACGAGAACCTCGTGCCCTACGGCCTGCTCAAGCACGTCCACATGCCCGAGATCGCCACGACGATCGAGCGGCTGAGCGGCGGCAGCGCGGCCGGGCTGGTCTTCACGCCGCATCAGGTGCCGATGACCCGCGGCGTCCTCGTCACGATCTACTGCCGGGGCCAAGCCACCACGCGCCAATGCCTGGACGCCGCCCGGCGCTTCTATGCCGAACGGGCGTTCGTCCGCGTGACCGATGCGCCGCCGCAGACCAAATGGGCGGCCGGCTCGAACCTGGCATTCGTCAGCTATGCGTCCGATCCGGAGCGCAGCTTGGTGATCGCGATGGGCGTGGTCGACAATCTCGGCAAGGGCGCGGCCGGTCAGGCGGTGCAGAATGCCAACCTCATCTGCGGTCTGCCGGAAACCGCCGGGTTGGACGGTGCACCTGTTTGGCCGTGATGAGGACGGAACGTCGGCGCGAATCTCGGCCACGCCGCCCCGCGTCCCGGTGAGAAGAACGGGAACGACGCGTTGCTGTCCGTGGTCAGGGCCATGCAGTGATCGGCGCCCGTGCGGAACGGCGCGGCGTTCATCAGGACGCACCACCGCTCCGCCGCCATCGCCTCGGGGGCCTCGAAGCCGCGCAGGATCACGCCTCGTCCATGCGTGCCGATCTCGGTCCGCCAGCAGTTGGGCAGCGTCCCGCCCTTTGCCTGGGCGGCCCAGGCTCGCTCTGAGATCGGGTGGACCGCCTGAAACGGGCACGATCGCCTCGTGCGCACACAGAGCAGGCAAGGAGGCTCATTGGTGTCGTTCGCGTCTCCCGCCCCGACCGACAGGGCTTCGATCCCGGGACGCGGGTGAAGCCGCCTGCGCAAGGCTCCGGCGATGCTCGACCTCCGCGCCACCAAACCGCGACGCACCGGGGCCATGCGCGCCTGCGTCAAGCCAGCCTGTCACGATCAAAGCCTCAGCGTCATTGATCCCGATCACGATTCCGGTAGCACTGCCCAGGCCGTGCAACGCAGGATCGTACGGCGATCGCGATCGGAGCACTCATGCGCCTCTCGACCCTTCTCGTCGGCCTCTGTCTCGGAACCGCGCTGCCCGGCGCGGTGATGGCGCAGCCGGCACCGAAACCCGCGCCGGCCGCGGCGCCGGATCCGGCTCTGCTGAAGGTCGCCCGGGAGACGGTCGCGCAGATGCAGGGGGATCGCGCCGCCACGCTCGGCTCGATGGCAGCCCCGATGGTCGGCATGATGCAGCAGATCGGCATCAAGGAGCCCGACAAGGCGCAGGTGCTGGTCCAGGAGGTCGTGATGCCGACCCTGTCCGAGCATTACGATGAACTCCTCGACATCCAGGCCCGGGGCTTTGCCACGATCCTGAGCAAGGACGACCTGCAGGCGATCGCGGCCTTCTACGCCACGCCCACCGGCAAGCGCCTCGCAGCCGCCCAGCCGCAGCTCGCCCAGATCCAGCTGGCGGGCATGCAGCAATGGATGCAGGCGGTGGCGCCCGAGATGCAGGGCAAGATCGTCAAGGCGGTCCAGGCCCATGGCTGGGGTCCGGGCGGTCAAGCCAAGCCGAAGTGACCAACTGATCGGGTTCGACTGAGAACCGCGCGGGCGGCCTAAGGCGGCCCACCGCCGCCCAGCACCCGCGCCACCGTGCTCCGCAAAGCCTGAGCGCTGCGGTAGCCCACCGCCGCCGCCACGGCGCCGGGCGGGCGGCCCTCGGCCGTCAGCGCAAGCGCCCGGATCACCCGGGCCCGCGCCCGCCAATCGCCGAAGCTGAGCCCGGTCTCGGTGCGGAACCGCCGGGTCAGGGTGCGCCGGCTCGCCCCGGCGCGGTCAGCCCAGGCGTCGAGGTCTTCCACGGCGGCAGGATCCGCGATCAGGCCGACGCAGACTCGGCGCAACCGAGCATCCCGGGGCAGCGGCAGGGTGAGCGGCGTCTCGGGGGCGCGGCCGATCTCGTCGAGCATCAGGGCGGCGAGGTGGCCGCCGCGGCCGGCCTCATCGTACAGCACCGGTTCTTCCGCGAGGGCGGTCAGGGCTGCGGCGAGGAGCGGCGAGACCGCGATCACCCGGCAGAACATCGGAAACGCCGCCACGGCGGCCGGGTCGAGATAGGCCGTGCACAAGGCCACCGGCCCGTGGGTCACCGTAGCATGCGGCAGCCGCGGCGGGATCCAGAGGGCATGCCCCTCTGGCACGACCCAGGTGCCGTCCTCGGCCGAGGCGCTCATCAGCCCCGCCGTCGCATAAAGGAGTTGCGCCCGGACATGGAAATGCAGGCCGGTGCCGCTCCCGGCCGGCAGCGGCTTGCGCACGACCGCAACCGGCCGCGGCACATGCTGATAGTCCGACGCGGCGGTCGACCGCGGCGCAACCGTCGATTTTGGCCCGTTCGCATCCATATCCGGCCCGACGCCTCCATCGGGCCAAGATATTAAGGGTCGATCCTGGAGGATACGCCGCGATGGATGCCGAAACCCTGTCCCGCCGCACGCTGCGCTTCGTCAACGTCGCGCATGCCCTCGACCATTTCGTGCTGCTGATCTACCCGACCGCGGTCATCGCCATCGCGGCCCAGACCGGGCTCGGTTACGGCGAGCTGATCGGGCTCGCCACCGGTGCCTTCGTCGCCTTCGGCCTGTGCTCGCTGCCGATGGGCTGGCTGGCGGATCGGTTCGGCCGACGCACCATGCTGGCGGTGTTCTTTTTCGGCTACGGCCTGTCCTGCCTGGGGGTGGCAAGCGCCACGACCCCGCTGAGCTTCGCGCTGTGGCTGTGCGTCCTCGGCCTCGCCTCGGCGATCTACCACCCGGTCGGCTCGACCATGCTGGTGACCCATGCCCGCCGGCTCGGGCGGGACCTCGGTGTCAACGGCGTCTGGGGCAATCTCGGCGCCGCTTCGGCCTCGGGGGTGACCGCACTGCTCGCGACCACCGCCGGCTGGCGGGCGGCCTTCGTGGTGCCGGGCCTCATCTGCCTCGGCTGCGGGGCCGCCTTCCTGGCCTTGGTCCCGGGTGATGGCGAAGCCGGCGGCAAGAAGGCCGGGGGCGCGGCCGCGATCGCGGTGAGCCGGCCCTGGGCGCTGATGGCCCTGTACGCCCTGGCGATCTTCGCGGGCGGCGTCACCTTCAACCTGACCACGATCAGCCTGCCCAAGGTGATCGACGAGGGCGTCGGCCACGCCCTGCCGCTGGCGCTCATCGGCTCGCTCGCCACCGTGGTCTTCCTGTTCGGCGCGCTGATGCAGCTCGCCATGGGCCGGCTGATCGACCGGTTCAGCCTGCCGTCCCTGTTCGTGACCCTCTCGGTGCTGCAGCCCGTGGGCCTCGGAATCGCGGCGCTCACCACCGGTCTGCCGCTGCTCGCCGGGCTGATGCTGGCCATGACGGCGATCTACGGACAGGTGGTGATCAACGACGCGATGATCGCCCGCTACGTGCCCCCGGCCTACCGGGCCCGGGCCTACAGCGTGCGCTACTTCGTCGGCTTCACCGCCAGCGGCTTCGTGGTCCCGGCGATCGCGGTCCTGCACGACCGCGGCGGCTTCGCCCTGGTGCTCGGCATCGCGGCCGCCTGCGGCGCGGTGATCTGGCTCTCGGCGCTCGGCTTCCTGAAGGTAACGCAGGCGGGACCGAGAACCGAGCTGGCGGCGGCGGAGTAGGCCGGCAGTTTGCCGCCCCGGTCCGGCGCTGCTACGCGGCGGCGGTTCCGAGCCGCGAGCCCGCCCTTGACCACACTCTCCCTCGTGATCCGGCCCGAGCGGCCCGAGGACGACCCCGCGATCGAGCGCCTCCAGGCCCGGGCCTTCGGTCCCGGACGGTTCGCCCGCACCGCCTACCGGCTGCGGGAAGGTGCGGCGGAGCGGATCGACCTGGGCGTCACCGCCTCGGTCGGCAGTTTCCTGGTGGGTTCGGTGCGGATGGGTCCGGTGCGCACCGGGAGCGTGCCCTTCGTCATGCTCGGCCCCCTGGCGGTGGACCCGAGCTTCGCGGGCCGCGGCATCGGCAGCACCCTGACCTGCGCGGGTGTCGAGGCGGCCCGGCAAGCCGGCGAGGGCCTGGTGATCCTGGTGGGGGACGCGTCTTATTACTCCCGCTTCGGCTTCACCCGGATCCCGCCGGGCCGCCTCATCCTGCCGGGCCCGGTGGACCCGACCCGGCTCCTGTGGCTGGAATTGGCCGACGGGTTCTGCGAGGGGGTGTCGGGGCTGGTCGAGGCGGTGCACCCGTCGGGCACGACGGGCGTTTGACGAGTCCGGGATCCGAAAGATCAGCGCGCTTTTCCAGAGCAGGGTCGAGCCCGTCGAATACCCCGCTTCGGCCCCGTTCTAGGCCTGTGGCTCGAGACGCCCCTCGATCAGACGCACGTATTCGGCTTCCGCAACGCCGTAGCCGTCGCCGGCGCAGTCGAGCAGCCCCTCGCGATCGAGCACTTCGACGCTCCCGCGGCGCTTCCGCACGAACCCGTCGGTCTCCAGGGTTCTGAGGGCCGCGGTCACGCCCGGACGCTCGACGCCCAGCATGAACGACATGAAATCCTGCGTGACGGTGATCTGGTTGCCGTCGATCCGGTCGTGGCACATCAGCAACCATCGGGCGAGGCGGGTCGCGGTGTTGCCCCGCGCATTGGCGAAGGCCGTCTGGGCCGTCTGGACGAACTGCGCCTGGATGAAGCGATGCAGCACCCGGCGCAGGGTCGGGCGCCGTTCCACCTCGCTCCGCAGCACCGCCACGTCGATGCTCAGCATGTGACCGGCCATCTGCACGAAGTGGGTGTGCGGGCTGCGGTCATCGTCGAGCAGGATGGGGGCGGCGCCGACGAGACCCTCCCGGCCGATCAGTCCGATCTCGACCCGGCCGCTCGGCTCATCGTTGGTGATCGAGACGAATCCCGCCTCCGGGAAGAAGACGGTTTCGATCGTCGTGTGCGAGGGGATCAGGACGTGCCGCAGGGCCATGTCCTGACTGCGCAACGCCGGCTGCAGGGCCGCGAAATCCTCCGGTGGAAGCGCACGGAGAAGGCGATTTCGGACCCCGGATTGCGGGAGGATGGACATGGTGCTCGCCTGCGACGGGCAAGAGCACAGAGCGTCCCTCAATCACCAGCGCCCGAATTGTGGCCGGCGATCAGCATCAAGTGGTGTTTTTCGCAAGACCTGCAAGTGTTACGGAAAGAGCGTACAAGTTTTACAAAATACGCTTTCCAACATCGCTCACCGCCGACCAAATAAATAACAAACGTTGGATTTGGTGCGGTCTATCTGCGGGCAGAATCGTGGGCTTGTGCCTTCAAAATCTCTTGGACGCACGCGAACACCGCTCTTCGATCCTCGGGGGCTCGGATCGCGAGCCACATCTGCAGAAGCTGAGCGGTGTGCCCGACCGAAGGTCCATCGGGGGCTTCGAAGAAGAGATCCGTCGAACAGCCGAGCACCGCCGCCAGATCATTGAGCCGACCCGACGTCCGAGCGGGTGCCAGCGCATTCAAGGCGTTCGGGGTCTTCATATCCATTTCGGAGTCTCGATCAATAAATCCCGTCGCAGCGGCGACGAATGCATCTTATCACTGTAGATCGGGTTGCAAAACCGTAATTAAAATACAATAATTCAAGAGATAGAGATCTGAATGTAAATTTTTTACATTCGAGAACCCGCCCTCGAACATCTTACAAATTGGATTTGCAATGAATCGGGCCTCTGATCTGGATGCTGTAGCAGATGCATGTATTGCCGCCCATGCCGTCATCACCGAACACGGCACACCTCAGATGAAGATGCTGAGCCGGGTTCTGCTGCACATCGTCGGCAAAGAGATCGCACGGAACCTGTCATCCGCGCAGCACGATGGCGATCTGGCGCGGCACGAGCGGATCACGCCCGTCGCAGCGCCAGGGCCGCGATCAAGCCGGCCGTGAGCAGCGCCAGGGCCACGGGGGTCGCCGACGTCGCAGGCCAAGCCGAGGCCGCAACCGTGAACAAAGCCCCGAAGGTCATTTGCGTGAAGCCGTAGAGGCTGGAGGCCGAGCCCGCCGCGTGCGGATCGACGTTCATCAGACCGGCCACCGCGTTGGGACTGAGCAGGCCGACCCCGACCGCGTAAGCAAACAGCGGCACGATCAAGCTGACGACGCCGAGCATTCCGGTCCGGTCGACCAGCAACAGCGCCAGGGCTGACGCGATGCAGAGAAGATTGCCGCTACGCGCCGCCTGCCGGATAGGCACCCGGCTCGCGAGACGGCTCGCCATTACCGCGCCCCCGACCATGCCGAACACCACGATCAGGCAATCGAACCCCACCTCCTGCGATGAGCGCCCGAGCCGGTCGACGAGCAGGAACGGCGCCACCGCCAGAAAGGCGTAGAGGCTGGTTCCGCCACAGGCTCCCGCGACGAGGTAGGCGCGGAACACCGGCACCTTCACGAGCCGCACATAGCCCGCCAGGATCGCCCCGAAGCCGGGCAGTGCCACCTTGTGCCGGTTGGTCTCCGGCAGGGTGAACACCACCAGGGCGCCGAGCAAAGCGACGATCCCGGCGAGCACCACGAACACGGCGCGCCAGCCGAACGCCTCGTTCACCACCCCGCCGATCGCCGGTGCCAGGGCCGGCGTGAGCGTCATCGCGGTGGTGAGGATCGCGAGCTTCCTGGCCGCGTCCTCTCGAGTGGAGACGTCCCGAACCATGGCCCGGCCGATCACCAGGGAGCCGCAGGCCCCGAGCGATTGCAGCACCCGCGCCACCAGCAGCACGCCGATATTCTGGGCCGGGATCGCCAGCAGCAGCCCGGCCAGGTAGAGACCCAGCCCGCCGATCAGGATCGGCCGTCTGCCGAACCGGTCCGAGAGCGGGCCGTAGAGAAGCTGACCGCCCGCGAGCCCGACCAGATAGACCGTGATGGTGAGCTGCGCGGCGGCCGTCGTGGTGCCGAGATCCGCGGCGGCGGTGGCGAGCGCGGGCACGAAGATGTGCAGCGCCACCGTGCCGGTCATGGTCACGGCGACCAGCAACGGCAGGGGCGCTCGGCGCCCCGCCGGGTCGGGACTTCGATCGGGCAAGAGGATTCCTTCGCGGTGTCTGACCCGGGCTGACATCGGGTCGCGGCCGCCTCAAGGCAAAGGTCGGGCCTGAACCCGACCAGTTCCCCCGCCCCTACTCCTTCGGGGTCGGCAGCGGTGCGTTCAGATCCTTGGTCGGGCCATCGACCTCGAGGTTCCTGGCCCGGTCCACCGCCTCCGGATTGGCCTGGGCCGCCGGCTCCTTGGCGGCCGGGGCGGACGGGGCCGTCGGTTCGGCCGGGATCAGGCTGGACGGCGTGCCCTGCTGGTCGCCGTCATGGGCACCGGCCGGCGGGGCCGGGGCGTTGCGGTCGCTCGACTCGCTCGGCGCCCGCGGACTACCAGCCGACTTCTCCTCGACCGGCTTGGCCGTGCTGGTATCGGCAGGTTTGGCCGTGCTGTCCTTGCCCTCAGACCCCTTGCCGGCGGCCGGCTTGGAGGCGGAGGGTTTTTCCTCGGACGCAGCCGCGGGCTTGTCCTCGGGCTTGGCGGCGGGCGCGGCCTCCGGCTTCGCCTCGGTCTTCTCGACGGCGGGCAGCGGCTTGGGGGTGTCGGCGTTCGTGCGCAGGTAGGCGATGACGTTGGCCCGCTCCTGCGGCGAGGTGATGCCGGCATACGCCATCTTGGTACCGGGGGCGTAGCCCTTCGGGCTGGTCAGGAAGGCGTCCAGGTCGTCGTAAGTCCAGGTGCCGCCCTTGCCCTTCAGGGCCGCGGAGTACTCGAAGCCGGCATGGCCGCCCTTCGGCCGCTCGACGACGCCGTATAGATCCGGGCCGACCTTGTTCGGACCGCCCTTCTCGAAATTGTGGCAGGCCCGGCAGGCCTTGGTGCCGCCCTCGCCCTTCTCGACGTTGGCGCTGGTGAGCCGCACGGCGATCGGCTCGACCTTGGCCTCCGGTGCCGCAGCGGCGGCTTGCGGCTCCGGCTCGGGCAGATCGTACCCGGCTTTGCCGGCGGGTTTGGGATGGTAGATCAGCTCGGCGACGAAACCCGATCCGGCCGCGAACAACAGGGCGCCGAGGACGGCGCCGAGGACCTTGTTCACCTCGAACGAGTTCATGCTCTTCTCTCGATCTGCCCCCGCCCGACACCGGCTGGCCGGGACGCGGGACCTTGGAAGATTTCAAGGGTGCTTAGCCGTTTCGGCACGATCTTGACAATGCCGCACCCGGGATCCGCACTGTCGCGGGCCGAAAGGGTCGAGGCAAATCGCCCAGCTTGTCACCCGATGGCATCATTTTTCCGGTTTGCGCGATGCGGCGCCCGTGGCTCACGAGGGACGACAACGGCGGGAAGGCCTGTTAAGCAGCCGCGCTTCGCTGGCGGACGCCTCTGCCTCTGGTCCGAGCCCCTCATGTCCGATCCCCTCGTGCTGATCCCGGCCCGACTTGCCGCGACGCGCCTGCCGAACAAGCCGCTGGCCGAGATCGCCGGCGAAGCGATGATCGTCCATGTCTGGCGCCGGGCCATGGAGGCCGGGATCGGCCCCGTGGTGGTGGCGACCGACACGGCCGAGATCGCCCAAGTCGTCGAGGCCGCCGGCGGCATCGCGGTGATGACCCGGGCCGACCACCCGTCCGGCTCGGACCGCCTCGCCGAGGCGCTGGACACCGTCGATCCGGAGGGGCGCCACGATGTCGTGGTCAACGTGCAGGGCGACTTGCCGACCATCGACCCGGCGATCATCGGCGCCTCGATCGGCCCGCTTTCCGACAGGACGGTCGACATCGTCACGCTATGCGCGCCGATCAGCGACGCGCACGAGGCCGACAATCCCAACGTGGTGAAGCTCGTGGGCCATCAGGTCGGCCCGGGCCGCCTGCGTGCGCTCTACTTCACCCGCGCCCGCGCCCCCTGGGGCGAGGGTCCGCTCTGGCACCATATCGGCCTCTATGCCTATCGCCGCACGGCGCTCACCCGCTTCGTCGCCCTGCCCCCGGGGGAATTGGAGACTCGGGAAAAGCTCGAGCAGCTGCGCGCGCTGGAGGCCGGCATGCGCATCGATGCCGTCATCGTCGACGACCTGCCGCTCGGCGTCGACACCCCCGCTGACCTGGAGCGCGCCCGCGCCCTGCTCCAGGCCCGCCGCCTGAACTGAACCGCATTCCCGATGACAGACCGCACCATCTCGTACCAGGGTGAGCCCGGGGCCAACTCGCACATCATCTGCGCCGAGGCGTTTCCGGATTGGACGCCCCTGCCCTGCGCCACCTTCGAGGACGCCTTCGCGGCGGTCACGGAAGGTCGGGCTCAGCGGGCGATGATTCCGATCGAGAACTCGATCGCGGGCCGGGTGGCCGATATCCACCACCTGATCCCGACCTCGCCCCTGCACATCGTGGCCGAGCACTTCCTGCCGATTCATTTCCAGCTGATGGTCCTGCCGGGCACCGCCCTGGAGACCGTGCGCACCGTGCACAGCCACGTCCATGCGCTCGGCCAGTGCCGGCGGATCGTCCGTCGGCTGGGCGTGAAGGCCGTGGTCGCCGGCGACACCGCCGGGGCGGCGCGCGAGGTCGCGGAGATCGGCGACCCGAGCCGGGCGGCCCTGGCGCCCGCTTTGGCCGCCGAGGTCTACGGCCTCGACATCCTGGAGCGCGACGTCGAGGATGAGGCGCACAACACCACCCGCTTCGTGGTGTTCTCCCCCGAGCCCGAGCCGGTGGAGCCCGGCAGCGGCCCGTGCGTGACCAGCTTCGTGTTCCGGGTCCGCAACATCCCGGCGGCCCTCTACAAGGCGCTCGGCGGCTTCGCGACCAACGGCGTCAACATGTCCAAGCTCGAGAGCTACATGATGGACGGCGAGTTCACCGCCACGCAGTTCTACGCGGAGGTGGACGGCCATCCCGAGGATGCTGGCCTCGCCCGTGCGCTCGACGAACTCCGCTATTTCTCGCGGGAATTGCGGGTGGTCGGCACCTACCCGGCCAATCCGTTCCGCGAGGCGGCGCGGCCGGCAGCGGAGTAGCGGGCTTCGCAGTTCAGGCCTGTCATCGCACCTTGCGGTAACGACAATCCGTAACTACGCTTCGCCACGGGCTTTCAATGGGATACCGAGAAGGATGCAGCCAATCAGGCCAAGCATCTGATCGGATTCCGACAGGCTGCCGAGATCTTCCGCGGCTTTCGGCTGACGCGCGAAGACCTGCGACGCGACTATGGCGAACGCCGGTTCATCAGCTTGGGCCTGTACGACGGGGCGGTGTTGCGGGTGGTGTATGTTCAACGTGACGGCGACATCCGCATCATCTCGGCATGGAAGGCGAGCCGCCATGACAGGAAAGTCTACGCCGAAGCGCGTTCGAGAGCGGGCAGCGACCGTCCGGTATGAAGGCTTTGTTGACATGCCGGCGGCGGACCCGTTGAGCCCGGCCTTCAAGGCCCTGGACGATGCCGAGATCGAGCGACGCGCCGCTGCAGATCCCGATGCCGGCCTGATTCCGCCGGGTTTCTGGGACGAGGCCTCGCCGGCGTCCGTCGCGACGAAGGAACAGATCACGCTGCGCCTCGACGCGGACGTGCTGCGGCATTTCCGGAGCGCCGGAAAGGGTTATCAGTCTCGGATCAACGCGGTGCTCAAGAGCTACGTGACGGCGCAGGAGAAGCGGCGGTAGCAAAAATCACTCCCGCCGCAACACCCTGTCGGCCGCGAAATCCGACCAGAACCCTGGCCGAAAATCCTGCTTGAGCGCCTCCGGGTCGTAGATCGTCTCGACCCAGGTCAGGAAATCGATGCCCTTGGCCTCGCCCTCCGCGCGGTAGCGCGCGAAGAAGGCGTCGAGGATGCCGGTCTTGGCGAAGCGAAGATGGCCGTAGCGGGCCGAGAGCTGGCGGGCGGCCTCGGCCACCGGGCGGTTCTCGTGCAGGATCAAGTAGAGCGCCGAAGCGAGGCCGGCGCGGTCGGCGCCGGACTTGCAGTGCATCACCGCCGGGTACTGGATGCCGGCGAAGAAGTCCTTGGCGCGCAACAGGGTCTCCCGGTCCGGGGCCTCCCGGGAGCGCAACACGAACTCGACCAGGGTGAGCCCGTGGCGCTCGCACGCCTCGCGCTGCAACGGCCAGGAGCCGTGCTCGCGCCCGCCGCGCAGGGAGATGATGGTGCGCACACCCTCGGCCCGGAAGCGCGCAAGCTGGTGCGGCCCGGGCTGGGCCGAGCGCCAGAGCCGACCCGAGCCGACCCGGTGGCGGTTGAGGTAAGCCAACCGGAACACGCCGTGATCGATCAGCAGCATGTTCGCCCAGGCCTTCAGCCGGTCGCCGGGGCCGGCGATCGGCCGCTCGAAGCGGGCGATCCGGGCCATGCGGCGCGCGTAGCGCGTCTCGGGCTTGAGGAAGCGGTTGAACACGATCGGGGCTGCCGCGGAATCGGGAGCCGGCTCTAACAGCCCCCCGGAAGCCCGGCAATTCGCCTATCGAACCGGCAGCCAGTCCGCTTTACCGCCCACCAACGGAAAGGTCCAAAAAAACCGGCGCCGATCTTGCCTTCACTCTGCCTGGATCGGGATCGAACCTGGGCGGGCCGCACGGGTTATCCGACGGTCGACGGGGGAGGCCGGAAGCCGATGAGCACGCGCACCACGAGCATCCGTCGGGCTCGCGAAGCCGATCTCGGTAGCCTGTCGACGGTGTTCGATGCGTCGTGGCGCGAGGCCTATCGCGGCATCATCCCCGGGGTGGCTCTGGAGCGGCTGATCGCGGGCCGCGACCGGGCCTGGTGGCGCAGCGCCCTGCGCCGCGGCCGCCCGATCGCCCTGGTCGAGACCGGCGAGCGGGTGGTCGGGTACGCCGCCTACGGACGCACCCGCAGCCGGGCGCTCGGCACCGAGGCGGAGATCGACGAGCTCTACCTGCTGCCAGAATATCAGGGCGTCGGCCTCGGACGCCGCCTGTTCAAGGCGGTCCGCAACGACCTCGCCGACCACGGCCTCACCCAGCTCGGCGTCTGGAGCCTGGAGGACAACGCCCGTGCCGGCGCGTTCTACGAGGGCCTCGGCGGCAAAGCCGGACCGCGGGTGCTGGACCGGGTCGCGGGGGTGGCGCTTCCCAAGGTCGGATACCTGTTCAGCTAACGTTTCTTGGGACTCGTCGCCGGCCTCGCGCCGATACTGATTTGCATCGCCGAGCCAGGCATCTAAGAGGTCCGGGAAGCGGTGCAGACCGCATCCCGGAAGCGATACGCCATGAACATCGACGCCATCCCGCTCGGCAAGAAGCCCCCGCACGACGTCAACGTCATCATCGAGGTGCCGCTCGGCGGCGAACCGATCAAGTACGAGATGGACAAGGAATCCGGCGCGCTGGTCGTCGACCGGTTCCTCTATACGCCGATGTTCTACCCCGGGAACTACGGCTTCATCCCGCATACCCTGTCGGGCGACGGCGATCCCTGCGACGTCCTAGTAGCCAACACCCGCGCGGTGCTGCCCGGCGCGATCATCAGCGCGCGCCCCGTCGGCGTGATGGTGATGCAGGACGAGGGCGGCGAGGACGAGAAGGTCATCGCGGTGCCCTCGCGCCACCTGACCAAGCGGTATGACCGGGTCGAGAACTACACCGACCTGCCCGACATCACGATCCAGCAGATCCAGCACTTCTTCGAGCACTACAAGGATCTGGAGCCCGGGAAGTGGGTGAAGTTCGTCCGCTGGGGCGACAAGGAAGAGGCCCACCGGCTGATCGAGGAAGCGATCGAGCGGGCGAAGGCCAAGAAGTAATCGTTCCTCGCAGGCCGCTCCCACTCGGAGCGGCCTGCCGCAATCATCCGTCGATGCGGCGCAGGCCGGCCTTGTAGCGACGGGCGTTCTCGACATAGCGCAGGGCCGCCTGGCGCAGGCCCTCCACGGCCGCGGCATCAAGGGTGCGCACGGCCTTGGCCGGAGCGCCGACGATCAGGCTGTGATCCGGAAATTCCTTGCCCTCGGTGACCAGCGCGTTGGCGCCGATCAGGCAGCCCCGGCCGATCCTGGCGCCGTTCAGCACCGTCGCACCCATGCCGACGAGACTGCCATCACCGATCGTGCAGCCATGGACGATGGCGCCGTGGCCCACCGTAACGTCGGTACCGATCACCAGCGGAAAGCCGGGATCGACATGCATGATCACGCCTTCCTGCACGTTGGTGCGGTCGCCGATCCGGATCGGCTCGTTGTCGCCGCGCAAAGCTGCGCCGAACCAGATGCCGACATCGAGGCCAAGATAGATCTGGCCGATCACCTGGGCGTCCGGGGCGATCCAGACCCGGGTGGGATCGGCAAGCTGCGGCGCGTGGTCGTCGAGGGCGTAGAGCGGCATGGCTGGCTTCCGTCCCGGAGGCTGATCCGTCGGCATCGAAGTCGACGATGGGCATCGCCTGTCGCCGGAATGGCACAGGTCCGTCTCGCCTGCCAATGCTAGGCTACCCGCCCGATCGGATGCGAGGCGCAGGCGTGAAACGGATCACGGCAACGATCGGCCTCGCGGGCCTGCTGCTGGCGCAAGCGGCCGCGGCGGCGGATTGGCACGAGGGCGTCCGGCCCGCGGGCTTTCGGGCCACCTGTGAGGATCTGGCAACCTTCTGCTTTGCGGCTACCTGCGGGGGCGATCAGATCGAAGCGGCCGAAACCTGCCGGGCGCACTGCCCGAGCGCCGTGATCCTGAGCGTGGTGCCTTCCGCCTGCCGAATCCCGGGCGCAGTGTCCGGGCCGATCCTCCGGCGGCGGGGCTGAGGCCGCGGCATGATCCGACGCAGCCTCGGCGACGGATCGATAGATCTATGTGAGAAAAAAGCCTCCGTCCTGCGGCAACAAAACGCGGGGCGCAGCATTGAACATGCTCCAACGGCTCAAAAGCAAGCACCTCATTGCGGACCGTTGCTCGCACTGGCGCGAGACCGGAAGCTATGAAGATGATCAAAGACGATCTGAACCCGCCCCCTATGGGCTTGAACGCCGATCCTATTCTGTACGGGGTCGCTGTCGGACTGGCGGCGCTGTTTCCGCCGGTGCTGTCCCACGGTCACGATTCCACCGACCGGACCGTGTCGTCCGACGAAGACGAGAATCGGGACGCGCCCGATTCGGAGTGAGCGTGTCGCCATCCGCCGCCTGATCGTCAGGTGGCCAGCCGCGCGATCAGCAGCAGCGTTGCTGCGGCCGGCACGGCGGCGGCGAGCCAGAGTGCGAGGGCATGAAACGCAGGCGGCGCCGTGAAGCGTGAGGGCCACGATACACCGGGGCGCAAAGGTTCTCCGCGCCCGAAATCGATTCCGATGGCCATCAGCGCCTCCTCGATGCCCGAGGAGAAAAGGCCGGCGGCCCTCAAGAGCGTCTGAATCCGCAGACGGGTTCGCGTGGCGTGGTGAACCCGTCGTTAAGGCAAGGGCCGGAGCGCCGGAGTAGGTCTCAGAGCGCCCGGTCGAACTTCAGCTCGCCATTCGGGCTTTTCAACACGAGTTGGGAACCGACGAGATCCCACACGGCCGCCGTGCGCAGGGCGACGAAGAAGGCCTGCTCGGAGGCCGCGAGGCCCTTGTCGCAGCTCTTCTTCGTGAGGGCGAGCGGACCGACCGCGAGGTGCTGATCCTTCAGCGGGAAGGCGGTCGCCGCGAAAGTGTTGCAGCCTCCGTAGCCGCGAGCGCGGTACTGCTTGTCGATGATGAAGCTCGGCCGGTCGCCCCCCGTGAACGGCTTGCCGTTGAGGCTTACGGCCGTCCAAGTCGAGTCGAGCGGGAAGATCTTCTCGCTCGCCTTCGTGCCCGGCACGTATTGCGGCTTCTTCTCTTCTTCGCCGCCGGGGCGGCGGTTGCCGCGGCCGAAGCCCGTGGGCGCGCCGCCCATCTGGGCCTGGGCCTGCGTCGCTGCGGTCAGGTCCACGGCCAACACGGCACAGGCCAAGGTGGCGATCAGCACCGCTCTCATCGTTCTGCCCCTCAAACGCGCGCGCACGGCGCTCAGCTCATCGTCCATCCGGGGGATGCACCGCCTACGGCAGATACCGGCCCGACGCCCACGATTCGTGCGTCGCGGCCGCCCCGAACCCATACGCCCCCGCGGATGCGATTGAAATTCAGCACAATTATGGTCGCGGCGCATTGTCGGGCGCCCGGAAACGATCCGCGGCGGATATCGTTGTTGGTGATTGCACGGGATGGAGGACAACGTGGCAGGATCGGACGAGGGCGGCCAGGCCGGTGCGGGTGCGCCGGCGATGAGCCCAGCACAGTCGCGGGCGGCACGGGGACTGCTCGGATGGTCCGAGGCGGACCTCGCCGCAAAGGTCGGCCTCGACGAGCAATTCGTGCGCGACTTCGAGAGCGGCTACGGCGACCCGCCGAGCGGGCAGATCGAGGCCCTGCGCAGCGCCCTCTGCTCCGCTGGCGCGGCGTTCGACGATGCACCCAATCCCGGCGTCCACCTGGCTGCTCAGTCCAAGGCCGACGAGGGCGTCCGGCTCGGTGCCCTGACGACCGAGAACGATCGGTAGGGCCTCTGTCGGACGGCTTCGGTCATGACGCGTTCAGCCGCCGGAGCCGATATCCGGGGGGCTCGATCTGCCCGTCGTTCCAGGAGCGATCCGTGACCCTTCTCCACAACCGCTCGATCTACGCCGGCGCGCATGCCTGGACGGAGGCACGCTGATGCGGGCCGATACCTTCCTGGCGGCTGCCGACGCGCTGCCCGAGGCGGATCTCGGCACCCTGGTGGAACGGGGCGGCGTCGTGGTGGTGGCGCCGCATCCTGACGACGAGAGCCTGGGCTGCGGCGGCCTGATCGCGGCGGCCCGCGCCGCCGAGCGGGACGTACGCCTGGTGGTGGTCAGCGACGGTTGCGGCTCGCACACCCATTCCCAGCTGTACCCGTCGGATAAGCTGCGCGCGCTGCGGGAGGCTGAGACGCTCCGGGCCGTATCGATCCTCGGCCTGGCTGCGGAATCCGTGATCTTCCTGCGCCTGCCCGATGCGCATGTGCCGAGCGCCGGCCCCGAGGCGGAAGCGGCCGCCCATGCTGTCGTTCAGGCCGCCAGCGCATGCGAGGCCGGCGCCGTCTTCGTGACCTGGCGGCACGATCCGCATTGCGACCACAGGGCATCGGCCGCCATCGTCGGCCTGGCCCGGCCGCAGATGCCGGGCGTGATGATCTACGAATACCCGGTCTGGGGCTGGACCTTGCCGCCCGAGACCGAAGTCGGGCCCGCCCCGGACGGCCTGCGGCTCGACGTCTCCGCCTACCGCGCGGCCAAGGCCCGGGCGGTCGCGGCGCACGAATCGCAGACCACCGACCTGATCTCGGACGATCCCACGGGATTTCGGCTGGAGCCCGCGATGATCGACCGGCTCTGCGGCCCCTACGAACGCTTCGTCAGGATCCACACATGAACCGAGCGACGGAGACTCTCCCGAGCGATTACTTCGCTGGTATCTACGCCAGAGATACGGATCCCTGGCAATTCACAACCTCGACGTACGAGCGCGACAAGTACGCGGCGACACTGGCCTGCCTGCCGCGGCCGCGCTACCGCGCCGCCTTCGAGCCGGCCTGCGCGATTGGGGTGTTCACCCGCGCCCTGTCCGAACGCTGCGACCGCCTGCTGGCGAGCGACCTGATCCCGGCCGCCGTGGAGGCCGCCCGAGCCCGCAACGCCGACCAACCAACGGTCGAGATCCGCCAGGGCGCCGTTCCGGCGAACTGGCCGGAGGGTCTGTTCGACCTGATCGTGCTGTCCGAATTCCTGTACTTCCTGGACCCGCCCGATCTTGCCAAGTTGGTCCGGCGCGTCGGCGGCGCGATCGAACCCGGCGGCGATCTGGTACTGGTCCACTGGATCGGCGAGACCGACTATCCGCAATCGGGCGACCAAGCTGCCGAGAGCTTCATTGCGCAGGCCGCCTCGTTCGCGGGCCTGATGCACCAGGACCGGACCGACAAGTATCGGCTCGACGTGCTGCGCGCTGGAGCGTCCCGGTGAGCACCACGGTCATCACTCTCAACAAGGGTCGTGGCGCCCATCTCGCGCGGCTGCTCGAAGGGCTGGAGCGCGGCACGCCCCCCGCGGCCTGCATCGTCGTCGAGATCGGCGGGGACGACACCCCGCTGCCGGACCTGTCCTTCCCGATCGCACGCGTCCCGTTCCCGCGGGACGGCCTGCCTCTTGCGGCGGCGCGCAATGCCGGGCGCCAGGCGGCCCGGACCGACACGCTCGTCTTCCTCGATGTCGATTGCATCCCGTCCTACGGACTGGTCGCGGGCCTGTCGCAGGCGGTGGCCGAGCATGACGCCCTGATCTGTTGCGAGATCGGCTACCTGCCGGCGGGCGCCGTCCAGGATGGCTGGGAGGAGGCCATGCTCGACCAGCTCGGCCATCCGCACCCGGTGCGTGCCTTCCCGCCCCCCGGCTTGGTGGCCCCGGCGCCGCAGCCCGGCCTGTTCTGGTCCCTCGCCTTCGCGGTGCGGGCCGCGACCTACGACCGGATTGGCGGCTTCGACGAGTCCTTCTCCGGCTACGGGGCCGAGGATACCGACCTGGCGTTCCGAGCGGACACAGCCGGCGTGCCGATCCTGTTCCTCGGCGGCCTACGGGCCTACCACCAGCACCATGCGAGCTACGACCCGCCGCTCCAGCATTTCCGCGATATCGTAGCCAACGCCGCCCGGTTCCACGCCCGCCACGGCTTTTGGCCGATGGATGGATGGCTCGACGGGTTCGCTCGCCTCGGCCTGATCGCGTCGGATCGGTCGAACGGTATCGTAATCCACCGCGACCCGACTCCGGCCGAGATGACTGCGGCGCGCCTGCCGGACGCACGTCCGTTCTAAAGCGATTGCGTCGCGGCCGGTGATCCCGGCCGCGACGCACATTTGGGCCGCCCGCCCCGCAGGGAGAGCGAGCCCCCTCACGCCTTCATGGCGTTGGCCTTCTCGATCAGCGCCTCGGCCATGCGGATCGACGCGATGTCGATCAGCCGGCCGTCGAGGGAAACGGCGCCGCGACCGGCCTTGGCGGCCTCCTGCATGGCCTCCAGGATGCGACGGGCCTTGGTGACCTCGGCCTCGGACGGTGTGAACACCTCGTTGGCGAGATCGATCTGCGAGGGATGGATCGCCCACTTGCCCTCGAAGCCGAGCGCCGCGCAGCGCTTGGCCGCCGAGCGGTAGCCGTCCGGATCCGAGAAGTCGCCGAACGGGCCGTCGATCGGGCGCAGGCCGTAGGCGCGGCAGGCCACCAGCATGCGGTTCTGGGCGAACAGCCACGGATCCTGCCAATGGGTCTGGCGATTGCCGGCCTCGTCCTTGTCGGTGAGCACCGAGAAGTCCGGGTTCACGCCGCCGATCACCGTCGAGCGGGCGCGGGTCGAGGCGGCGTAGTCGGCCACGCCGAAGGACATCGCCTCCAGGCGCTTCGACGACTGGGCGATCGCCTCGACATTGGCCATGCCGAGGGCGGTCTCGATCAGCACCTCGAAGCCGATCTGCTTCTCACGCTTCTTGGCCTGCTCGATCTGGGTGACCAGCACGTCGATCGCGTAGACGTCGGCCGGGACGCCGACCTTGGGGATCAGAACCATGTCGAGCCGCGGACAGGCTTCGACGATGTCGACCACGTCGCGGTACATGTAGTGGGTGTCGAGACCGTTGATGCGGATCATCATGGTCTTGTTGCCCCAATCCAGGTCGTTCAACGCCTGGATGATGTTGGTGCGGGCCTTCTCCTTGTCGTCGGGAGCGACCGCGTCCTCGAGGTCGAGGAAGATCACGTCGGCAGCAGAAGACGCCGACTTCTCCATGAAGGTCGGGTTGGAACCCGGAACGGCGAGTTCGGAGCGATGCAGGCGCGGCTTGGCCTGCTGGATCAGGGTGAAGCTCATGGGTGTTTCTCTCTCCTAGTAACGGTTCTGATGCCGCCGGGGTGCGTGGGGATCGCCCTCCGGGAACAAGATGGGTCAGATGCGGGGCACCGACAGGGCGCCGCGCCTCACCCGGTCGAGCCGAAGCCGACCGCGATGCAGTTGATCGACAGCAGCAGGGCCGATTTCACCGCCTCGCGCCGGTCCTCGTCGGTCTCCGCGCGGTAGCGGGCCAGCAGCTCGACCTGCTCGCGGCCAACCTGATTGATGGTCGACAGCCGGCCCTTCAGACGGTCGCGGAACAGCGGGAAGCGCTCGGCGAGGTCGGTTCCGCCGCTCACCCGCAGCACCATTTCGCGGGTCAGCGCGTACTCGGCCTCGATCATCGAGAAGATCCGGTCCCGGATGCCCGCGTCCGGGACAAGGCCGGCATAGGCGCGAGCAATGTCGAGATCGACCATCATCAGGGTCTTCTCGACCTCGTCGAGAACGAGGCGGAACACGCGGGATTCCTGGAACAGGCGCTTCAGGGTCGCCTCACCATCTCGGCCGCGCACGTCGAGGAAGCTCGCCAGCCCCGAGCCGACGCCGTACCAGCCGGTGATCACGTGCCGGTTCTGCGACCAGGCGAACACCCAGGGGATCGCCCGGAGATCCGAGAGCGAGCGGGTGCCGAACCGGCGGGCCGGGCGCGAGCCGATGTTCAGGAGCGCGATCTCGTCCAGCGGGCTCGCCGACTGGAAATAATCGACCAGGCCGTCGGTCTGGAGCAGCCGGACATAGGCGGCCCGCGAGGCGCCGGCGAGCGCCTCCAGGGCGTCGTCGTGGCCAACGCTAGCCCGCTCGCCGTCGCCCGCCAGGGCGTGCTCGAACACCGAGGCGGCGAGCAGCTCCATCTGGTAGGCGGCGGTGCCGCGGTTGGCGTATTTGAAGGAGACGACCTCGCCCTGCTCGGTGGTGCGGAACCGCCCGCGGATCGAGCCCGGCGGCTGGGCCATGATGCCCCGGTGGGTCGGCACGCCGCCCCGGCTCACCGAACCGCCGCGACCGTGGAAGAACGCGATGCCGACGCCGAGCTCCTGGCCGAGCCGGGTCAACTTGCTCTGCGCCTTGTACAGCTCCCAGTTGGCGGCGACGAAGCCGCCATCCTTGTTGGAGTCGGAATAGCCGATCATCACCTCCTGCACTCCGCCCTGCCAGCGGGTCGAGCGGCGCACCACCGGCACGCTCAGGAGCTCGCGCATGATGGCCGGGGCGGCCCGCAGGTCGTCGATCGTCTCGAACAGCGGCACGATCGCCAGGGGGCAGATCTCCGGGCGGATGTCGGGGCCGGCCGCGTCGAGGAACACGCCGGCCTCCTTGGCGAGCAGGTAGGCGCCAAGGACATCCTCCACCGAGCGGGTCATCGACAGGACGAAGGCGCCGAACGCCTCCCGGTCGAGGGTCTCGCGCATCTCGGCCACCAGCGCGAAGGTCGCCAGCGTCTCGCGGGCGGCGTCAGGCAGGTTCTCGAAGGAGCGTTCCGGATCCCGCGGGCGGACCAGCTCGGCGTCGAGCCAGTGCCGCCACGCCGCCGAGCCGAGCGCCGGGGGCTCGCCCTCGCCATTGCGCTGGCGCCAGAGCGCCTGGAGCGTCTCGGTGGTCCGGGTGGTGTTCTCGCGCAGGTCCAGCCGAACCGTCGAGAAGCGGAAGATCTCTACCATGCGCCGGACCGGTCGGACCAGATCGCGGCCGAGCGCGCCGCACTTCGCATCCTCCAGGCCACGCTCAAGGGTGCGCAGGTCCTCGATCAGGCCATCGGCGCTGGCGTAATCGGGGCCGGACGGGTGCTGGCCCTCGTTGCGGGCGATGGTCGCGTCGAGCTTGCGCAGGACGCAGGTGAGATACTGGCGGTACGGCTCCCCGGGATTGCGCCGGGCGATGGCCCGGGCCTGCCCGCTCTCCGCGAGCTGCCGGTCGAGTTCCTGGCGGAACGTCTCCGGCAGCGGCAGCGCGCGCTCGGTGAGCGAGAGCGTCCGGCCGAGCTCGCGCACGCCGTCCCGGTAGCGGTTGAGCGAGGCGAGCGCGTTGCGGTGCAGGGCCTGCCGGGTGACCGCGGCCGTGACGTAGGGATTTCCGTCCCGGTCACCGCCGATCCACGAGCCGAATTGGAAGAACGGCGGCACCTTGAACGGCGTGCCGGGATAGGCCTCGGCCAGGGACTCCTCGAGCGTGTCCATGGTCTCGGGCAGCATCTCGAACAGGGTCTCGTCGAAGAAGTGCAACCCCCAGGCGACCTCCCGCTCGACGGTGGCCTTCTCCAAGTGCAGCTCGCCGGTCATCCAGACCAGCTCGATCTGGTCGCGCAGCTCGTTCATGAGCCCGTTGCGCTCGCGGTCGGTCCAGCGCGGCATCTCCAACTCGCGCAGCACCAGGTAGATCCGCCGGAACTTCTCCAGCACGGTCACCCGCTTGCCCTCGGTCGGGTGTGCGGTCAGCGTCGGCCGAATGCGCAGGTCGGAGAGCAGCGCCTGGATCTGCGCCGGCTGGATCCCCTTGGCGCGGGCGTCGGCGAACACCTTCGCGAACGATCCGCTCAACGCCGCCCGCCCCTCGGTGCGCTCGACGTGGCGGCGCCGGCGCATGGCGGCGTTCTGCTCGGCGATCGAGATGAGGTGGAACCAGATGCCCTGCACCTGGAGGGCGCGCGCCAGCATCTCCGGCGAGAAGCGGGAGATGTCGGCCGTGCCATGCAGCACCGCCTCGAGATCCGGGTCGTGACGCCGCGCGACGTCGAGCAACGCCTGGAACAGGATGTCCAGGGCCTGCTCGGCCGACGTGCCGGTGATCACCGGCGGCGCGAAAGCGCTGGCCTCGGCGAGGCCGGGGGATGCGTGAAGGGTACGGGTCATGGAGCCACCTTGAGCGCGGTGCGCTCCCCTCCCCCTTGCGGGGAGGGGTAGGGGTGGGGGTGGCGCAGGATCCAGCGATCCGGTCCCTTCTGCACCACCCCACCCTCGGTCCCTCCCCACAAGGGGGAGGGAAGATTTCAAGCCGCCCGGGCGAGCACGTCGGCCACGGTCTGGCCGAACGAGCCGGGATCGGGCGCCACGGTGAGGCCGTAGGAGCGCATGATCTCGGCCTTCTCCGCGGCGCTGTCGCCGGCCGCGGAGATGATCGCCCCGGCATGGCCCATCCGGCGCCCCTTCGGAGCCGTGAGCCCGGCCACGAAGCCGATCACCGGCTTCGACATGTTGTCCCGGATCCAGGCCGAGGCCTCGGCCTCCTGCGGGCCGCCGATCTCACCGATTATCAGCACCGCGTCGGTGTCCGGATCGGTCTCGAACAGCGCGAGATGGTCGAGGAACGACGAGCCGTTGATCGGGTCGCCGCCGATGCCGACCGAGGTCGAGATCCCGAGACCGAGCTCCTTGAGCTGCGAGGCGGCCTCGTAGCCCAGGGTCCCGGAGCGCGAGATGACCCCGACATTGCCCTTGAGGTAGATGTGGCCGGGCATGATGCCGAGCATCGCCTTGCCGGGGGAGATGATGCCGGCGCAGTTCGGGCCGACCACCATCGTGCGGCGATCCCGCGGGTAGCGCATCAGGTAGCGCTTCACCCGCATCATGTCCTGGGCTGGGATGCCGTCGGTGATCGAGCAGACCAGCCGCAGGCCGGCATCGGCCGCCTCCATGATGGCGTCGGCCGCGAAAGGCGGCGCCACGAAGGTGATCGACGTGGTGGCACCGGTGGCGGCCACCGCCTCCTTGACGGTGTTGAACACCGGCAGGCCAAGGTGGGTGCGACCGCCCTTGCCCGGCGTGACGCCGCCCACGACGTTCGTGCCGTAGTCCAGCATCTCCTTGGCGTGGAAGGTGCCCTTGTCGCCCGTGATGCCCTGGACGATGATCGGGGTGGTCTCGTCGATGAGGATGCTCATGGCGTGGTCTCCCCTCAGCGGTTCTTCTTGGCGGCGTCGCAGGCTTCGACTGCCTTGCGCGCCGCGTCCGACAGGGTGTCGGCGGTGATCAGGTCGAGGCCGCTCTCGGCCAAAATCTTCTGGCCGGCCTCGACGTTCGTGCCGGCCAAGCGCACCACCAGGGGCACGTCGATCTTCACCTCCCGGGCGGCCTGGATCACGCCCTCCGCGACCCAGTCGCAGCGGTTAATGCCCGCGAAGATGTTGACCAGGATCGCCTTGACGTTGCGGTCCGAGAGCACCAGCCGGAACGCCGTGGCGACCCGTTCGGGCGAGGCCCCTCCGCCCACGTCCAGGAAGTTCGCCGGCTCACCGCCCGCGTGCTTGATCATGTCCATGGTCGCCATGGCCAGCCCGGCGCCGTTGACGATGCAGCCGATCTCGCCTTCGAGCCCGATATAGCTGAGGTTATGCTCGGCGGCCTGCGCCTCGCGGGGATCGCCCTGCGACGGGTCGTGCATGTCGGCGATGCCCGGCCGGCGGAACATCGCGTTGTCGTCGAAGCTCATCTTGGCATCGAGGGCCAGCACCCGGTCGTCCTTGGTGACGACCAGCGGGTTGATCTCCAGCATCGTGCCGTCGCAGTCGCGGAACGCCCGGTAGGCGTTCATGATGGTCTTCACCGCGGCCGAGACCTGCTTGATGTTCAGGCCGAGCTGGAAGGCGATCTCCCGGGCCTGGAACTGCTGCAGGCCCACCGCCGGCTCGACGACGACCTGGATCAGCGCCTCCGGCTCGTTGGCGGCGATCTCCTCGATATCCATGCCGCCGCGCTGGCTGGCGATGACGCGCACGCGCTCGGCCTTCCGGTCGAGGACGTAGCCGAGATAGAGTTCGCGCTCGAACGGGTCGGCGGTCTCGACATAGACCCGCTGGACCGGCTTGCCCTCGGGGCCGGTCTGCAGGGTGACGAGGCGCTTGCCCAGCAGCTCCTTGGCGGCGTCGCGGACCTCGTTGTAGGTCCGGCACAGCTTGATCCCGCCGGCCTTGCCGCGGGCGCCGGCATGGATCTGCGCCTTCACGGCCCAGAATGAGCCGCCGAGTTCGGTGGCGGCATAGACCGCTTGGTCCGGACTGAACGCGATGGCGCCCTTCGGAACCGCCACACCGAAGCTCGCCAGCAGCTCCTTGGCTTGGTACTCGTGGACGTCCATTCGGCGCCTCCTCCGCGGTCGTTGCCGCCGTTCGACTCTGTCTACTTTAGTTGAGTATGAAGATTACGCCCGTCAAATTTTTTGATCCATCGGTTCAGGTCGGCTTTTTCGCGGGTGCAGCAGAATTCGAACCCACTATTGCGATGCAGCATTGCAGAAAAACAACGAGGCCGGGAGCATGATGCTCCCGGCCTCGACTATCGATCCATTTGTGCCCGCCGCGGCGGATGCGGCACGCCTCAGTTCACCTTGGCCTTCACGACGCCGTAGACCTTCTCGGTGAGCGCGCCGGCCTCGGCCAGCAGGCCCTCGAGCTCCTGAAGCCGCTCGTCGGCGAACTCCCGGTCCTCGATCCCCTTGGCGTTGACGTAGACGTTGAGCGCCGCGCTGCGCAGGCCGGCATAGGCCGAGAGCACCGCCACCCCGGCATCCGAGACGACGTTGAGATTGCCCTTGTCGGCGGTGATCGCCGCGAGGTCGATCACCGTGCGGCAGGCCCGGCAGCAGGACAGCGGCACGTCGGTCGCCGTCTTCAGCGCCGCCTGGATCGCCGCGGCGCGGGCCGCCTTCTCGTCATCGGTGCCCTTGGGCAGGCCGTAGGCGGCCATCACAGCGTCGAAGGCCTGGACGTCCTCGCCGATCATGCCGGTGAGCACGACCCGCAGGCCCTCGGACCGGGCGAGCACGTCCTTCAGCTCGGCTTCGACCTCCACGTACTTCTTTTTGCCGATGGTCAGATTGCAGACCATCGACACCAGGGCCGCGCCCATGGCGCCGGAGATCGCCGCCGCGCCGCCGCCGCCGGGGGTCGGGGCGGCACTGGCTAGCTCCGTCAGGAACTTATCGATGCTGTCAGTCTCGGGGGGACGCGTGTCGGTCACCGGCGCCTCCCCTCAGGCCATCGACTTGGCGAGCGCGTAGATCTCTTCGGCATCGAGCACCTGCTCGGTGCTCTCGAAGAGCTGACCGACGCAGGCCCGGTGCAGCTTGAGCTTCAGCCCGCCGATGCCCAGGGCCCCGAACGCCTTCTTGCCGTTGCGGTCCTTGCCCTTGTCCATGACGTCGATACCGCCGATCCCGGTCGGGGGCTGGGCGTTGTAATCGGCTACGATCTCGACGGCCGGATCTTGTGCCCAGGCGGCCTCCGGCAGCAATTCGACCCCGATGGCACCGGCCGTGAAGATGAGGTTCTTGCCCTTCACCAGGGCGACGCGTGAGGCCTCGTCCGGCGTCGCAGCGGCCTTCACCGAGACCTTGAAGCGCTTGTTGATCGCGTCGGCGGCAGCCTGGGTCTTGTCCAGAGCGCGGCCCGCGATGGTCACGTCCGCGCCCTCGCCGGCCAGCAGCGCCGCGGAGCGCATGCCCACCGGGCCGGTGCCGGCGAGAACGACGGCGCTCTTGCCCTGGAGCGAACCCGCAGCCTTTGCCACCAGCGCGACGCCCGCGGCCGCCGTGGTGTTCGAGCCGTTGGAATCGAGCATGCACGAGACCCGGAACGGGCCGAAGAACCGCTTCTTGACTGCGGTGAAGAGTTCCTCACCCGCCGCCATACTGCCGCCGCCGACGAAGATCGCCGTCGACTTCTTCTCGGAACCGCCGCGGGTGTAGATCGTGCCATCGACCAACGCGCCGACATTGTCGGGCGTCACACCGCCGTAGCCGGTGATGTGGTCGGCACCGCCGTCATAGCCGACCACCGTGTCGAACACGTTCGGCATCGCATCGGTGTCGAACAGGAACAGCAGCTTCTTTGTCATGCTTTTTGGACCTTATCCGTCGCGCCTGTGAGGCGCCGCCGTGATGTCTTCTCGATCCGTTCCCAATCTCGAGGGGAGCGGACGACCTAAATGTCAGAACCCGGCTCCGCGCGTCTCCCTCCCCCCCTCTGCGGGGGAGGGTGGCCCCTGCGTCAGCAGGGGTCGGGAGACGGGAGCCCGGGTTTAGCAAAGGGCGCGACCGGCATGAGGGGCGCAGCCCGCTTCTGCACCGTCGCTCCCCTCTCCCGCCCCCCTTTCGGGGGCCACCCTCCCCCGCAAAGGGGGGAGGGAGAGGCCAAGCCCTACTCCACCACGTTCTGCGGCTTGCCGGCGACGAACGCCTCGACATTGTCGACAAGCTGGTCGGCGAGGATCTGCATCGCCTCCTTGCTGGCCCAGGCGACGTGCGGCGTCACGATCAGGTTCGGCAGGTCGGCCTCGCACAGGATATTGCCGTCTTTCGGCGGCTCCTGCGCCACGACGTCGAAGCCCGCGCCCGCGATGGTGCCGTCCTTCAGCGCGGCCAGGAGGGCCGCCTCGTCCACCAGCCCGCCCCGGGCCGTGTTGATCAGGATGGCGTTCTTCTTCATCCGCTTGAGCTCGGCGGCGCCGATCAGACCCTTGGTCTCGGGGGTCAGCGGCACGTGCAGCGTGATCACGTCGGACTGCGTCAGGATCGTCTCGAAATCGACCAGCCCGTCCTGCGGGAAGACGTCATAGGCCAGGACCTTCATGCCCAGCGCCTCGGCGCGCTTGCCGATCGACTTGCCGAGCGCCCCGTAGCCGACGATGCCTAGCGTCGAGCCGGCGATGTCGTAGATCGGGTAGTCGAAGTAGCAGAACTGCTTGGACTTCGCCCAGTCGCCCCGCTTCACGGAGTTTGCGTAAGGCACGATCGCCCGGCGCAGGGCGAACATCAGGCCGACCACGTGCTCGGGCACGGTGTTGAACGCGTAATTGCGGATGTTGACGACCGTGATGCCCTGCGCCTTGGCCTGGGCCTTGTCGACCACGTCGGTGCCGGTGGCGGCCACGGCGATGAGCTTCAGGTCGGGAAGCTGCTTGAGGGTCTCGGCCCGCATCGGGACCTTGTTGATCAGCGCGATCTCGGCTCCCTTGAGCCGCGCGACCGTATCCTCCGGCGTCCAGGTCGAATCGTGTTCGACGTATTCATGCGGGAAGTTGAACGGCCGGACCGTCGCATCGAGCGACTCGCGATCCAGGAATACGATCTTCTTGGTCATAGATCCCCTCTCGGACGACGGGCGGTTTCCTCGGGATTCTTGTTCTTACTTGCGCGCCGGGGCGGGGCCGGCAACCCGGCCCCGCCCCGGCAACGTGCATGGATCACGCCTTATGAAGCGGATTCTCGCGCAGGTAGCTGGAGGCGGCGGCGACGCCGGAGCCCGGTGTGACCTTCACGCCGCAATCCAGCAGCGCCATCTCGGCGCCCGCGATGGCACCGAGGAGGGACAGCTCGTTCAGATCACCGATATGGCCGATGCGGAACACCTTGCCGGCGACCTTAGACAGACCGCTGCCGAGAGACAGGTTGTAGCGCTCATAGGCGTGGGTGATCACCTTGGCCGCATCGACGCCCTCCGGCACCAGGATCGCCGTGACCGTGTCCGAGTTCCACTTCGGCTCCTTGGCGCAGGGCTTGAGGCCCCAGGCCGCGACAGCCTGACGGGTCGCCTCGGCGAGCACGTGATGGCGGTGGTAGATGTTCTCCAGCCCCTCCTCCTTCACGATGGCCAGGGCCTCGCGCAGGCCGTAGAGCAGCGGGAGCGCCGGCGTGTAGGGGAAGTAGCCCGTGGCGTTGGTGGTGAGCTGGTCCTTCCAGGCGAAGTAGACATGGCCGAGCCGATCGTTCCGGCCGGCGCCGCCTTCGGCGATTTTCAGCGCCTTGGGGCTGATGCAGATCAGGCCGAGGCCGGCCGGCAGCATGAAGCCCTTCTGCGAACCCGCGATGGCGCAATCGACGCCCCACTCGTCCATCTTGAACGGCAGCGAGCCGATCGACGAGATGCCGTCCACGAACAGCAGCGCCGGGTGACCGGCAGCGTCGAGCGCCTTACGGACCGCACCGATATCGCTGGTGACACCCGTGGCGGTCTCGTTGTGGACCACCATCACGGCCTTGATCGTGTGATCCTTATCGGCCCGGAGAGCCTCCTCGATCTTCTGCGGATCGGCGCCGGTGCCCCACTCCTCGTCCTGCACCATCACCTCGAGGCCGAGGCGCTGGGCCATGTCGACCCAGAGGTGGCTGAACTGGCCGTAACGGGCGGTGAGCACCGTATCGCCGCGGCACAGGGTGTTGGACAGGGCAGATTCCCAGATACCGGTGCCAGAGGACGGGAACAGGATGATCGTGCCGTTGGTCGAGCCGAACACCATCTTGGCGTCCTGGAACAGCGGCTTCGTCAGCTCGGGGAAGCTCGGCGAGCGGTGATCCTCGGACGGCACATGCATCGCGCGCAGGACGCGATCCGGGATGTTCGTGGGACCCGGGATGAAGAGGTGATTGCGACCGGGGCGCCGGGTTGCGGCCATGTTGTTTCCTCCAAAAAATCTGTTGCGCGCGGGCGGACCCGCGCCGGTTCGTTCGAGCGACCTCGGCGGCCTTGTCGGGCATCCTGCGATCAGCGCCGGTGGCCGCGGCACAATCGCGGCGTCCCGAACTCTCTTCGCATCTTCCGTGGATCGGGGGGCTCAGCGGAGCGGCAGGCGGCCTCGTGCCGCTCGCGTCGCGGCGCGCCCCCGCGCGCCGGTCGCCTCCGTAATGCCGTCCCGTTCTACGGCGCCTCGTCGCGAGGCACCCTGGCCGCCTTCCAGTACGCATCCGGCCCGGCTCACGCCGAGCCGCCGGTTCTTGGTATTATGAGGCGGCGAAGCTGGGAAGCAAAACCGGAAAAACTTCGGGAAGGCGGTAAAAAAATTTTTGGTGCGCCGCAACGTTAGCTATTCACGTTTGAGGACTTCTTCCGCAGCGCACAAAGACACCCCACAGCGAACGCGCCCCGCGTCATCAAACTGAGACGTGATCGCGCTCTGGATCCCTCGACCGTTCGACCGCCGGGAGGGTGACGTGGCCGAGGATGAGGAGATGCCGGTCCGGGTCCGGACGCTGTTCCTGTCCGACCTGCACCTCGGCACGCGCGGGTGTCAGGCCGACATGCTGCTGTCGTTCCTGAGGGATTACGACGCCGACACGGTCTACCTGGTCGGGGATATCGTGGACGGCTGGCAATTGCGCTCCGGCTGGTACTGGCCGCAGGAGCATAACGACGTCGTCCAGAAGTTCCTGCGCAAGGTGCGCAAGGGTGCCCGGATCGTCTATCTGCCGGGCAACCACGACGAGTTCCTGCGCGACTATGTCGGCACCAATTTCGGCGGCATCGAGATCGCCGAAACCGCTATCCACGAGGCGGCCGACGGGCGGCGCTACCTGGTGATCCACGGTGACCAGTTCGACATGGTGGTGCGTCACTCACCCTGGCTCGCCCATCTCGGCGACGGCGCCTACACGCTGGCCTTGACCCTCAACACCGTGATCAACCGGGTCCGGCGGCGGGTCGGCCTGTCCTACTGGTCGCTCTCGGCCTGGGCGAAGCTGCGGGTGAAGAACGCCGTCAGCTTCATCGGCCGGTTCGAGACGATCCTGGCCGACGAGGCCCGCCGCCAGGGCGCCAACGGGGTGATCTGCGGACATATCCACCACGCCGCCGACCGAACGATCGGCGACCTGCGCTATCTCAACACCGGCGACTGGGTGGAATCCTGCACCGGCCTGGTCGAGCATTACGACGGCCGGATCGAGGTGCTGCACTATCCCAGCATCCTGCGGGCGCGCGAGGCCGATGCCGCGCCGCGGGCGATGCCGGGCCGGCGCGCGGTGGCGTGAGAGATCGCGCCGTGAAGCTCCTCATCGCCAGCGATGCTTGGCACCCGCAGGTCAACGGTGTCGTCCGCTCCCTGGAGCAGATGGTGCGCCGGGCCCCTGAGCATGGCTTCGAGACGGCTCTGCTCTCGGTGGCGGATTTCCGCTCCCTACCCCTGCCGGGCTACACGGAGATCCGATTGGCCCTGGCCGGCCGGGACCGGGTGGCGGCGCGCTGGGCCCGAGAGCGGCCGAGCCATGTCCACATCGCCACGGAGGGGCCGATCGGCTTCGCGGCCCGGCGTCACTGCCTGGCCCATGGCCTGCCCTTCACCACGAGCTACCACACCCGGTTTCCCGAATACCTTGCCGCCCGCCTCCCGGTGCCGGAAGCGTGGTCCTACGCCTATCTGCGCCGCTTCCACGGAGCGGCTCGAGGCACAATGGTCAGCACGGCCTCCCTCCAAGCGGAACTCGAAGCAAAGGGGTTCACGCATTTGATGCGCTGGACCCGCGGGGTCGATACCGAGCGGTTCCGCCCGGCCGCCCCCGGCGAGCTGCCGCCAGCGGAGCTGGCCGGGCTGCCGCGGCCGCTGTTCCTGTATGTCGGCCGGCTCGCCGTCGAGAAGAACCTCGCGGCCTTCCTCAGCCTCGACCTCCCCGGCACGAAGATCGTGGTCGGCGACGGACCGGACCGGGCGCGGCTGCAGGCGCTGGCCCCGGAAGCGCGGTTTCTCGGTACCAGGACGGGGGCGGCGCTCGCGTCCGTCTACGCCGCCTGCGACGCCTTCGTGTTCCCGAGCCTCACCGACACGTTCGGCATCGTTCTCTTGGAAGCCATGGCCTGCGGCTTGCCGATCGCCGCCTTCCCGGTGCCGGGCCCCAACGACGTGCTGAGCGGGACCCGCGTCGGCATCCTCGACCAGGATCTGCGCGCGGGGGCCCTTGCGGCGCTGCGCCTGTCCCGGTCCGAGTGCCGGCAGGAAGCCCTGCGCCGCGGCTGGGATGTCAGTGCCGATCAGTTCTTTGGGAACATCATCGAAGCGCATGGCGGCGAGCGCGGGGCCCGGAACGCCGCCTGACCGGTGACGGCGGCCGCGCGGGATGGCAGGACGGCACCATGCCGCCCGTGAAGCGAAAAACGCCCGCCCTCACCCCGCCCTTCGATCCGGCCCGGGCTGCGGATTACCCGGCCGTGATCGGCTGCGACGAAGTCGGGCGCGGCGCCCTGTGCGGCCCCGTGGTGGTCGCGGCGGTCTGGTTCGACCCGGTGGCGATTCCCCCTACCCTCCTGGCTGCCCTCGACGACAGCAAGCGCGTGCCCGAGCCGATCCGGGCGCAGCTGGCGCCGCTGATCCGCGCTCATGCCCAGTTCGCCGTCGCGGCGGGCTCCCGGGCGCTGATCGACCGGATCAACATCCGCGCCGCGACGCTCGACGCCATGGCGCGGGCGGTGGCGCGGCTCAGGATCGCGGCGCCGGTCCTAGTCGATGGCCGGGACGCCCTGCCCGGCCTGCCGGGCCGGGCGGTGGTCGGCGGCGATGCCCTGGTCCCACAGATCGCCGCCGCCTCGATCGTCGCCAAGGTCTTTCGCGACGACCTGATGCGCCGCCTTGCCACCCGCCATCCGGGCTATGGCTGGGAGCGCAACGTCGGCTACGGCACGGCCCTACACCGCGCCAGCCTGAGCACACTCGGCCGGAGCCCACACCACCGCCTCAGCTTCACCCGCGGGTTCGGCTAGGTTTCAAAAGGTCGAGACCCAGCGCTTTCGAGGTGTTCAGCCACGCGCTCGTTGTGAGATCGGCTCTCCTGAGCAGGTCACGCGCCCCTTTCCCGGACAGGTGAAGCGAAGCGGAACCTGATCCGGGACCCAGCACACGAAGCGCCGCGTCAGCGGCACGGGTCGATCAGGCGGACGCTGCGCGCCGTCCTGTGCTGGGTCCCGGGTCGCATTCCGCTTGCGCTGCATGCGCCCGGGAAAAGGGCTGTGCCGACAGGCTCGACGCCATGTCCTGGCTCTCAGACCAGCACCTTGAAAGGGCTGGGTCGAAGACATTTTGCGGGTGCAGGGCTTCGCCCGATCTATCAGGGGCTCCGCCCCTGAACCCCGCCAAAGGGCTTGCCCTTTGGGAACCCCGATTTTGCCGTCTGTGAGCCGGATCACTTCGATCCGGGATCGCCCGGCAGCGCGTAGGCGACCACGTAGTCGCCGCGGTCGGGGGATTGGCGCGCGCCACCGGCCGTGATCACGATGTATTGCCGGCCGGTCTTGGGCGACTTGTAGGTCATCGGCGCGCCCTGGCTACCGACCGGCAGGCGGCCCTTCCAGACCTCGCGGCCGGTCGCGGACTCGAACGCCCGCAGGTAGTAATCCTGCGTTCCGGCGAAGAAGATCAGGCCCGAGCCGGTCACCAGCGATCCACCGAGCGAGGGCAGCCCGATCGGGATCGGCAGGTGCATCTTGATCCCCAGCGGCCCGGTATCCTCCACCGTGCCGAGCGGGACCTGCCAGGCGATGCGGCGCGCCTTCAGGTCGATGGCCGTCAGCGTGCCGAAGGGCGGCTTCTGGCACGGGATGTTCAGCGCCGACACGAAGCGGTTCCGGACGGAGACGTAGGGCGTTCCGCGCATCGAAGACATGCCCATCTCGGTGCCGGTGGCCTTGCCGGTCTCGACCTGATCCCGGGCGATCAGCCGGTTCCACAGGCCCAGCCGCATGTCGTTCACGATCAGGTAGTCCCGGGTCATGTCGATCGCGGTGCTGCCCCAGTTCATGCCGCCGAGCGAGCCCGGCATCTGGAGGGCGGTGTCGAAGCCCGGCGGGGTGAAGGTCCCCTCGTGGCGCATGCCCTTGAACTGGATCCGGCACAGGAGCTGGTCGAGCGGCGTCGCCCCCCACATGTCGGCTTCCGTCAGGGTCTCGGTGCCGATGGAGGGCATGTCCGAGAAGGGCTGCGTCGGCGCATACTGCTCACCCGGCACGCTGCCCTGCGGCACCGGCCGCTCGGTGACCGGCGCGATCGGCGCCCCGGTTTCGCGGTTCAGCAGGAAGATCTGGCCGTGCTTGGTCGCGGCGATCAGCCCCGGGACGGTGCCGCCCTTCCCGTCCGGCAAGTCGTAGAGGGCCGGCTGGGCCGGAACGTCGAAGTCCCATAGGTCCTTGTGTACGAGCTGGACGTGCCAGCGCGGCCGCCCCGTCGCGGCGTCGAGTGCGAAGATCGACGAGTTGGTGGCGTCGTCCTCAGCGGTCCGGTGGCCGCCGAAGAAGTCGGGCGTCGCGTTGCCGGTGGGCGCGTAGATCAGGCCCAGGGCCGGATCGTAGGCCATGCTGGTCCAGACGTTCGGCGTCCCCCGCGTGTCGGTCTCGCCGGGAGGCGGCAGGCGGGTGGTCGCCGGGTTGCCCGGATCCCAGGCCCAGCGCAGCTCGCCGCTGCCGACATCGTAGGCCCGGACCACGCCGCCGGGTTCCCCGGTCTCGATATTGTCAGCGACCCGGCCGCCGACCACCACGAGATCGCCAGCAACGAGCGGCGCGGCAGTCTGCGTGTAGTAACCGGGCTTGACCTCGCCCATGTCGGTCTTGAGGTCGACCGTGCCGCCATCGCCGAAATCGGTGCAGGGCTGGCCGGTGGCGGCGTCGAGGGCGATCAGACGCGCGTCTATGGTCGCCAGCAACAGCCGGCGGGGGCAGACCTTTCCGCCCTCCGCAGCGCCCGCATCGTGATAGCCGAGCCCGCGGCACCGCTGCCATTGCGGAGCGCTCGCCTTCGGGTCGTAGCGCCAGCGCTGGGTGCCGGTATCGGCATCGAGCGCGATGACGATGTCGTTGGGCGTGCAGACATAGACGGTGTCGCCGATCTGCAGCGGCGTGGTCTGGTCCTCGGCGCCGAAGCCGTTGCTCACCGCGATGTCACCGGTGCGGAAGGTCCAGGCCGGCTGAAGCTTGGCGACGTTGGTGGCGTCGATCTGTGTCAGCCCGGCGAAGCGGGTGCCGCCATTGGTGTTGCCCCAGGCCGCCCAATCGACCTGCGGCGGCGCCTGAGTCGCCGGATGCACCGCCGCAACCTCGGTCGCGGCGATGATCGGCACCGGCTGGAACGCCCGCAGCGTGGCGGCCACCAGGGCGAGGGCCAGCGCGGCGGCAATGCCCAGCGATGCCCGGCGCCACACACCGCGACCGGATCGATCGAGCAGCGGCGCCAGCATGGCGACCACGCAGCCGAGCACTGCCAGGGCGAACAGCCGCGAGACGAGCGGCCAGAACGCGAACCCGACCTCCCAAACCGCCCAGATTCCGGTCAGGACGAAGGCCACCCCGTAGAGCAGCGCCCCCGCGCGCCGGTGCTGGGCGACCAGTATACCGGAGACGAGCATCGCGGCGCCCATGACCATGAAATACCAGCTGCCGCCAAGCCAGGCTAAGTATACCCCGCCCGATCCAAATATTAAACCGATTGTAATTAGCACAATACCAAGCAGGATCATCACGCCATTGGCCAGCGTTTCGGTTCGGCGCATCGAATAGCCTCAGCCACACAAGATGATCGCCTATTTATCTCGGGTTTTTCTGCGGTCAACGGTGTTTTATAAGATCATAATGCGAATAATTTTTTCTCAAACGCAATATTTTACATCAAAAATTACATATATGATCGAGAATTTTGAAATATTACGATAGTTAATTACTTTTATGCGTCGCAAAAGCTGCAAAATATCCTACGGTTGGATCTAGCCATATTGTTCGGCGCCCATCGAGAAGCACCAGCCCTGGCTCAGCGCAGCACCAGCGGCTAACCGAAGTGCTTGAGCGCAACGAAGTTATCTTCCTGGTTGTCGAGAATCACAGCGCCGTTTTCCTCACGCACCGCATGAACCGGGCGCGCTCGTGACGACTGTCGCCGTTCCGGTTTAGGCCAAGGACGGGCCGATCAATGAGCCGCCGCTGGCGTGAGATCGTGATCTGTCAGTTGCCGACCGGAGGTTTGTGACCGCTGCGCCGAGGAGTGGCTGCACGATCAAACATGCCGGTCTGCGAGAGGCAGCAGTCCAGGCCGTTCAGAAATCTACGCTGGCCGAGATCAGGATGGTTCGCGGCGCCCCCGGTGCGAGGAGCCCGCGACCGGTGGTGGCCCAGTAGTTGTTGCCGGTTACGTTCAGGACGTTCGCCTGCCAGGTCACCGGACGGTCCTGAAGAATCGTCTTGTAGCGCAGGCCGAGATCGAGGGTTGCCCAGTCCGGTATCGTCTGGCGGTTGGCTTGATCGTAATATTGCGCGGCCGTGTAGATCACCCGGCCGGTCACGGTGAGGCCCGGGGCGAGCCAGGGGAGGTCGTACTCGCCGTAGAGGTTCAGCTGGACAGCCGGGACGCCAATGGCAACGTTGCCGTTGAACTGGCCGCCTTGCGTTTTCAGGAGACGGCCGTCGATCAGACTTACGCCGCCGACCACCCGGATACCCGTCACGGGCTCGCCGAAGGCCGTGACTTCGAGGCCGCGGTTACGCTGCGTGCCGTCGATTCTGAACCGGTTTGTCGAATCCAGGAAACCGAACGGCTGCTGCAGGTCGTAGGCCGCGAAGCCGAGGCCGAGGCTGCCGAAATCGTACTTGGCGCCGGCCTCGATCTGGTCCGAGCGGACGGCTCCGAACGCCTGGTTGGCATTGACCGCCGTCGCCGGAACGGACGGATCAGTCAGGCCCTCGCTGTAATTGGCGTAGAGCGACAGCTTCTCCCAGGGCTTCACCACGAGGCCGGCGCCGGGCGAGAATGCGCCGCTATCGGCGATCCCGGTGGTGGCGCCGGTGCGCGAATCGAGGCTCCTGACCGTGATGCCCTGCCAGCGGCCGCCGACGGTGAGCTGCACGTTGCCGTCCAGGATAGACAGCGTGTCGGCCACGGCAACGCTCTGGTTGATGCGGGCCGTCGTCGGCGGCATCGCCCGGGTCTGGCCGATGGCGCTGCGCGGCGGGGCCGTCACCGGGGCGTAGATGTTGGAGACGATCGTCGGGCCGACCGGGTAGGTGATCTGGCTCTGGTCATACCAGAGGCCGGTCGCCGCGATGCCGAATTCGTGGCGCACCGGTCCCGTATCGAACTGCCCGCGCAGGCCCGCTTCCGCGGTGTCGGCATTGGAGATGTAGGGCAGGTAGTTGATCGGCTCGCGGTAATCGCCCAGCGCGTTGAAGATGGTCAGGGTGGCGCCAAAATATACCTGATAGAACTGGCTGTGCCCGTACGCCGCGTAGAGGGTGAGCGCGTCGGTGAGATCGTACTCGGCGCGCAATGCCACCGACTTGTTGTCGCTGTCGTGGTATTCCCAGCTCTGCTGCGGGTTGATCCGCAGGTCCGGCGCCCGCGGGATCGGGAAACCCGGGCTGACCGTCCGGGTGCGGAAAGCGGCGTTGAGGTCGGTCTTCTGGTAGCCGAGATCGGCGGAGAGGCGCAGGTTCTCACCGCGATAATCGAGGGCGAGGGCCGCGACGCCGAACTCCATCTGCTGGAGATCGATCGGCGTTCTGCCGAACTGATAGGCGCCGTTGAACCGGAGCCCCCATTCGTTCGACGGACCGTAGCGCCGGCTGAGATCGACGGCGGTGTAGCTCTGGGCATTGGAGATGTAGCCCTGGGTCACCCGGGTCAGCGGCACGTCCAGGGCGCGCTTCGGGATCAGGTTGATCATGCCGCCGATATTGCCGAACAGCGGGATGCCGGTGAGCAGCGTTCCCGGCCCATGGAGCACCTCGACGCGCTCGATCGGCTCGATCGCCGGGTTGAAGGCGTCGGACACGCCGTAGAGGCCGTTGAACGCGATATCCTGAGCAAAATACGGGAAGCCGCGGATCAGGAACCCCTGGATGCCGCTGGACGGCGGCACGTTGGTGCGGACCGCCGGATCGTTGTTGATCACGTCCTGGAGCGTGTGGGCCTGCTGGTCGCGGATCAGCTGATCGGTGAAGCTGGTCTGGCTGTAGGGCTGGTCGAAGCTGTTTCGATTGCCCAGCAATCCCAGCCTGGAGCGGGACCCGACTTGGCCGCCGGCATAGGCCGGCGGCGCGTGGCCGATGACGCCGACTACTGCTCCGTAGCTCTTCGGGGTGCCTTGTCCTTGTGTCTCGACGCTGAGCTCGTCGAGCTGGACCACCTCTTCGGCCCTAGCCGCAATGACGGTACAGAGGACCGCGCCCGTCGCCGTGGCCGACAACAGGATCGATACTTTCCGCATCCAGAACCACATGACCCACCGCCGAAAGCCAGCCGCTCGGGCCGGAACGCCATGTCATGAGGAGTGGGCCAGCAACAAAACGGGTCAATCGGAAGTGCGCTTATATCGCTCCTCTTATGCCGCGAATGACGGCGGGTTGTGCTTGTGCAACGGATTAAATTTATTTCATTTATAACGTGCTTATCTAGGGGCGCCGAACCTATAAGAATTGAATTCCTGGTTGTGATTTTTCCGAAAGATCAGATGCACGGCTGCGTCGGTGCGTCTTCCCGATGCGCATGAAACCGAATCATCGGAACCCGAGGCTGATCGGGCCTCTACGCTTCGACTTGGCATGAAAAACCGTATTGGCGGACCGATCGCGCAAGTCGAAATCTTTCTCGCGAAAGATCGCACTGGCCTCGAAATTCCACCAAGTCGGGAGCTTTGGAAATCGACGCCGCCTCGTCAGCGCCGTCCGCCGGCCGCGCGCAGGGCTCGGCCCGCGGGCGCCGGGGTGCCGTTCTCTTCGAACAGCTCGGCCAGCTTCTCCGTCATGGCGCCGCCCAGCTCTTCGGCGTCGATGATCGTCACGGCCCGGCGGTAGTAGCGGGTCACGTCGTGGCCGATGCCGATGGCCAAGAGCTCCACCGGCGAGCGCGTCTCGATCTCCTCGATCATCCATCGCAGATGCCGTTCGAGATAGTTGCCGGCATTGACCGAGAGGGTCGAGTCGTCGACCGGCGCGCCGTCCGAGATCACCATCAGGATCTTGCGCTGCTCGGGGCGACCGAGCAGGCGCTTGTGCGCCCAGTCGAGAGCCTCGCCGTCGATGTTCTCCTTCAGGAGACCCTCACGCATCATCAGGCCCAGGTTCTTCCGGGCCCGGCGCCACGGCGCGTCCGCGGATTTGTAGACGATGTGGCGCAGGTCGTTGAGACGGCCCGGATTCGGGGGCTTGCCGGCAGCGAGCCAGGCTTCGCGGCTCTGACCGCCCTTCCAGGCGCGGGTGGTGAAGCCGAGAATCTCGACCTTGACGCCGCAGCGCTCCAACGTCCGTGCCAGGATGTCGGCGCAGGTCGCCGCTACGGTGATCGGCCGGCCGCGCATCGACCCGGAATTGTCGAGAAGCAGCGTGACCACGGTGTCGCGGAAATTGGTGTCCTTCTCCTGCTTGAAGGAGAGCGGCTGGTAGGGATCGATGACCACGCGAACGAGCCGGGCCGGATCAAGCTGGCCCTCTTCCAAGTCGAAATCCCAGGCGCGGTTCTGCTGGGCCAGGAGCCGGCGTTGCAGCCGGTTGGCGAGGCGCCCGACGACGCCTTGCAGATGCGAGAGCTGCTTGTCGAGGTAGCTGCGCAGGCGCGACAGTTCGTCGGCGTCGCACAGCTCCTCGGCATGGATGATTTCGTCGAACCGGGGGTTGAACACCCGGTATTCGGGCCCCCGCGCCTCGTTGCCCTGACGCGTGGGCGGCCGCGACGCCTCGGACGCCTCCTCCGAGTCCGCATCCTCGGACTCGTCAGGCAACTCGCCGGACGGCGCGTCGGCCGATTCCTGTGCGCCCTCCTCGATCTCGTCGGAGGCTTCTTCCGAGGTCTCGATCTCGGCGCGCTCGCCCTGGCTCTTCTCCTCGGAATCGCCCTCGCTCGGGTTCTGCTCGTCGTCCTGGGCGTCGTTCTCGTCGTCGTTCTCGTCATCCTCGGCGTCGAACGGCGTCTCGTCCGACATGTCGAGGGAGGTGAGGAGATCGCGCACCGAACGGGCGAACTTGCGCTGATCCTCGATCGAACCGATCAGGCCATCGAGGTTGGGGCCGGCCTTGGCTTCGATATGCTCGCGCCACAACGCGACGATCTTGGAGGCCGCCTCGGGGGGCTGTTGCCCGGTCAGGCGCTCGCGCACCATCAGGGCGACGGCGTCCTCCATGGGCGCATCGGCCCGGTCGGTGATGGTCTCGTACTTGCCGCCGCGATGATAGCGGTCCTCCAGCATCGCCGTGAGGTTGCTGGCGACGCCGGTCATCCGCCGCGAGCCGATCGCCTCGACCCGGGCCTGTTCCACCGCGTCGTAGACGGCGCGGGCGGCGGCGTTCTCGGGGGCGAGCCGGCGGTGCACCGCGATGTCGTGGCAGCCGAGCCGCAGCGCCATGGCGTCGGCATTGCCGCGTAGAACCGCGACATCCTGTGCCGAGAGCTTGCGCGGGGGCTCGGGCAGCCGGGCCTTGTCGCCGGTCAGTGCCGGCCGGTCGGTGGCGTAGGTCACCTCGACCTCGGACCGGCGGGCGATGGCGCGCAGGCACCCCGCCACCGAGCGCTTCAGGGGCTCGGCCACGGATTCGCGACGCTCGCCGGGCTTGCGGTTGGAGATGGACATGCGGGGTTACGTCTTCACCGAATCGAGGTCGAAGGGGCGCTCAAGCAGATCGTCCCAGCTGTAAGGACAGTCCGGCGGGAACTCCTCGGGTGGGAGGTGGGTCTCGTTGGCAGCCCAGTCCCGTGCATCCGGGTAGGCTTCCGCCAGGGCCTCATCGAGCCGGGATTTGAGGCCCGGGCTACCCTGGAGAAGCCGGTCGAAGCGTCGGCGCTGCTCGCGGATCGAGAAGATCCAACTCGGGGTGCGATGCTCGGGCTGCTGATCCCACTTGAGCATGTGCATGATCAGCACTCGCAGGCAGCTAGAGAGCCTGGAATATTCGCGCTTCGACACATCCTCGAGCTCCTCGGCAACCAGTTCGACATCGACTTCGTCGAACCGGCGCGCGCGCAGCAGCGCGACCTGTTCCTGCACCCAGGTGTACAGGTCATCCTCGTAGCGCGTGCGGCCCCGCGCGGACGGGGCAACCGCCTCCATCGCTTCGCCTCGGGCCGGACGCGCCACGTCTTCCTCCATGCGGTCAGCTTAGGGCGACGTTCAACGCGCTCTCGGGCAGCTCCTTGCCGAAGGCACGCTGGTAGAACTCGGCCACCAGCGTCCGCTCGAGCTCGTCGCACTTGTTCAGGAACGTCACCCGGAAGGCGAACCCGACATCCTTGAAGATGTCGGCGTTCTCGGCCCAGGTGATGACCGTGCGCGGGCTCATGACAGTTGAGAGGTCGCCATTCATGAACGCGTTGCGGGTCAGGTCCGCCACGCGGACCATCCGGTTGACGATGTCGCGGCCCGGGTCGTTGCGGTAATGGAGCGCCTTCGAGAGCACGATGTCGACTTCGCGGTCGTGCGGCAGGTAGTTCAGAGTCGTCACGATCGACCAGCGGTCCATCTGACCTTGGTTGATCTGCTGGGTCCCGTGATAGAGCCCGGAGGTGTCACCCAGACCCACGGTGTTCGCGGTGGCGAACAAGCGGAACGCCGGGTGCGGGCGGATCACGCGCTTCTGGTCGAGCAGCGTCAGGCGACCCGACAGCTCCAGCACACGCTGGATCACGAACATCACGTCCGGCCGGCCGGCATCGTACTCGTCGAACACCAGGGCGACGTTGTTCTGCAGCGCCCAGGGCAGAATGCCGTCCTGGAAGGCGGTGATCTGCTTGCCGTCCTTCAGGACGATCGCGTCCTTGCCGACCAGATCGATGCGCGAGACGTGGCTATCAAGGTTGATACGGATGCAGGGCCAGTTCAGCCGAGCGGCGACCTGTTCGATATGGGTCGACTTGCCGGTACCGTGATAGCCGGTGACCATCACGCGCCGATTGCGCGCGAAGCCCGCCAGGATCGCCAGCGTCGTCTCGCGATCGAAGATGTAGTCCGGATCGAGATCGGGAACGTGCTCCTCGGGCTCGGCATAGGCCGGAACCTTGAGGTCAAGATCGATGCCGAAGACCTCGCGGACGGAAACGGTGCGGTCGGGCAGCGCGGCGGGCGTATCGTCAGAGAGCATTCGGAACCTCGTGAGGCGCGGAGCCTCCAGCCCGAAGGATGGAGAATCCGCACGGAAGAACGTCGAGCCGGGCATCCGCCGCGGGGCGGACTCGATCTTTAAACGGCGGCGCCGTGCGGCGCCACCGATCGGCACCAGCCCCATATAGGGTCACGACGCGCGGTTTGCCCTATCGTACGACCGGATTGGCCTGCATCGTTCATGCCGCTCAGCAGAGTCCGGCGGCGCGCAAGACGTCGTGGGCGCGAATGATGTCGCGCAGCCGCTCCTCGAACGAGCGGTCGCCGCCATTGGCGTCGGGATGGAAGCGCTTCACCAGCGCCTTGTACTGCGCCTTGATAGCGGGTCCCTCCGCCCCTTCTTCGAGACCCATCACGTCCAGGGCGCGGCGGACCGTGGCGGTGCGGCGCGGCTTCTCCGGCTCCGGCTGGCGGGCACGGCGCCGTCCCTCGACGCCGGCGCCGCGCAGGATGCCGAGCGGATCGACATAGGCCCAGTCCCGGGTCGGCTCCTCGGCCGGCTTGCCCTGGCCGGCCGGGTTCACACCCATGGCCCAGGTCGGGCGGTGGCCGATGATCGCGTCCTTCTGATAGGCCTGGACCGCGGCATCGTTCATGCCGTCGAAATAGTTGTAGCTCGCGTTGTAAGCGCGGACGTGGTCGATGCAGAACCGCCAGTACTGGCCTTCGGCCTTCCGCCCCTTCGGAGCCCGGTGCAGCCCCGGCTGCGTGCAGCCTTGCGCCTCGCACGTGCCGTCGGCTGCGGGCTTCGGCTCGTCGCAGGACGGTTTTCTGATCCGGATGCTGTCGAACAGGCGCGAGTTGAGATCCATGACGGGCCGATTATGAGGGGGCAAACCGGAGACACAAGAGCACCGGGCCTGATGACGCATGCGCGGGATCGGGCTTGACGGATGCCGGCGACATGACGTGAGGGCACGATGGCTGACGGGACTGGTGAAGACGGCACCCTTCGGGGTTGGATGGAGGCTAAGCTGCGCACGGAACTCGCGCCGGCACACCTCGATGTGATCGACGAATCGCACTTGCATGCGGGCCATTCCGGCGCACGTCCCGGGGGCGAGACCCATTACAGGCTCGACATCGTCGCCTCGGCGTTCGAGGGCAAGAGCCGTGTGGAGCGGCATCGCCTCGTCAATGGCCTGTTGGACGACGCCTTCAAGCGTGGGCTGCATGCCTTGGCGCTGCGCGCCCGGACCCCGGCCGAGGCCGCCTGACCGAGCCTGCTGGTCCGGCGCGACCGATGTGCCGGTTTCGGATTGTTCTGTGAGGATATGGCGATCGTGGCTCCGGTCTGCACTCCCGAGATCGGCGCCTCCATTCCGGGCGCGGTGGTCCGGTATGCCGGCGGCGGGTACAAACCGGACGCTGGCCGGAGGTCGTCATGTCCCTGCGGGTGAACGCGCGGATTGCCATCGAGGACGACGAGATCGAGCTGTCGTTCATGCGCGCCTCCGGTGCGGGCGGACAGAACGTCAACAAGGTCGAGACCGCGGTCCAGCTGCGCTGGTCGATCCTCGCCTCACCCGCGGTTGACGAGCGGGTCAAGGCGAACCTGTACAAGCTCGCGGGCCGGCGCCTGACCAAGGATGGCGTCCTAATCCTGTCCGGGCAGCGACACCGGACCCAGGAGCGCAACCGGGCGGATGTGCTGCAGCGGCTGGTCGACCTCGTGACAGAGGCGGCCAAGCCGCCGCCGCCGATCCGACGCGCGACCAAGCCCACGAAGGGCTCGAAGGAGCGGCGCATCGGCGCCAAGAAGAACCGTGCCGTGATCAAGCAGGGCCGGAGCAGCTACCGGGATTCGGATGGCTGATCCGCTGGCCTCTGCGACAGGCCAGCGGATCGGCTTCAATGGATCGCGTCGATTACCCTCGCCTTCGGACTCGCGTCGGGAGCCGGCGCCGAGCCGGCGACCAGGGTGCTGCCGGGCTTGGCGATGGTCAGGGCGATCGCGATCAGCGCCAGGATGGCGGCGAGGGCGGCGGGGAACAGAAAGGCAGACTCACCGTACCGGATATCGAGCAGGCCGCCCAGCACCGCGCCGGTGCTGAGGCCGGCCCAGAGCGGCGCCTGAAGCCAGAACGAGGGCGCCACCGTACCGAGCAGCAGGTTGGCGCAGCCGGTGCCAAAACGCACCACCGCACCAGTGACGTAGGTCAGCGCCAGCGACCGCCCACCCTCGTCCTGCAGGGTCGCGTTCTGGAGGCCCAGGGCCAGCACGATCGGATAGGCGTGCAGCGGGTAGGCAAACGTGCCCCACGGCATCAGCAGGCCGCCGGCGAGCAGGAGCGCTTGGAGCGTCAGCAACACGGCCAGCCGCCAGCGCCCGACCCAGGCTGCGATCAGGGTGCCCAGGAAGGCGCCGAAGCAGAACAGGCTGATCGTGCTGGCGACGCGGGTGACGTTTTCCCAGTCGCCGTTCGACACGGCCACGCCGAAGCGTGTCGTGTTGCCCGACATGAACGACATGAAGAGCTGCGAGAATTCCAGGAAGCCGATGGAATCAGCGCAGCCGGCCAGCGTGGCCAGCGCAATGGCGAAGAAGATGCGCGTTCGGGGATCGGCCGGGAAGGAGCGATCCACGGGCGGGTCGGGCTTGCGCTCGGGTGCGCGCCCATCGTTCCCGCCGCCGAAATCCGCCATGCCCATCCCCGATTTTACCGCCGCGCTTGTTGCAGCCGACTGACAATGGACGAATAGCCGGGCGGTTTCATGCCGCAGTGCGGCGCAACACAACGACGCGGCCCGGCACCGGACGTCCTCCCTCCCGCCGGACATCGGCGAGACGTAGGGTCAGAATCTCCAGGCCAGCTTGGACGGCCGAGGCGGCGATGTGGGAATCCGTGTGGGCATAGCGCCCATCGGTACCAAGGACGGCGCCGTCGCCGTCATGGGACTGTACCGTGAAGGCCCCGAGGCCGCCGGGCCGCAGGACGCGGACGATCCCTGCCAACACCGGGGCCAGATCCGCCACGTAGATCAGCACGTCGGCGGCTAGGCACAGCTCGACAGAAGCCGGGGGCTCGCCTGCCAGGAACGCCGCGAGATCACCCTCGGCCAGGCGGTCGTAGAGCGGCCGGCGGTGATGCGTCTTGGCTCGAGCCAAAGCCAGCATCCCGGGGGAGAGATCGACCCCGGTAAGATGCCCGACACGCTCGCGGATCGCCGCGCCCATCAGGCCGGTGCCGCAGCCAAGATCGAGCGCCGCGTCGAACCGCTCCGGCTCGGGCGGCAGGGCGTTCATGACGAGTTGGGGGCCGACATAGCCCAACCCGTCCACCAGATGGCGCTCGAAGCGCGGGGCGTAGCCGTCGAACAAGGCCCGGACATAAGCCGGCGACAGGGCCGGCAAATTGCCGCCTTCGCCCAGTCGGACGAGATGCGCCCGGACGCCAAGGGTATCGTCGGGATCGATATCCAGGGCGCAAGCATAAGCCCGCGTCGCCGCCGCCCGCAGCGCCGGATCGTCGCCCTGGACGGCCAGTCCCTCCCGGGCGCGGCCCAGCAGGAGCCAGGCCGGCGCGTAGCGGGGCGCGATCTCCAGCGCCTGCTCGGCGAGATCGGCGGCCCCGGCATGATCGCCGTCTGCCAGGCAGGCCTCGGCGTAGCGATAGCGGCGGTCGGCGAGGAGGTCGCCGGAACTGTGTTGCTTGGCCATGCGTCTGCCGGGTCGGGGCCGCCTATATACCGGGGCCACCGGCGGACTCCACCGGCAGCGACGGAACCGATGCCGACACGCGCGAGCGATCTCCTGACCCTGACCCGCGAGGGCCTCTACTGCCCGCTCGGGGGCTTCCACGTCGATCCGACCTGGCCGGTGGAGCGCGCGCTCATCACCCACGGCCATGCCGACCACGCCCGGGCCGGTCACGGCCACGTGCTGGCGACGCCCGAGACCCTGCGGATCATGGCGGTGCGCTATGGTGAAGACTTCTGCCGCCAGCGCCAGGAGGCCCGGCTCGGCGAGGCGCTGCGCGTCGGCGACGTCACGGTGCGCTATGCCCCCGCCGGCCACGTGCTCGGCTCGGCCCAGATCGCCATCGAGCGGGACGGCGTCCGCGTCGTGGTGTCGGGCGACTACAAGCGGGCGCCGGACCCGACCTGCCTACCGTTCGAGGTGGTGCCCTGCGACGTGTTCATCACCGAGGCGACCTTCGGCCTGCCGGTCTTCACCCATCCGGACACCCGCGACGAGGTCCGCAAGCTGATGGCCTCCGTGGCCCTGTTCCCGGAGCGGGCCCACATCGTTGGCGCCTACGCGCTGGGCAAGGCGCAGCGGGTGATGGCGCTGCTGCGCGAGGAGGGCTGGGACCGGCCGATCCACCTGCACGGGGCGATGGAGAAGCTGACCGAGTTGTACAAGCGCGAGGGCATTCCCCTGGGCGATACCCCGAAGGTTGTGGCCGCCGACCGAAAGGACCTGCACGGGGCCATCGTGATCTGCCCGCCCAGCGCGATGCAAGACCTGTGGTCGCGCAAGTTTCCTGACCCGGTGACGTGCTTCGCCTCGGGCTGGATGCGGGTCCGCGCCCGCGCGCGCCAGAAGGGCGTCGAGCTGCCACTCGTGATCTCCGACCATTCCGACTGGCCGGACCTGTGCCGTACGATCCGGGACACCGGCGCCGGGGAGGTCTGGGTGACGCACGGCCAAGAGGATGCCCTTGTCCATTGGTGCGGGACGCAAGGCATCAAGGCGAAGCCGCTGCACCTGTTGGGCTATGGTGACGACGGCGAGGCGGAACCAGCCCCGGCCGACGCCGCGGAGCCGGAGGTGGCCGCGTGAACGACTTCGCCCATCTCCTCGACCGCCTCGCCTACGAGCCGCGCCGCAACGCCAAGCTGCGCATGCTCCAGGATTTCTTTTCGCGCACACCGGATCCGGAGCGGGGCTACGCGCTCGGCGCCATGACCGGCACGCTGAATTTTCGCGAAGCCAAGCCGGCCCTGATCCGCGGGCTGGTGGAGGAGCGCATCGACCCGGTGCTGTTCCGCCTGTCGCACAACTACGTCGGCGATCTGGCCGAGACCACGGCGCTGATCTGGCCCTCGACGCCTCTCCCTCCCCCCTCTGCGGGGGACGGTGGCCCCCGAAGGAGGGCGGGAGAGGGGCAGCGCGACGATGCGGGACATGAGGCCCGTCGCGACTCGTCCGGCACCGTCGTTCCCCTCTCCCGACCCGGCCTATCCTCCCCCGCAGAGGGGGGAGGTAATGCGCACGCTGGTCTCGGCCACAATAACCCTCCGCCGCCGAGCCTGGCTGAGGTCGTCGAAACCCTCAGCACCATCCCGAAGCGCGAACTGCCCCGCCATCTCGCCGAATGGCTCGACGCCCTCGACGAGACCGGGCGCTGGGCGCTCCTCAAGCTCGTCACCGGCAACCTGCGGGTCGGGGTCTCGGCGCGGCTGGCTAAGACCGCGGTCGGCGCGCTCGGCGGCCACGAGGCGGATGCCGTGGAGGAGGTCTGGCACGGCCTCACCCCGCCGTTCGAGACCCTGTTTGCCTGGGTCGAGGGCCGGGCCGAGCGGCCCGAGACCCTGAACCCGGCCCCGTTCCGTCCACCCATGCTGTCGCATCCGATCGAGGAGGAGGCCGATCTTGAGAAGCTCGAGCCGGACGCGTTCTCGGCCGAGTGGAAATGGGACGGGATTCGCGTCCAGCTCGTCGGTGGCCGCGACCGGGAGGGCGTCCAGGTCGCGAAGGTCTATTCCCGCACCGGCGAGGACATCACCGGAGCGTTCCCCGACCTCGCCGAGGCGATCGGCTTCACGGGGACGCTCGACGGCGAGCTGCTGATCCTGCGCGAGGGCCGGGTCCAGAGCTTTAACGTCCTGCAGCAGCGCCTGAACCGGAAGGCCGTGACCGGCAAGCTCTTGGAGGAGTTCCCTGCGCATGTCCGGGCCTACGACCTCCTGACGCTGGAGGGTGACGATCTGCGGACGGAGCCGTTCTCAGCCCGGCGGGAGAAACTGGAGGCCTTGGTGACCCGCCTCGACCACGCGCGGATCGACATCTCGCCCGTGGTCCCGTTCGCGGATTGGGAGGCGCTCGCCGCCGCCCGGGCCGATCCGGCCTCGGTGGGGGCCGGAGAGGACGCGGACGCGATCGAGGGCGTGATGCTCAAGCGCCTCAACAGCCCCTACCTGCCGGGCCGTCCCAAGGGCCCCTGGTGGAAGTGGAAGCGTGAGCCCCACATCGTCGACGCCGTGATGATGTACGCCCAACGCGGCCACGGGAAACGCTCGTCGTTCTACTCGGACTACACGTTCGGGGTCTGGCGGGAGGCCCCCGAGGGCGGGGACGAGCTGGTGCCGGTGGGCAAGGCCTATCACGGCTTCACCGATGCCGAGCTCGCCAAGCTCGACCGCTACGTTCGCAACAACACCACCAAGCGGTTCGGCCCGGTGCGCGAGGTCACCCACGGGCATGAGGCCGGCTTGGTGCTGGAGATCGCCTTCGAGGGCGTGCAGCGCTCGACCCGGCACAAGTCCGGCGTGGCGATGCGCTTCCCCAGGGTCAGCCGCATCCGCTGGGACAAGCCCTCCGCGGAGGCCGACCGGATCGACGTGCTGGAACGGATCCTGGCCCGCGGTGAGCGCGAGGTCGCGCCGGGGGCTACGCTGACGGAGACGGATGCATGAGGCAGGGCAGGATCGGTTCGGTCGAACTCCTGGCTTCCGGCGCGGTGGAGCGGCACGCGAGCGGCCGCCTGACCATCGCGACCCCGGGGCCAGGCTTCACGGACTTTACCGGGGCGGTGGCGGAGTTCGTGCGCGGCAGCGGCATCCGGGACGGCCTCGTCACGGTGTTTTGTCGGCACACCTCGGCATCCCTGACCATCCAGGAGAATGCCGACCCGGATGTGCAGGCCGACCTGATGACCGCGCTCGACGGCTTCGCCCCACGCGGCGCCCCTTACGTCCACGGTGCCGAGGGGGCGGACGACATGCCGGCGCATATCCGCACCCTGGTCACGGATTCGGCCTTGAGCATCCCCCTGGTCGAAGGCAGGCTGGCTCTGGGCACTTGGCAGGGGATCTACCTGATCGAGCACCGCGACCGCCCGCACCGGCGGGAGATCGTGATGAGTGTGATCGGAGCGTAAGGCGTGCTGCCCCGGGTCGCGGCGTATCGCAGGGCCCCGACAGCAACATTTGCTGACACACCGCGAGTTAACCACGCTCCGCGCCTATGGACCGCATCAGGATCAGTCCCGGGCTGATCTCGGGCATGGAGACCCCGATGGGCCTTTACGACGCGCTTTCAAACTCGATCTCGGGCGCGTCGGCGCAGTCCTACGCCCTCAACAACATCTCCGGGAATATCGCCAACACCCAAACGGCGGGGTTCAAGACCACGGAGACGAGCTTCGCCGACATGCTGGCCCAGACTACAGCAAAGGCGCAATCGAGCGGCGGCGTCGCGACCAGCACGCGCGACACCCTTGGGCTTCAGGGGACGATCCAGTCCACCGGAGTGTCGACCAACCTCGCCATCTCGGGGAACGGCTACTTCGTGGTGCGGTCGAACACCGGGACGCCGCAGAGCCCGAGCTTCACCGGTGAGACCGCCTACACGCGACGCGGCGACTTCACGGCGGATTCGAGTGGCTACCTGGTCAACGGCGCGGGTTATTACCTGTTCGCCGGCCCCTCGGCGACTGCGCCGGTTCAGGTCCCCACCGGGACGGACACCCTGGCGAGCCTCACGGTCTCGCCCGCGGGCACGCTGACCGGCACAGGCGCCGATGGCAGCACGCAGGCGCTCGGTTCGCTGACGCTGGCGCAGTTCGGCGGGCAGGACAACCTGACCTCCCTCGATGGCGGAACCTACGTGGCCAACGGCCGGTCCGGCGCGCCGAGCTTCGGGCTCGCGGGCGCGACCATTGCCGCCGGATCGGTCGAGCAGTCGAATGCCGGCATCTCGGACCAGTTCTCCAAGATGATCGAGACCCAGCAGGCCTACACGGCCAACACCAAGGTGATGAGCGCCGCAGACCAGATGCTGCAGGACGCCATCGCGATGGATGTATGAGGCCCGAGGGCGCGCCTCACAGGAACTTCAGCGGATCCGTCTCGGGCGGGGGCGGGGCCACGTCGTTGCGGTTCCACCAGCCGCCGCCGAGCGCCACGAACAGGGCCGCGCTGTCGCCGTACTGGGTGGCGCGGGCGGCCGCCGAGGTGATCAACGCCGAGAGATAGCCCTGCTGGGCGATCAGCACCTGGGCCGAGGTCACGGCGCCGGCCGTGTATTGCTTCCGGATCAACCCAAGGCTCTGGTTGGTGGCACTCACTGCAGCCTCTGCGGCGGCGACCGCCTTGGCGTCGGCCTGGAGTGCCCGCAGCGCGTCCGCGACGTTCTGGAACGCGGTGATCACCGTTGCCTTGTACTGCGCCTGTGCCTGGGTCAGCGTCTCTTCCGCCGCCCGCTGGCGCCGGAACAGCGTGCCGGCGTCGAAGATCGGCGCCGTCGCCTGACCGATGATCGAGAAGAATGCGGCCCCGGGATTGGCGACCTGCGCGATCTTCACGGCACTGGAGCCGCCGGTGGCGGTCAAGTTGAATTGCGGCAGGCGGTTGGCCACCGCGACGCCGACGCTCGCGCTCGCCTGCTGCACGAGGGCCTCGGCCGCCTTCACGTCGGGTCGCTGCTGCACGAGGCGCGAGGGCAGGCTCACCGGGAGCTTGGTTGGGAGCCGCAGGGCCGAAAGCTGGAACGTCTCCGCGATCTCGTCGGAGGGCAGGCGGCCGGCGAGGGCGGTGAGGAGGTTGCGCTGCTGCGCCAGCTGCTTTTCCAGCGGCGGCAGCAATTGCTGCGACAGGGCCAGCGCTGCCTGCTGCTGGACCACGTCGGCCCCGGCGATCTGTCCCAGCGAGAGCTGCTTGTTGAACAGCTGCAGCACTTCGGTCTGCGCCTGGATCACCTTGCGGGTGGCGTCGATCTGCGCCCGCAGGGCCGCCTCCTGGATGGCGGCGGCGACCACGTTGGCAGTGAGGCTGAGATAGGCCGCTTCCAGCTGGAAGCGCTGGTTCTCAGTGGTGGCCTCCAGCGACTCGATCTGGCGCCGGTTCCCCCCGAACACGTCGGGATTGTACGCGACCACGGCCTGCGGCGTGTAGAGACTGTAGAGGTAGTTGGTTTGGTTGTTGAGCGGCGATTGCAGGTCGAGGCCTGGGGCCAGGACGCCCTGCGCCTGCGGGGTCGCGGTCAGGCTCGGATAGAGCGTGCCCTTCTGGGCGAGCACGTTCTGCTGCGCGATCCGCAGGGAAGCCTGCGCCGCCTCCAGGGTCGGATTGTTGGCCAGCGCCTGCTCGACCAGCTGGTTGAGCGCCTTCGAGTGGAACAGGGTCCACCATTGCCCGGGGATGTCCGCGCCGGAGACGAAGCTCTGGTCCGCCGAGCCGCCCTGACGGGTGCGGATGTTGTCGGCAGCCGAGGGGTTCTTCAGAGGCTCCTTGGTGTAGCGCCCGACCGGCGGCGCCTCGGGCGGCACGTAATTCGGGCCGACCGCGCAGGCCGACAGGGACAGGGCCGCCGCCAGCATGGCGGCCGCACGACCGCACCGGTTCGGCGCCAACTCCACCATCATGCCCCCGAAACCCCTCTCTTGGTAGAGCGTCCGGGCCGACGGCCGAGTCAATCCGACGGTGCCCCGATCCTGCGTACCGGAGCCGTGCTGTGGCCGTCCGGCCACGTGACGACCCCGCGTCCGCGCCACTCTCATTCGGCTCATGCCGCGACCCGATGCTCAGTCAAGGCCCGGCCATTCGGGTTCGGACGCCGCCGCGAGAACAGCGAGATCAGCACCGGCACCACCACCAGGATCAGGTTGGGTGCCAGGATGATGCCGCCGACCACCACCAAGGCCAGCGGCTTCTGCACCTGCGAGCCGATGCCCGTGGAAATCGCCGCCGGCAGCAGGCCGACGCAGGCAGCCACGCAGGTCATCATCACCGGCCGCATCCGCACGATCGCGGCATTCCATACCGCGTCCTTGCGCTGCCAGCCCTCATCCAGGAGCTGATTGTAGTAGGCCAGGAGGATCACGCCCTCCATGGTCGAGATGCCGAACAGCGCGATGAACCCGATCGCCGCCGAGATCGAGAACGGTGTGCCGGTGAACGCCAGGGCGAAGATGCCGCCGATCATCGCCATCGGGATCACGGAGAGCGTCAGCAGCATGTCCGCCACCGACGAGAAATTGATGAACAGCAGCAGTGCGATCAGCACCAGGGTCACCGGCACGACCAGGCTGAGCCGGGTCGCGGCGTCCTTCAGGTTGGTGAACTGGCCGACCCACTCCATCCGGTAGCCCGGCGGCAGGTCCACCGCGTCGGCGACCTTGCGCTGCGCCTCGATCACCGCGCTGCCGAGGTCGCGCCCGCGCACGGAGAACTTCACCGGGATGTAGCGCTCCTGATCCTCGCGGTAGATGAACGAGGCGCCCGAGACGAGATCCACGTCGGCGATCTCGGAGAGGGGCACCTGGATCACGCCCCCATTGGGGTTCTGCGCGCCGACCGCGATGTTGCGGATGCCGGCCAGCGACGAGCGGTACTCCTTGGCCAGCCGCACCCGCATGGAGAAGTGGCGGTCCGACCCGTACTCGTAGAGGTCGCCAGCGGTCTGGCCGCCGATCGCCGCCTGGATCGTGGTGTTCACGTCGCCGATCGACAGGCCGTAGCGGGCCGCCTTGTGGCGATCGACGTCGATCCGCACGGTCGGCTGGCCGAGGGATTCGAACACCGCCAAATCCGTGATGCCGGGTACGGTGCCAAGCGCCGCCTTGACCGCGTTGGCAGTCTTGGTGAGCTGGGCGAGATCGCTGCCGTAGATCTTGACCGAGTTCTCGCCCTTCACGCCCGAGGCCGCCTCTTGGACGTTGTCCTCGATATATTGCGAGAAGTTGAACTCGATACCCGGAAACTCAGCCTCCAGCTTCTTGCTCAGGTCGTGGATGAGCGTATCCTTGTCGAGGCCCTTGCGCCACTGGTCGATGGGCTTCAGGGGCGCCAGGATCTCGACGTTGAAGAACCCGGTGGCATCGGTGCCGTCGTTGGGCCGGCCCTGGTGCGAGATCACCGTGACGACCTCCGGGACCTCCTGGAAGATCTTGCGCAGGCGCTGGACATAGGCGTTGCCGGCCTCCAGCGAGATCGAGGACGGCATGGTCCCGCGCACGTAGAGGTTGCCTTCTTCGAGGCGGGGCAGGAATTCCAGGCCGAGGTTTCGGGCCGCCAGCCCGGAGGCCAGCAGCACCACCAGCATCACCGAGAGCGCCAGCACCCGGTTCTTGAGACCGAAGGCCAGGATGCGCTCATGCCCGGCGCGGAGGAACCGCACGATCAGCGTATCGCGCTCTTCGAGCTTCCTGGGCAGGATCAGCGCCGAGAGGGCGGGCGAGACCGTGAAGGTCGCCAGCAGGCCGCCGACCAGCGCGTAGGCGTAGGTCTTGGCCATCGGCCCGAAGATGTGACCCTCGACACCGCTCATCGTGAACAGCGGGAGGAAGCCGACGATGATGATGATCGCCGAGAAGAAGATCGCCCGGTTCACCTCGACGCCCGCGATGGCGATGATGCCGAGCCGCCCATCAAGTCCCCCCGGCGCCTTCTGACCCTCGGAATGCTCGGGCTCGGCGAGGTGCCGGAACACGTTCTCGACCATGATCACGGTGGCGTCGACGATCAGGCCGAAATCGATGGCGCCGAGCGACAGGAGGTTGGCGGAATCGCCCCGTACCACGAGGATCAGGATCGCAAAGCCCAGCGCGAACGGGATCGTGGCCGCGACGATGATCGCGCTGGTGAGGGACCCGAGGAACAGCCACTGCACGATGAACACCAGCACCACCCCGAAGACGAGGTTGTGCATCACCGTGTGGGTCGTGGTGTGGATCAGGCCCGAGCGGTCGTAGATCCGCTCGATCTTCACATCGGGCGGCAGGATCGTCGAGTTGTTGATCTTGTCGATCTCGGCCTCGACGCGCTGCAGCGTCGGGAGGCTCTGGCCGCCGCGGCTCATCAGCACGATGCCCTCGACCACGTCGGACTGATCGTCGTGGCCGACGATGCCCAGGCGCGGCGCGTTCGACACGCGCACCTCCGCCACGTCCCGCACCAGCACCGGCGTGCCGTTGACGAGGCTGATCATCGTGTCCCGGATGTCGTCCATGTCGCGGATCAGGCCGATGCCGCGCACCACCGCGGATTGCTGGCCGACATTCAGGGTCTGGCCGCCGACGTTGATCGAGGCGTTGTTCAGCGCGGTGGTCAGTTGGACCAGGGTCAGGCCCTGGGCCTGGAGGCGGTTCAGGTCGACCGCGACCTCGTATTCCTTGGCCTTGCCGCCGAAGGCGGTCACGTCGGTGACGCCGGGGATCGCCTTGAACCGGCGCTGCAGCACCCAGTCCTGCAGGGTCTTCATGTCCATGGGCGAGTAGCCCGCCGGCCCGACCAGCTTGTAGCGCATGATCTCGCCCACCGGGCTCGTCGGCGAGATCTGCGGCGTGGCGCCGTTGGGCAGGGCCGGCGCCTGCGACAGGCGGTTGAGCACCCGCTGCAGCGCCTGCTCGTACGTGTATTCGTAGTTGAACTGGACCTTGACGTCGGACAGGCCGAACAGCGAGATCGTGCGCACCACCTGGGCGTTCGGGATGCCGGCGAGCGCCACCTCCAGCGGAATGGTGATGTAGCGCTCGATCTCGTCGGCGGATTGCCCCGGATTCTGGGTGATCACGTCGACCAGCGGCGGCACCGGATCGGGGTACGCCTCGATGTTGAGCTGGGTATAGGCGCCGTAGCCGATGCCGAGCATCACCACGAACAGCAGCACCACCAGCACGCGCTGGCGCAGCGAGAAGACGATCAGACTGTTCATCGCCCCGGTTCCCGCTCAGGACGCCTTGTCGCCGGTGGCTGCCCGGTCGATGAACAGGGCCCCCCGGGTCACGATCTGGTCACCCGCGTGCAGGCCGTCGACGACCTGCGCGTTGTCGCCGTTGATGACGCCGAGCTTGATGTCCCGCGCCTCCACGGCGCCGTCCTGGCGGGCCACCCAGACATGGGTACGATCGCCCTCGTACACGATCGCGGCGACCGGCACGCTCGGGCTCGGCTCGCCCTTGCCGGTGATGATCGTAAAGGTGGCAAACATCTCCGGACGCAGCACCCGGTCGGGGTTGTCGACTTCGCTGCGCACGGCGAGGCGCCGCGTGGCCGGGTCGAGGCTCGCGGCCATGTAGTTGACCCGGGCCTTGAACACCCGCGCCCCGAAGCCCGCCACCTTCGCCTCGACCTCCTGGCCGATGCGGATCTTCGGGATCTCACTCTCGCGCACGTTGGCGACGAGCCAGACCGTGGACAGGTCGCCGATCACGAAGACCGGATCGCTGGAGGCGGAGAGGTACTGTCCGGTCCCTACCTTCCGCTGGACGATCGTGCCGGCGATCGGCGCTCGGATCTGGGTCTCGGGGCTCAGGCGGCCGTTCTTCTCGTAGGCGGCAATCTCGGCATCGGACTTGCCCAGGAGCCGCAGCCGGTTCTTCACGGCGTCGAGGGCCGCCTCCGCGGTTTTGAGATCGCTCTGCGCGGCGATGACGTCGTTCTGCGCCGACTGGTAGTCCTTCAGCGCCACCGCGTGGGCCTGGAACAGCTCCTGCTGGCGCGCCGCGATGGTCTGGTCGAGCTTCAGCAGGGCCTGCTGCTTCTGCAAGTTGTTCAGTGCCGCCTGGTAGTCGTTCTGCGCCTGGACCATGTCGGTGGCCTCCAGGGTCAGCAGCACGTCGCCGGCCTTCACGTCGTCGCCTGCCCGGGCCAGAACCTTGGTCACCCGGCCCGAATAGGGCGAGACCACCGGCACGTTGTCGTCGTCGTTGAGCGCGATGCGCCCCTCGGCGGAACCCTCTGGGCGGAACACCTGGGTGGCCACCGGCAGGATCTCGAACGCGGCGCGCTGCTCCTTGGTCGGGCGGAACACCCGCTCGACCGTGCCGGCCTTCTCAGCCTCGATCCCCGCATCCGGGTTGCCCGATCCGAACAGTCCGGCGACAACGCCCGAGGCCGCTTCGCGGGCGCGGTCCGAGACGGCCAGCGCCAGGCCGCCTGCGATCGCAACCAGCAGGAGGATGATGAGGGGCCACGGCGCGCGGCGCCTGCGCGCGGACGCGGCGCGGGCCTCATCCTGTTCGAGCGGATTGCGGGCGTCCATGCGGTTGGTCTTCTAGGGCCGGGCGAGGAACCGGGATGGCTGACGAGGACGGGCTTCGCCCCAGACCCCGGCCGTTTCATGGTGATCGGGGTCGCTTGTCGAGGCGTGCCGTCCGGGCGAAGCCGGATTGCACCACGTGCCTAGAGCAAAGCTTGGCTGATCCGCAATCGATCGGGGGGCCGGGTCGCGAAACCGTGTGGCTCCGTCTTCCTTCGCCGGGATTTGTTACAATATGACAACGCTCGCGGGCCAGCAGCCCGACCCATCCCGCAGATCCGATCGAAGAATCCGCCATGACCGACATGAGTTCTGCTTCCGCCCCATCAGGTTCGACCACCGGCAAGATTCCGGTGACCGTGCTGACCGGCTATCTCGGCGCCGGCAAGACCACGCTGCTCAACCGGATCCTCACTGAAAATCATGGCAAGCGCTACGCCGTGATCGTCAATGAGTTCGGCGAGATCGGAATCGACAACGACCTTGTCGTCGGCGCCGACGAGGAAGTGTTCGAGATGAACAACGGCTGCGTCTGCTGCACGGTGCGCGGCGACCTGATCCGGATCATGGACGGATTGGTGAAGCGCCGGGGCAAGTTCGACGCGATCATCGTGGAGACCACGGGGCTGGCGGACCCGGCTCCCGTCGCCCAGACCTTCTTCGTCGACCAGGATGTCGGCGACGCCGCCCGCCTCGACGCCGTGGTGACGGTGGCCGACGCCAAATGGCTGTCCGACCGTCTGAAAGACGCGCCAGAAGCGAAGAATCAGATCGCCTTCGCGGACGTGATCCTGCTCAACAAGAGCGACCTCGTTTCGCCGGCCGACCTCGACCGGGTCGAGGCCCAGATCCGCGGCATCAACCCGCTCGCCACGCTCCACCGCACCCAGAACTGCGCCGTGCCTCTGGAGGCCGTGCTCGAGCGCAACGCCTTCGACCTGGATCGCATCCTCGAGATCGAGCCGGAATTTCTGGAGGAGGGTCACCATCACCATCACGATTCTGAGATCCAGTCGATTTCGGCCCGGATCGATGGCGAGGTCGATCCGGAGAAGTTCATGCCGTGGATCTCGAACCTCACCCAGGTGCAAGGACCCGACATCCTGCGCTGCAAGGGCATCGTCGCCTTCCCGAACGAGCCGAAGCGCTTCGTCTTCCAGGGCGTGCACATGATCCTCGACGGCGACGTCCAGGGCGATTGGCGCCCGGACGAAAAGCGGATCTCCCGGGTGGTGTTCATCGGCCGCAACCTCGACCCGGTGGCGATCCGCGAGGGGTTCGAAGGCTGCCGCATCTAGGACTTTAGGAGCCGGCGCGACGCGAAGCCGATTCTCAACCATTGGATGTCATGGACTCCGTCTTGCGGGCCTGCGTAACCGGCCCGCGGAGTCCGCGTATCCATGGCTCACGCAGCAGCGCCCGGCATTCCGGCCCCGGCGGGATTCGCCGCCGGGATCCCGCTCATCGGGGTCATCCACACGCTCGCCAAGGGGCTGTTTGCCGCCTTCATCTTCTTCGCCTGCTTCGCGTTCTCGGAAACCTCGCCCTACGACGCGGTGGCGATCCCGACGATCCTGCTGTGGCTCTGTCTCGGCGTGCGCCTGCACCGGGGGGCGGTGCCGCTCTTGGCGCTCCTCCTGCTCTACCTGGGTGCGATCGTCATCGCCCTGTTCCCGTATTTAAACGAAGAGTTTCCGGTCACTTGGACGATCCAGCTGATCTACCTCGTGGTCACCTGCCTGTTCTTCGCGATGTTCTTCTCGGAAAACACGCACGCCCGGATGGAGCTGGCGCTCAAGGCCTATACAGTGAGCTGCGTGTTCTCGGCGGCCCTCGGCATCGTCGGTTACCTGCAATGGCTCGGGATCGAGGACCTGTTCTACAAGTACGATCGGGCCTCGGGCACCTTCCAGGATCCGAACGTGTTCGGCTCGTTCCTGACCCTCGGTGCCCTCTACCTGATGCACGGGCTGCTGACCGGCTCGACCCGCCGCCCGCTGGTGTCGCTCGCCGGCCTGCTGATCATCATGGCCGGCATCTTCCTGTCGTTCTCGCGCGGGTCCTGGGGCGGCAGCGTCGTAGCCGTTCTGCTGATGGTCGGCTCCGTCTACGCCGGCAGCGGCTCGATCCGCCTGCGCCGCCGCATCGTGCTCCTGACGCTGGCCACATTGGTGCTCGGCACGATCGCGGTGATCGGCCTCCTGTCGGTCGAGCACGTGCATAAGATGTTCGAGACCCGGGCGGCCCTGACCCAGGACTATGACCAGGGCGAGACCGGCCGCTTCGGCAATCAGGTCCGGGGCCTGGCGATGCTGCTGGAGCGCCCGTTCGGCATGGGGCCGATGCACTGGCGCCTCGTCTTCGGGCTGGAGCCGCACAATTCCTATATCGGCTCCTTCGCCAATGGCGGCTGGCTCGGCGGCGTGGTGTTCATCGGCCTCGTGGTGGTCACGAGCTTCGTCGGCTTCCGCCTGCTGGCGCGGCCCTCGCCGTTCCGGGCGCATGCCCAGATCGTCTGGCCGGCACTCCTGATGTTCTTCCTGCAGGCGTTCCAGATCGACATCGAGAAATGGCGCCACGTCTACATGATGCTCGGCATGGTCTGGGCGCTGGAGGCGGCCCGGCTGCGCATGCCCCGGATCGGCGACATCGGGAGCCCGCGTGATGCCAACGTTATCGCGCGCGGCGCCAAGCCCGCTTGAAACGCGGCCGCGGCCGGGTCATCGCTCCTGCGAGGACGCTGGCGATCGCCAAACGGCAGATCCGCTCCCGGAGGCGGTCGGTGAGAGCACACGCGAACGATGAAGCGGCGCGGCTCGCGGCCCTGGACGCCCTGGGCATCGTCGGCACGCCGACCGAGCCGCATTTCGACGCCGTGTGCCGTACCGCCCGCCGGCTGTTCGGCGTGCGCAGCGCCTTCGTGGGATTCGTCGACGACACCCAGCTCTGGTTGAAGACCCCGTGCATCGATGTGCTGACCACAAGCCCGCGGGAGCTCGGCTTGTGCGATCACACGATCCGCAGCGATGCCATGCTGGTGGTGCCCGACACACGGGCCGATCCGCGCTTTCGTAAACTGCCCGGGGTCGCCGCGCCGAACGGGTTCCGATTCTACGCCGGCATCCCCCTCAGCCTGACGCCGGGGATCCGGATCGGCACCTTCTGCCTCATCGACCCGGAGCCCCGGGAGGGGCTTTCGGAGGCAGATGCGGCGGCGTTCCGCGACCTCTCCGAGATCGTAATCGCCCATCTGCGGCTGACCGAGGCCAATGCCAAGCGGAGCCACGAGATCGCGCAGGCCGCGATCCGCGAAGCCCTGATTCGGGAGCAGCATCGCGAGATCAACGCGCGGTCCGAGGCCCAGGCGGCGGCGAACCATCAGCTTACCATGGCTGAGCAGCTCGCCAGCGTCGGCAACTGGCGCGTGGATCTCGCCGACGGGCAGCCGGTCTGGTCGGAGAGCCTCTACGAGATCGCCGGCCGCGATCCCCGAGGACCGGCGCCGGCGCTCTCCGAATTTTCGCAGATCTATCACCCCGACGACCGGGCGCGGCTGGAGGGGATCGTCGCGGACGCCATCGCCAGCGGTGCGAGTTTCGATTTCGAGACGCGGCTGTTGCGACCGGACGGCGAGATCCGCGACGTAGTCGTGCGCGGCGTATGCCGCGGCGAGAGCGCGGTGACCGGGCTCATCGGGGTACTCATCGACGTGACCGAACGGCGGCGCGCCGAGGATGGGGTCCGCCGCAGTGAGTTGCGCTACCGTGGTTTGGCCGAGACCTTGCCGCTCTTGATCTGGACCATGCGGGTCGGTGACGGACAGGCGACCTACGCCAACGCCCAGTTCCAAGCCTATTATGGACCGATCGGGCTCGATCGGGCCGACCGCCTCGCCCGCAACCACCCGGACGATGCGGCTGCCATGGAGGCGGCGTGGCGCGAGGCGATCGAGACCGGGATCGGCTATACCGGCCAATGGCGGATCCGGCGCCATGACGGCGTCTACCGGTGGCACAAGATCTCGCTGATCCCGATCTACCTCGATCCCGAGGACGGCACCGTTGTGGAATGGCTCGGTACCGCGCTCGATGTCGACGACATCGTCACGGCGCGGCTCGCCGTTGAGGAGGCGCGTGGGCTCTTAGGCATCGCCCTCGATGCAGCCGATGCCGGCACCTGGGACTGGGACATGCGCACGGGGTTCGCCACCCTGAGCCTCGAGAGCGCGCGCATGCACGGTCTGCCGGATACCGGCCGAGCCCATACGATGACCGCAGCGGCCTGGACCGCACTTCTGCATCCCGAGGATGCCGGCGACGTCTGGAACGAGATCCGGCGGGCGGTGGAAAGCTCGTCCGCCTTCGTGGCTGAGTTCCGGGTGGGCGAGCGCTGGATCTATGCGCGCGGGCGCACGCAGTTCGGGCCCGAGGGCCAGCCCCAGCGCATGGTCGGCCTGCATCTCGACATCACCGACCGCAAAGCGGCAGAGGCGGCCCTGCGGGAGGCGACCCGGGATGCGGAGGCAGCGCGGGCGGAAGCCGAGCGGGCCAGTGCGGCCAAGAGCGAGTTCCTGGCCGCGATGAGCCACGAGATTCGCACTCCGCTGAATGGCATCCTCGGCTACGCCGACCTGCTCCTCCACGAGAGCGCCATCCAGGACGAGGATCGGCGCCGCCTCGAGTTGATCCACAGCTCGGGGGCGGCCCTTCTCACCGTGGTCAACGACATCCTCGATTTCTCGAAGATCGAGGCCGGCGAGCTGACCCTCGACCCGGTCGGCTTCCCACTGGTGGCGATCGTGGACAGCACGGTCTCGATCGTGCGGGGCAGCGCGCTCCGAAGCGGGCTTCGGATCGACGCGCAGATCGACCCGGCGCTCCCGAGCGTGGTGGTAGGCGATCCGGGCCGCCTGCGGCAGGTGTTGCTCAACCTGCTCAACAACGCCGTGAAGTTCACGCCCGAAGGCTCCGTCACCGTCACGGTCCAGCGGGAGGGCGAGGGCGTGGCACCGGATGGGGGCCCCGGCGATGTGGTCCGCTTCGCCGTCACCGATACCGGGATCGGCATCGCGCCAGCCCAGCAGGAGCGCCTGTTCAAGCGTTTCAGCCAGGTCGACGGCTCGATCAGCCGGCGATTCGGCGGCACCGGCCTCGGCCTCGCGATCTCCCGGCACCTCGTCACGCTTATGGGCGGCGAGATCGGTCTGGAAAGCCGCGAGGGGGAGGGCTCGACCTTCTGGTTCCGCCTGGTACTGCCGCGCAGCACCGAGGCCATCGATGCGCTCCGCCTCGGGACAGCGCCCTCCCCTCCGCCACCGGCCAAGGCGGCGCGTGTGGTCCCGGCTGGGCCGCCTCTGCGGTTGCTCCTGGTCGAGGATGTGCCGCTCAATCAGGAACTTGCCTGCGCGGTCCTCGAATCACAGGGCTATACCGTGGAGGTGGCCGGGGACGGTGGGGAGGCGATCGCCGCCGTGGGCCTCTCGGTGGCCGAGGGGCGTCCTTACGACCTCGTGCTGATGGACGTGCAGATGCCGGGCGTCGACGGGCTCACTGCAACGCGGCGGATCCGGGCCCTCGCACCACCTGCCTGCGACGTCCCGATCGTGGCGATGACCGCGAACGTGCTGCCCGATCAGGTCGCAGAACTGCGCGAGGCCGGGATGGACGACCATGTCGGCAAGCCGTTCCGCCGGGCCGACCTGTTCGCCACGATCAGCCGCTGGACCGCCCCCGGCGCGCGCCGGCCGGCGCGCCAGGACGCGCCGCTGCGCACCACGCCGGTCGACCCCGCAGTGCTCGATGCCGCCGTGCTCACCGATATGGAAACGAATTTCGGCACGGACCAAGTCGGCGCACTGCTGGATTTGCTCGCCAATGAGCTGTCCGAGCGATTTCGTCCGAGCGAGACCGACCGCCTTCAGATCGCCCACGATGCCCACGCCATGGTGGCGGCGGCCGGGCTCCTGGGCTTCGTCGGGCTGTCGAGTTTGTGCCGCGAGGTCGAGGCCGCCGCCCATGCGGGCGCCGACCTCCTTCCGCTGATCCGCCGCCTGGAGGTGCAGCGCGCGACGGCCCTCCGGGCGATCCGCCAGCTGCGGGCAGCCTGACGCGGCTTTACGGCTCCTCCGCCTCCGGCAGAGGATCGCCGGTCCAGGTCGTGGCGAAGGCGGCGAGCTGGCGCGCATCCGTGAAGGCCGCCACGGTCACGTCGCGTTCGGCGGGAATCGCCCCCGGATAGGGGGCGAGCAGCACGCGGACCCGGGCGAGGCGACCGCCGGGGGCGTTCGCCTCGATCCAGGCCTGCGCGTCGGGGGTGAAGCGGTCGGGCCCGTCGAGGGCCCGGGCATCGGCGCGCAGCACGACCACGTAGGTGCCGAGGCTCGGATCGGCCTGCTGCACCGCCTTGACGATATCGATCACGGGCTCTCCGCGAAGTCGTTGATCTGCACCTGGGCCTGCGCCGTGGTGAAGTTCGGGATGTCGGCGAAGATCTCCTCGCCGTGGGCGGAAGCAGCCTTCTTGAAGGCATCGACGGATTCGAAGGTCAGCAGCGCCATGACCTGGAACGGGGCCGGACCGCCATCCGGCGTGCCGGCGCCCTTGACCACCTTCGCGTCGTGGAGGCCCAGAGCCGACCAGCGCTCGCGCACCAGCGGCATGTGCTGCCCCAGATAGTAGGCCATGTCGAAATTCGGGCCGGCCGGATACATCACGCTGACCAGGATCATGCCGTCATCCTCCCTGTTGCGGCCCCCGTGTCGTCGGGGTGCCGGTTGAGTATCAGTGCAGCTTCACCCGCGACTCGGTCTGGCGGGTGAGCGCCCGGGCCAGGGCGTCGAGCGCGGTCTTGACGCTGCCGTGGAGCGCCCGCTCGTGCATCTTGTAGAGCGAGCGGTACATCATCCGGGCGAACAGCCCGGCGATGAGCATGTTCTTGCCCCGGACGAAGCCCATCAGGCTGCCCACGGTCGAGTACTCGCCGAGCGAGACCAGCGAACCGAAATCCTTGTATTTGAACGGCTTCAGGGGCTTGCCGTCGATCTTGGCCTGAATCTGGACGATCAGGTGGCTGGCCTGCTGATGGGCCGCCTGGGCTCGGGGCGGCACCGGCCTGTCCGAGCCGGCCTCGACCAGGTAGGCGCAGTCGCCCATCGCGAAGATATCGGGATCGCGGGTGGTCTGCAGGGTCGGAGTGACCACGAGCTGGTTGGTCCGCGTGGTCTCCAGGCCGCCGATGCCCTGCAGGAAGGGCGGCGCCTTCACGCCGGCCGCCCAGACCACCAGTTCCGACGGGATGAAGGTGCCGTCAGCAAGTTGCACGCCGTCGGCCCGCACCTCGGTCACCCGCGCCTGAACGCGGACGTCGACGCCGATCTTGTGCAGCAGCTGCATCACCTCGGCGGAGAGGCGCTGCGGCACCGCCGGCAGGATCCGGTCGGCCGCCTCGACCAGGGTGATGCGGATGTCCTTGCTCGGGTCGATCCGATCGAGCCCGGTGGAGACCACGTGACGGAAAGTCCGGTGCAACTCGGCGGCGAGCTCGGTGCCGGTGGCGCCGGCGCCGATCACGGTGACATGGAGCTGTCCGGGCCGGACCGGACCGGCTTGGGTGTGCGCCCGCAGGGATGCGTTGACGAGACGCTGGTGGAAGCGCACCGCCTGATCCTGGGTGTCGAGCGCGATGGCATGCTCGGCGACCCCGGGCGTCCCGAAATCGTTGGTCGTCGAACCCACCGCCATCACCAGGGTGTCGTAGGGCACCGAGCGCTCCGGCGTGACCTCGCGCCCCTCTGGGTCGTGGCTCGCGGCGAGCCGGATCGTGCGGGCCTCCCGGTCGAGCCCGGTCATGCTGCCGATCCGGTAGCGGAACCCGTGCTTGTGGGCGTGGTGCAGGTAATCGACGGCGTGATGGCCGATATCCAGGCTGCCGGCCGCAACCTCGTGCAGCAGCGGCTTCCAGATATGCGTGCGGGCCCGGTCGACCAGCGTGATATGCGCACGCTTACCGCGCCCGAGCTTGTCGCCGAGCTTCGTCACCAACTGGAGCCCGGCGGCCCCGCCGCCGACCACAACGACGCGATGCAGGCCGGACTCGTTCTCGACGGGTACCATCGACACCCTTTCTTCCCACGGGCCTGGATTGACGCCCCGGCCGGATTAAACGCCTTGGACGTCCGCTTGCCACATCTGCCTGCCAAGAGCACGTCCCATCCGCGCCCGCGCGACGAGAGCACGCGCGACCGTTGCATGTGGGAAAGCCGCCTCGGCCTCAGGCCGCGGGGGCGCCGGGCTGGCGCAGGGGATGGGCCTCGGCGACTTCCGGCAGGGCGAGGCAGGCCTCGGCGATTCGGGCGACCGTCGGGTAGGCCGCCGTGTCAATTCCGAAGATGCCGGTCCCGACCCAGAGGCTGACGAGGCAGAGGTCGGCGTGGCTCACCGCGTCGCCCTGGCAGAAACGGCCGGTTCCCGGCTCGGTAGCGAGCCGGGTCTCCAGGGTCCGCAGCCCAGTGTCGAACGCGTTGCGCAGGAAGGCCAGCATCCGGTCCCGGGGCAGCCCGTATTCCTCCATCAGGAATGTCCGCACCCGTGGCACGTAAAGCGGGTGCGTATCGCAGGCGACGACTTGAGCGAGCGAGCGCGCGCGAGCCCGCGCTCGTGGCTCCTCGGGTAGAAGGCGTACGCCGCCTCGGGTCTCCTCCAGATAGTCGAGGATCGCCAGGGATTGGGTCAATGGCGGCCCGTCGCCGTCGAACAGGGCCGGCACCGCACCCTGCGGGTTGATCGTGCGGAACTCCGGCTTGTGCTGGTCGCCGGCATCGAGATCGATGAAGGTCTCCTCATAGGCGATGCCCTTCAGCTTCAGGGCGATCCGGACCCGGAAGGCGGCGGCCGAGCGCCAGTTGCCGTACATGTGCATGGTGTCGAAATCTCTGATTGGCTTGATCGATCAGGCCTGAGTTCGTGGCGCGCTGCAAGGGGCGGCCCAGCCATCAGGGGGCGACAAAGGAGGACCGGCAACCCATATCGGCGGTCTGTTCCGGAGAGGCCCCACGATGCCCGATCAGCCCGATGCCCGCGCCTTCATTCCCCTGGGAATCGCAGTGCTCACTGTCTCGGACACACGGCAGATTGCGGATGACCGGTCGGGCGACACTCTGAGCCAGCGCCTCACCGAAGCCGGCCATCGGCTGGCCGCCCGGGCCATCGTGCCGGACGAGATCCCGGCGATCCGCCAGCAGGTCCAAGGGTGGCTACGCGACCCGGCGGTGGACGTGGTGATCACCACCGGAGGCACCGGCTTCACCGGCCGCGATGTCACGCCGGAGGCGCTGGAGCCGCTGTTCGAGAAACGGATGGACGGTTTTTCCGCGGTGTTCCACCGAATCTCGTACGACAAGATCGGCACCTCGACCCTGCAATCCCGGGCCACCGCCGGGGTCGCGCAGGCGACCTACGTGTTCGTGCTGCCGGGCTCGCCGGGGGCGTGCCGCGACGCCTGGGACGGTATCCTGGCCCAGCAGCTCGACTACCGGCACCGCCCCTGCAACTTCGTCGAGATCATGCCGCGGCTCGACGAACATCTGCGCCGCGGGGCGAGCGTCACGGCGTGATCGCGTTGCCCTGCTTGCGCCGCAGGACCGAGTGCCTGCGGCCGTAGAAAAAATACACGACCAGACCGATCGCCATCCAGATCACCAGGCGCAGCCAAGTGTCGAGGGGCAGGCCGGCCATCAGCAGCAGACAGAACAGGATCCCCAGGATCGGCACCACCGGCACGGCCGGCACCCGGAATGGGCGCTTCATGTGGCGGTCGGTGCGGCGCAGATGGATCACCGCGCCGCAGACCAGGATGAAGGCGGCCAGCGTCCCGATGCTCACCATCTCGCCGAGGATATTGATCGGTACCAGCGCCGCCACCAGGGCGACCACCCCTCCGATCAGGGCTTGGCTGCGATAGGGCGTCTGGTAGGTCGGGTGGACATGGGCGAACAGCTTCGGCAGCAGCCCATCATTGGCCATGGTGAAGAATATCCGGCTCTGGCCGTAGAGCAACACCAGGATCACCGTCGTCAGCCCGGTGAGGGCCCCCAGCTTGATCAGCAGGGAGAACCAGCCAATGCCGATCACATCAACGCCTTTGGCGATCGGATCCGGGACGTTCAGCTCCTTGTACGGCACTAGGCCGGTCAGAACCGCGGCCACGAGCACGTACAGGATTGTGCAGACGGCGAGCGAGCCGAGGATGCCGATCGGCATGTCCTTCTGCGGCTTGCGGGCTTCCTGAGCGGCGGTGGAGACTGCGTCGAAACCGATGAAGGCGAAGAACACCACGCCGGCGCCGCGCAGGATGCCGCTGTAGCCGTATTGCCCGAAGGTGCCCTCGTTCGGCGGGATCAGCGGGCTCCAATGCGCCGTATCGACATGGCCCCAGCCGAGCGCGATGAAGGCGACCACCACGGTGAGCTTGACCGCCACCATGATGTTGTTGAACCGCGCCGATTCCTTGGTGCCGCGCATCAACAGGAGCGTGATCAGGGCGACGATCACCACCGCCGGCAGATTGAACAGGGCGGTGCCGCCGCCGTCGATCGCCGTGCCCGGCGCGTGCGCGAACCGGGCCGGAATTGCGATGCCCACATCCTTCAGCAGGCTCGTGACGTAACCCGACCATCCCACCGCCACGGTGGCCGCGCCCATGGCGTATTCGAGGATCAGGTCCCAGCCGATCAGCCAGGCGAAGAACTCGCCCAACGTCGCGTAGGTGTAGGTGTAGCTCGATCCGGCCACCGGGATCAGCGCGGCCATCTCGGAGTAGCACAGGCCGACGAATGCGCAGGCGATGCCGCCGAGCACGAAGGACAGCATGATGCCCGGGCCCGCATATTGCGCCGCCGCCGTGCCCGTGAGCACGAAGATGCCGGCGCCGATGATCGCCCCGACGCCCATGGCTGTGATCGACAGAGCGCCAAGGGATTTCGAGAGCTGCTCCTCCCCCTCGCCGCTTTCCAGAATATCGTCGACGGACTTCCGCCCCATCAGGCCTGAGGAGTCCATCGGCGCATCCTTCCTCGCCGCGCCGCGGTGCGGCGCTCAGCTATAACCTCCAATTCAGCAATTTTTCTGCCATAGCGCCAGTAATTTCGGCTGATGTTTAGCCGATACCACTAAGTCGAGCTGCGACAATCTGTCGATTAGGGCCTGTCGATGCGGGCGATCAGCGGCCGGACCTTGAGGCGCGGCGCAAACACGGCGCCCGCCCGCAGCGCCTCCCGTCGCACCACGTCGCCGGCCCTGGCCCGCCTTGCGCCGGTTACGGACTCGACCCGGCCAACGAGACGGCCCCTCCAGCCCGTGGCCGGGCGGTGCAGCCTTCCAAGCCCGGTCTCCGGCCGGGCGGTGTTGACGAAGCGATCGAGGGTGCGGATCCAACCCTCGGCCGGAACGTCCCCGGCCTCTAGGCACAGCACCCAGTCACGCCGCGCTTCCGCAGCACCTGCCGCATAGGGGCTTCCGCTCCGGTGGAGGACGAGGGTCGCCCCGGTGGCGTCCGCGATGGCCGACGCCGCCTCGCTCTCCTCGTCGGTTACGATGACAGCATCCCCGACCAGGCCACCGGCTACACCGGATACGAGAACGCTGAGCGTGTCGGCCAGGCGATCGATCGCGTCCGGATCGGCCGGGTCGGCCAGATAGGTCACCGCAGAGAGCATGACCGCGCCCATAGACGATTTTGCGCGGCGGTAAACCGGTGGGTAGGCATCCCGGAGAGGCTGGAGGTTATCGAAGCCGGGAAGCAGTTGCGTTTGCCTGAAATTGAGGCGCTGGCCTTCGGTCCGTTCGCGCTATGTTCCAAGCAAACCACAGGGTGGAGCACGATGGCGGCGAGTCGGGATGGATCCACCCCCAGGTTTCCCATGCGCCTCGGTTCGAGCACGCGGTCCCCGGAAGCCCGGCGCGGACGCGGCGCCACAGCCAACCCAACAAGCCGCTACGAAACGGCCAAGCGCGAGAATTTTCAGGACGGCGATTGGGAGACCGATGCGATCGCTCCCCTGCGCACGCAGGTCACCCTCGAGCGTGCAGGGCGGATGATTGCCCGCAACAGCTCGCCGGACATCCCGTTCGACCGGTCGGTCAACCCGTATCGCGGCTGCGAGCACGGCTGCATCTACTGCTATGCGCGCCCAACCCATGCCTGGCTGGGACTGTCGCCGGGGCTCGACTTCGAATCGCGGATCTTCGCAAAGCCCGATGCTGCCCAGCTCCTGAAGCGCGAGATCGCAGCCCCAGGCTACCAGCCGGAAACGATCGCCCTCGGTACCGCCACCGATCCCTACCAGCCGGTGGAGCGGGAGCACGGCATCACCCGTGCGGTGTTGGAGGTGCTGCGGGCGGCGCGCCATCCCGTCGCCGTCACCACCAAGTCCGACCTCGTGCTGCGCGACCTCGACATCTTGGCCGAGATGGCCGCAGAGAACCTCGTTCTCGTGGCCATCTCGCTGCCGACGCTGGACCCACGTCTCGCTCGCCTGCTCGACCCGAGAGCACCGCGGCCGGAGAAGCGGCTCGCCGCAATGCGGCGCCTCAGCGAGGCGGGCGTGCCCGTGATGGTCAACGTCTCGCCGATCATCCCGGGGCTGACCGATCACGAGATTGAGGCAATCCTGGCGAAAGCCCGAGAAAACGGCGCGAGCCGCATCGGCCATGCCCTGCTGCGGCTGCCGGGCGAGGTTGCCGACCTTGTGGCCGACTGGTTCGCCGAACACTATCCCGAATGCCAGGCCCGGGCCTTCGCGCTGCTGGCGCAGGCAAGGGGCGGGCGTGAGAATGATCCGCGCTTCGGCCATCGCTTCCGCGGAGAGGGGCCCTACGCCGAACTGATCGGCCAGCGGGTCCGCATCGCCGGCGGCCGGCTTGGCTTCGCCTTCGGGCGGATGGCACTGAACACGGCCGCCTTCCGCAAGCCGGGGGCGCAGCTCGCGCTGTTCTAAAGCAGGGTCGGGCTTCGCAGCAGCGATCGCCACACGACGCAGGCTGCACGAAACCGAGCCTTCGTTCATGACACTCGCCGTGATGAGGGAATCAGATTTCAAGGTAATGGATGCGGATGGCAGCACCGCCGTCATCGGACTTGACCGCAATGTATTTCACGACCGTCGAGAAACACAATCTTCCCTCGAACAAGTAGACACATATAGATTGTCATAAATTCGAGCTGCAAACGTCATGGATCAGATCCAGAAAGGCTATGCTGCCGGTGGAGATTTGGATTTATTCCAAATTAATGGCAAATATTATCCGGCAAAGCATCAACATCCAGACGGAACCATTGTCGATGTCGCGTGGGCAACCCTTAACGTTCGCCGGATTTGAACTCACGACCCTGACGATCGGCAAAATCCTGTGCGCGACCCTGTTCTCGATGAGCGTCATGTTGATCGCCTCGGGGGTGGCGACCCTGCGTGATGCGCAGGTGCAGACGGAGCGCAGCCACCGCGTGGTGGCCCTGACCGAGGCGAGCCGGACGCTTCTCAAGGATCTGCTGGCCATCCGTATGGAGCGCGGCCGCACGCTCCAGGCGCTGAAAGCTGCTCAGCCGATTCCCGGCAGGGATGCGACGCTGATCGCCACCCAACGCACCACGATCGCGGCTGGCCTCGACCAGCTCGCGACGCTCGCCCGAGAGGTAGATGCGCCCGCGGTGCTGGCGAAGGTCGAGCCGCTGCAGCGGGCCTACGCGGCCACGCTCAGGCTGCGCTCGCAGGTCGACGCCGCATTGGCGGTGCCCGCAGAGCAGCGACCCGCCAGCACGCTGCCGGCCATCGCCGAGGCGTCCCAGGCGCTGCTCGAGGCCTTCCTGGCGGCGAACGATGCGGTCGATGCTGCGATCCCGCGCGGCGATGCGCTTCTAGCGCATTACCTCGACTTGAAGCGCTCGGCGTGGGCCTCGCGGGCCCTGATTGGGGGCGTGGTGGTGCGGATCGAAGCCGCGGTCGCCGCCGGCACCCCGTGGTCGCAGGCCGATATCGTCGCCGCGGCCGAGGAGCGTGGGCGACTGGCCGCCGCCTGGGCCGGCGTCATCGCGACCGCCGCCGACGAGACCTCGGATACGGTCCGAGCCGCCTTCGGCACGGCCAAAGCGAACAACTTCGAGGGCGAGGCCGAGGCGCGCCGCAATGCCTTTACGGAGGCGCTCACGCAGGGCCGCCGGATCGACCTGTCCATCGACGAGATGCGCATTCGCCACACCGCCGAGGTGAATACAATCGCCGACCTGGCCACAGCAGCGCTCGATGCGCTGGTCGACCGGGCTCGGGCGCTGACCGAAGAGGCACGCGCCTCCCTGGTGCGGACCGTCCTGTTCCTGATCACCGCTCTGCTGCTGACCGGTGTTGGCACGCTGGTCGTAGTCCGCCGCGTGCTGCGGCCGATTCGCACGATGACCACGGTCATGCGAGCACTGGCTGCCGGCGACGCATCCGTCACAGTCCCGGCCCAGAAGCACCATGACGAGATCGGCGCCATGGCCGTCGCCGTCCAGGTGTTCAAGGACAATCTGATTCGGACCCGGCAGCTCGAAGCCGAGGCGGACGAGGCACGCCGTACCGCCGAGGAGCAGCGTCGGGCGGTCACACGGCAGCTGGCTGAGCGTTTCGAGGCGGCGGTCTCCGGCATCATCACCCAGGTCGCATCCGCCGCAACGGAGTTGCAAGCCACCGCCTCGCAGATGACAGCGAGCGCTCAGGAGACCGCCAGCCAATCCGGCACGGTGGCCGCGGCGGCCGAGCAATCCGCCTCCAACGTCAACACCGTGGCGAGCGCCGCCGAGCAACTCGGCAGCAGCGTCGATGAGATCGGCCGACAGGTGCAGGATTCGACCACCCTCGCCCAGCGCGCGGTGGGCGAATCTGACCAGACCGCCGCCCTCGTCTCCGAGCTGAGCGCAGCGGCCGCCCGAGTCGGGGACGTCGTTCAGCTGATCGCCTCGATCGCCGCCCAGACCAACCTCTTGGCCTTGAACGCCACGATCGAAGCAGCGCGGGCCGGCGAGGCGGGACGGGGGTTCGCCGTCGTGGCAACCGAAGTGAAGGAACTCGCCGGGCAGACCGCCAAGGCGACGGAAGAGATCGCCAGCCAGATCGGCCGGATCCAGGGGGTCACAGGCGAGGCCGTTGGGGCGATCGGCACGATCACCGGCCGCATCCGGGAGATCAACACGGTCGCGACCACGATCGCGGCGGCGGTGGAGCAGCAGGGGGCGGCGACCCGCGAGATCGTCCGCAACGTCACCCAGGCGACGACTGGTACGCAGGAGGTCAAAGATAACATCGCCGGGGTGGCGCAGGCTGCCGAGCAGACCGGCGCAGCAGCCGAGCAGGTCCTCGCCTCCGCCACTGGGCTGTCGCGCCAATCCGAGCAGCTTTCGGCCGAGGTCGACCGCTTCCTCACCACCGTCCGGGCCGCCTGAACGCAGGCTGTTCGCCGCCGCCGTTACAAGCCCGATCGCGCTGGCTTAAGACCGATCGACATCGGTTTTCCCGTTGCCGGTCTTATTCCAAGGCGCTGACATGCGCCGTAAGCCTTGCAGGAAACAGCCGGCCGAAAGCGGGCGACTCGCACGCCTCTGGGGTCCGAAGCGAGGCGCCCCCTGCTCGGGAATTCAGATGAAACCGGGCCGCTTGCCGATCCGAGCGTCCATCAACCCGCGACTTCGATATTGGGTCCGAGCGCGCCGGCAACCAAGCCATCGCGATAAGAGAAGCGGTGGCTAAGCACGTTGGCCATCGGCGTATCGGGCAGGAATTGATCGCATTCCGATTCGCGAGCGAGACCGGTCGGATGCGCCATCATCGATCCGGCAAGACCTCCGCCGCGCTCGCCTCCGTCTGTTAATAGATCGTCGACTTACAGGTGCCGCCCGTGGACCGGATTCTCTGGAACCGGAAGCTTGCCAGCAGCACGAGACGGACACCATGCCGAAGCACGACGAAGCGATAGCCGTCTACGGTCTGGCGCCGCTAGCGTGCGACGAGATTCTCCGAACCGGATCAATGCGGCCGCAACCGGCTTAGGAGCGGGTAGCAGGCTCACACCGCCGTTTCGTCCACGACGTCGATTGGGCGTTCGGGAACGGGTCGCATCGGCGCGGCCTTCAGGTCGCGTGCCGGGCGAGCGGTGGGAAATGCAGGCCGCCCGCCATGCGGTTCCAGGCGTTGATGGTGGCAACGGCGGCGGTCAGCACCATAACTCCGTCCCGGCCGAACAGCGCGCTCGGAGGTTCCACGGCTGAGGGCCCTGGACCATCGGCCATACGGGTGAGGTGCTCGGCCCAGGACAGGGCAGCTCTTTCGCGCAGCGAGAAGACTGCGCTGTCGCGCCAGACGGCGATCGCGTCGAGTGTGCCATCCGCGATACCAAGGTGGCGGGCCGTATCAAGATGGAAGTCCTGGCAGAACACGCAGGCGTTGATCTGGGAGACGCGGATTTTGACGATCTCGCTCAGGCGCTTATCCAGGCCAGCCTTGTCCACGGCCTCACCGAGGGCGAGCAGTGCGGCATGGGCCGCCGGGATCGAAGCCCTAAAAATGTCGTACGAAAAAGCCGCTTTCTCAAGTGTCACATCGTCCATGGCATGCCTTCCGCGCTTCGATAATGTCAGCGCCCACACATCATATCAAAGCCCTGATAAGCGCAATGGCTGACGTCATGGACGAGTTGCCAGAGGCCGGCGAAGGCAAGCGCGGCGTCGACGGTCATCTGGGCTATCTACTTCGGCAGGCGGCCCATGCTCATCGTCAGCGCGTCGAGCAGCGGCTGAGCGGCCTCAGCCTCACCCTGCCGCAATTCTCGGCCCTGACGATGCTGGACGCGTATCCCGGCCACAGTGGCGCGGATCTCGCGCGGCTTGCGCTCGTGACGCCACAAACCATGAGCGTCATCGTTGCGAACCTATTGAAGGCTGGTCTCGTCGAACGGACGCCGCATCCGATTCACGGCCGTATCCAGACGATCACGCTGACGGAAACGGGCGCTGTGATGCTCCGAGCGGCGAAACAATGCGTCTATGCGCTGGAAGCGGAGATGCTTACCGACCTCGCGCCAGAGGTGCGCGCAGCGATTCGCCAATGGCTGACGCGAATCGCGCGGCCGGAAGCCGGATAGGAACCGGGGGCCAGCCCTTCAGAAGCAAGCGAAAACCGCCGCGGCATGGTCAGCCGCGGCGGTTTGCAGTGTCAGACCGATAAGGCGTGGAAACGCCGAAGATCAGGCCGCGACGGCCGGGGTCTCGGCCAGCTTCTTGTGAATTTCGCGCTTCAGAAGGCGAGCGGTCTGCGACAGGTCGCCTTCACCGGCCTTGATCAGGAAGGCGTCGAGGCCGCCGCGGTGCTCAACCGAGCGCAGGGCGTGCGCGGTGACGCGCAAGCGAACCCGCTTGCCCAGCGCATCCGACTGAAGGGTGACGTTGCACAGGTTCGGCAGGAACCGGCACTTGGTCTTGTGGTTCGAGTGGCTCACGAGGTGGCCGACCTGAACGGCCTTGCCGGTGAGTTCGCAGCGGCGCGCCATGATGACTAAAATTCCCGTCTCGTTCCGCCCGAGAAGACCCGATCGCAAGCAGCGCGATCATCGTCGCAGCGGGCGGCGCCCGATACGTATTCCAGGTCCAGCGGAGTCCTGTTGAAGGCGCGAGCCTATAGGCGACCTAGCCCCGATGCGTCAAGCTCCGGACGGGTCCGGCGTGTATCCGATGGCAGTCCAGCGCCCAACGGTCTGTTAACCACGATACCGGGATATAACCATCCTCCGCTCGACAAAGGCCGGCACCGCGCCCGCACCGAGCGCAGAGAGCCCGTCTGCGAGTTCGTCTCGCGAGACCGTCTTGCAAACGATATTTGTCGTCCGATTTTCCTGGGATGCGATCCGGATCATGAGCGCCACGCCTGTCCGTCGGACGATCAAACCGCTGACGACGCGCCTTCTCGGGACCGTGCTCGCCCTAGCGACGCTCAGCGCACCGGCCGATGCGGCACGCCGTGCAAAGCGGACTGCCGCCGCTGCGCCCACCACGGTGACGGTCGATTACGGCATCAACCTCGCTGGCCTGCCGATCGGCACCGCCCGACTCGCCGGCACATTCGAGCACGACCGCTACCTGATGGACGTCTCGGCCGTGCTGACCGGCTTGGTCGGGGCCATCACCGGCGGCAAGGGCTCTGCGCGGGCCTCCGGGACCTTCTCGACCGCGCCTCAGCCGGGCGCGTTCTCGATCGCGACCCATACGGCGAGTTCGGGAATCGCAGTGCGGATGGCGCTGGCGCACGGCAACGTCGTGCAAGCTGAAATCACGCCACCGCTGGTCGACATGCAGGATCGGGTTCCCGTCACGGCCGCCCACAAACGCGGCATCATGGATCCGGTGAGCGCGCTGCTGATGCCGGCTCAGGGCCGAGGCGAACCGCTCGATCCGGCCAATTGCAACCGGACCCTGCCGGTTTTCGACGGCGCCACCCGGTTCAACGTCGTGCTGAGTTACGCCGAGACTCGCGAGGTACAGAAGCCCGGCTATGCGGGACCGGTCCTGGTCTGCACCGCCCGCTACCAGGCGGTGGCCGGCCACCGGCCGGACCGGCCCGGCGTGAAGTTCATGGAGGACAACCGCGAGATGTCGGTCTGGCTCGCCCCCGTTGAGGGGACGCGTGCGCTGATCCCGCTGCGCATCTCGGTGCTGACCACCATCGGCACCAACATCATCGAGGCGACGCGCTGGACCCAGGGTGCCGCCATGGGAACAGCCGGCGCCAGCGTCGCCCAGGCAAGCCTGCCCGGGCAGTAGCGCCGGGGCGCGATTCGGCTTTGACCGTCGGCGTCTTTCAGGGCACCCGTGCGGCGCAAGCGTGGCAGCCAGGAAGGGAGAGGACCATGCCGAAGGGCTACATCATCGTCCGGATGACGGTCACCGATCCGGACACCTATGCGGCCTACGCCGAGATGGCCTCCGCGGCGATGCGGCACCACGGCGCCAAACCCCTGGTGCGGGGTGGGCGCTGCGAGGCGCTGGAAGGCGCGGCCCGGCCGCGCAACGTCGTGCTCGAATTCGATTCCTACGAGGCGGCGCGGGCCTATTATTTTTCGCCGGAGTACCAGGCGGCCAAGGCAAAGCGCCTGCCCGCCGGCATCGGCGAGGTCGTTTTGGTCGAAGGCGCCGATTGAGGCGGCGGCTTCAAGCAGCCAGGGGCGAGCGGCCGTAATTGGTCGCGTACGCATTCTCCACGGCCGGTATGATCTCCACGATCGTGAACCACCGGTCCCAGAAGGCCGTCTCGCGCAGGGCCTCGACGACGCATTCGTAGGCGTGGTTGTCGCTCGCCTCCCAGACCCACAGGTCGGTCACGCGGGCGGTGTAGAACTCGGCGTCGTAGAAGCGCAGCCTCACGGCATCCGCGTGGCGGCGCAGGATCGGCTCGAACACCTCGCGCAGTCGGGCGAAACGATCGTCGATCGACAGGGCGAGCCATTCGGGCGACGTCTTCACCAGCATGAAGACGGTGAGCTTGGGATTGAAGGTCTGTTCGGACATGGAATTCACCGCTCCTTGGGTCTGTTGGAACGTCCCAATGATGCCCCTGCGCCGCCCGGCGGCGAACTCGCGTTCATGACAGGTCGAGCAGCGCGGAGGCCGGCGCTCAAGCCTCGGAAAAACCCGGAACAATCCCGATCCGCCGAAACGGTCCGGACGATTCTCGAAGGCGCGGCTCGCGTTCTGGAGGAACAGGGCCTAGCCGGTTACACGACCAATGCCGTGGCCGAGCGGGCCGGCGTCTCGGTCGGCTCGGTCTACCAGTATTTTCCGGGCAAGGAGGCTCTGACTGCAGCCCTGGTCGCGCGGGAGACTGGCTTGCTGATCGCCGCGGTGCAGGAAGCGGCTGAGGCGGCAACGCCGGAGCTCGGCTTGCGTCGGATCGTGCAGGCGGCCGTCGCCCACCAGATGTCCCGGCCGCGCCTCGCCCTGCTGCTCGACCGAGAGGAGAATCGACTTCAGCTTGACGACAACCTGGACGCGGTCACCCGGGCGATCTCGAGCGCCTTCCTGGCCCTTCTCGGGCACCTCGAACCCCGGCCGCCGGTCGAGGCCGAAACCGCGGCGGGCGACCTGTTCGCGCTCGTTCGGGGCATAGTGGATGCCGCCGGAGAGCGCGGTGAGCGAGCCAGCGACGCGCTGGAGCCGCGCGTCCTGCGCGCGGTGTTCGGTTATCTCGGGTTGCCCGCGGCGGTGCCGTAACGTGTGCGGCCTACGAGCGCGTCGCACAGTATTTGAGATCGCGCGCGATCGAGCGCCACCGAATCGCATCCTGGTGGACGGATCGATAGACCCCGCCACGGATATTCCGGATCACCGCCCACACGCCCCTGGGCCGGCTGCGCGAGACGTAGACCTGCTTCCTCTGCCGCAACTGGTGCAGGGCCCGCTGGAAAAAGTGGATTGCCTTCCCGCGATCGAAGAGGGGAAACGTGACCTCAGTCTCGTCCGGAAGATCGCGGATCACCTCGATCATGTCGGCGGTTGCGGAGATGTAGTCGTCGAGCTCCCTAATCGGATCATGCCCTCTCGCTTTATGGCTGCGGCGGCCGTCCCCGAACAGGTTTGTCGCATGCTGCCGATAGGTGACGAGGGGCAGGTTCAGTTCCGCCGTCTCGCCGACCACCTGGCCGAGGAACACGATCCATCGGTCATGCGCGATCTTTTCGTTGGGCACGATGAAGTCTCGGAACCGCCCCTGGATGTCCGCCAGATGTAGAAGCTCCCGGCGGAAGACGATCGAAAACCCGAAGAACGTCAGCCAAGGATCGTAACTTAGCGGTGGCTTGACACCGGTGCTCCGGATGCCTTGGGTAAATTTTACTAGCTTACCGGTCGACTGATCCAAACTTGAAGCGGCGTGTACAATCATTGAGATATTTGGCTTTTGGCAAAAAGCTGCGACGCGCTCGAGTTTTTTGAGATCCCAGATATCATCCTGATCGCAGAATGCTATAAAGTCTCCCTTTGCCAATAAGTCCGCATTCAGGAATTTGTCGCGAAATCCAAGATTTGCATCGTTAACTTTTATTTCTAACGGCACCGAGGACACTGCTGCAATCGATTTGACGATCTCTACGGTCTGATCCGTCGAGCGGTCATCCGCGACGATGATCTCGATTGGTCTGAAACTTTGGTTGATGACGCTATTAAGCAGCTCATGAATGAATGAAGAGCCATTATACGCAGCTATAACCACTGAAACAGTTTTACTTTCAACATTCATTTCCACTGGCTCTGATATCCTAGCACTTCAAACTTGAAATCTTTGATCGATGCCGAATCCCGCACTCGGCAATGCGGACTGAATCAACTCTTATAATTACAATATCAGACCTGGAAAACTTTTGGAACGGCAGTCGCCGTCGGACCGAGCAGACATAATCGGCTACATGCCCGTATTTACGTATTAATCGCGCACGGTATTGTGGTTCCACTTGAATCAGGGACCGGCCGTTCCATTCGAGATCGCCACCTCGCAGAGCGCTCGGTTTGACCGTTGCGCGTTTTCGATCCGCTTCGGGCACATTATTGAGTGAGGGGCCGTGTTCGGGAGGCCCATCGAGCAGGCCGCTACAACGATCGAATCTTTCATCTTCCCGGCGATGATCCGCGCATGTACTCGCACCGCCTCCGAATCGCCCTCGTTCTGGCAGCCCTCGCAGGCGCCGGATCAGCCGCGGCCCAGCCTCTGACCGCCGGATCGGCCGATCCCGGCTGCGGCGGTGATGCCTTCTCGTCGGCCCAGGTGATCGAGCACCGGCCGCCTCGACACGGCCCGCTGGTGGCCATACCCGATACCCTCTGCGCCGACCTGACGCCCCAGCCAGGATCCCCGCCCACGCAGATCGATGTCTATCCGCTGATTATGCCGCAGGTTGGCAGCGGCCCGGGTGATATCCCATATGGGGGAGGACCGACGCGGCCCTATCGTCCCTGACGCGCCCGGCCGCCCGAAACTCCCTGCCCGCGCCAGACGGCGCCGCGCCGGCCTTCCCGTCCGAAGGAACCGCCGACCATCGACGCGCCGCTCCGCCCCCTCCCCCGCCGGTCCCTGCCGCGCGACGTCCGCGCCCGCGGTGTGACGGCGGTTCTCGGACCGACCAACACCGGCAAGACGCATCTCGCGATCGAGCGGATGCTCGCGCACCCGACCGGCATGATCGGGCTGCCCTTGCGGCTGCTCGCCCGGGAGGTCTACCTGCGCGTGGTCGCCAAGGTCGGCCCGGAAAAGGTCGCCCTCGTGACCGGGGAAGAAAAGATAAAGCCGGACCGGCCGCGCTACTGGATCTGCACGATCGAGGCGATGCCGCGCGACCTCGACGTGGCCTATGTCGCCATCGACGAGATCCAACTCGCTGCCGACATGGATCGCGGCCACGTCTTCACCGACCGCCTGCTCTATGTGCGCGGCCGGGAGGAGACGCTGCTGATCGGCTCCTCGACTATGCTGCCGCTGGTCCAGGGACTGATCCCGAACGTCCACACCACGACGCGGCCGCGGCTGTCGAAGCTGAGCTTCGCGGGCGAGAAGCGGCTGTCGCGCCTGCCCCGGCGCACCGCGATCGTGGCCTTCTCGGCCGAGGAGGTCTATGCGATCGCCGAGCTGATCCGGCGCCAGCGCGGGGGGGCTGCGGTCGTGCTGGGCGCGCTCTCGCCGCGCACCCGCAACGCCCAAGTCGAGATGTACCAGGCCGGCGACGTGGATTACCTCGTCGCCACCGACGCGGTCGGGATGGGGCTCAATCTCGACGTCGACCACGTCGCCTTCGCGGCGAACTGGAAATACGACGGCACTCGCTTCCGCAAGCTGACCCCCGCCGAGATGGGCCAGATCGCGGGCCGTGCCGGCCGCCATCTCGCGGACGGGACCTTCGGCTCCACGGGTCGCTGCCCGCCCTTCGAGCCCGAGATGGTCGAGCGGCTGGAGAATCACGACTTTGATCCGCTGCGCATCCTGCAATGGCGCAACCCGGATCTCAGCTTTGGGACTCTGGAGGCGCTCCAGGCGAGCCTCGACGAGCACCCGCGCGAATCCGGTCTCACCCGCGCGCCGATGGGGCAGGACCAGCAGGCGCTCGAGATTTTGATGCGCGAGGATGACATCCGCGACATGGCGCGGAGCCAATCCACGGTCAGGCGTCTCTGGGATGTCTGCGGTGTACCGGATTACCGCAAGGTGCACCCGCAGGTGCATGCCGATCTGGTGGCGCAGCTCTATCGCTTCCTCATGAAGGGCATGGCCGGACGCATCCCCGACACCTGGTTCGCCGAGCAGATGGCGATGATCGACCGCACCGACGGCGACATCGATACGCTGTCCCGACGGATCGCCCAAGGGCGCACCTGGACCTTCGTGGCCAACCGCCCCGATTGGCTGCGCGACCCTGAACATTGGCAGGGCGAGACACGTCGGGTAGAGGACAGGCTGTCAGACGCCCTGCACGAACGCCTCGCGAGCCGCTTCGTCGACCGGCGCACAAGCGTCCTGATGCGGCGCCTGAGAGAGAACACGATGCTCGAAGCCCAAATTTCCGCCGACGGTGACGTCACCGTCGAGGGTCAGCATGTCGGTCACCTGCATGGATTCCTATTTGTCCCCGATGCCAGCGCCGAGGGGCACGAGGCCAAGACTCTGAGGAGTGCCGCCGAGAAGGCGCTCTCCGGAGAGATCGAGGCCCGAGCCGACCGCTTCGCGGCGACCGCCGATTCGACCCTCGTGCTCGCGCATGACGGAATGATTCGCTGGACCGGCGCTCCCGTGGCGAAGCTGACCCCTGGGGAAAAACTGTTCGCCCCGCAGATTCGTCTGCTGGCCGATGACAGCCTGACGGGCGCGCATCGTGAGAAGGTCGAGGCGCGGCTCGATGCTTGGCTGAAAGCCATGATCGTGCGCCTTCTCGGCCCGCTGATGGAGCTCGAGACCGCGGCCGACCTCACAGGGCTGGCCAAGGGCATCGGCTATCAGGTGGTCGAGGCACTGGGCGTGCTGGAGCGCTCGAAGGTGGCCCACGAGATGCGCAGCCTCGACCAGGAGGGGCGCGGCGCGCTCCGCCGGCACGGCGTGCGCTTCGGCGCCTACCACATCTTCCTGCCGGCCCTGCTGAAGCCGGCCCCGCGGACCCTGGCAGCCCAGCTCTGGGCCCTGCGCAATGGCGGGCTCGACCAGCGCGGCCTCGATGAGATCGCCCATCTGGCCGGCTCCGGCCGCACGTCGATCAAGGTCGACCGAGAAATCGCCAAAGGCCTCTACCGGGCAGCTGGCTTCCGTGTCAGCGGCGAACGCGCGGTGCGGGTCGACATCTTGGAGCGGCTGGCCGACCTGATTCGCTCGGCGATCGCCTATCGTCCGGGCACCACGCCGGGTGCTCCGCCGGACGGCACGGCCGACGGCGATGCCTTCGTGGCGACCGTCGGAATGACCTCACTGGTGGGCTGCTCGGGCGAGGATTTTGCATCAATCTTGAAATCGCTGGGCTATTCCCTGGAGGCCCGCCCCGGTCCGGCTATCACGGTGCCGCTTCTTCCGGCGGCTGCGACCGCACCGGTCGTGGTGACTCCGGTGTCGGAACTTGCCCCGGCGAGCGAGTCCGGCGCCCTCAATGAGGACTCGGCCGGCGAATCCACCGGCAATGAGACGGATGCCCCCGCGCAGGCTGCTGATGTGGCGGACTCTGGCGACGAGACAACAGCCCCGGAGAACACGGAGCCCGCCCTCGTCGCCGCGGAAAGCCCCGAATCCGCTCCCGATGCTTCACCGGAAGCCGAGCCTGTCGAAGCGGCTGCCGAAGCCGAGCGGGAGGCGCCGCCCACACCACAGACCGAGTTGGAAAAGGCTCCCGCTGAAACCGCTCAGTCCGCCGAGACACATGACTCGCAGATGATCCAGCCGACTGAGACGGTTGCCGAGTCGGAAGCAGCCGAGCCCGCGTCCGATTCGATATCGGCCGAGAGCGAATCCGACGGTGCGCAGACTGAGGCCCCGGCCGAACAGATCCTGATCGAGGTCTGGCGCCTGCAGCGCCATCAGCGTCCGGCCAATCCCCGACCGCAGAACCGCCCGCGTGGGGCCGGTCGCGGACGCGACGGCGGCCAGCAGGGTCAACAGCAAGGTCCCGGTCGCCCGGAGAGCGGGCGCCCCGATCAGCGGCGGGCAGAGGGGGGCGAGCGCCCTGGCAACGAGGGCGGGCCCCGCACCGGGCGCGACCGCGGTCCCCGTCGCGAGCGGTTCGAGGGCGTCCGTCCGGAACGCCGGGATGAGCAGCGCAATGCCGAACAGCGTCACGCAGCGCCGCGGCCCGATCAGCGTCCGCCGCGGCGGGAGCGGGCTCCAGATCCCGACTCGCCCTTCGCCAAGCTGGCCGCGCTGAAGGCGCAGCTCGAAGCCGGCGACGGCGGAAAACGCTGATCCTCGCGGATGCGGGAGGGTCGGCAGCGGCTCGACAAATGGCTGTGGTTCGCGCGGTTTGCGCGGACCCGTTCCCTGGCCGCGCGTCTCTCCGAAGACGGCTTCGTACGGGTAAATGGAACTCGGGCTGAAAATCCGGCCAAGGGCATCGTGATCGGTGATGTGGTGACAGTGGCGGCCCCGCACGCGACATTGGCCGTGCGGGTGCTCAGCCTTGGTGAGCGCAGGGGCCCGGCCCCGGAGGCGCGTCTCCTGTACGAAGATTTGGCCGGCATCCAGCCGGAGATCGGACCGCCCGAGTGAGGAGCGAGCGCCACAGGGGCCGATCGAGCACCGGGTCGCCTGCCCCTGGGACACCCACGCGCTTGTCAGCCCGGAAGGCAGGGTCTAGAGCCCTTGGCTTCCGAAAGACTTGGTTCGACGCCAGGTTTTGCGGCGCACCATCGCAGCGCCACCTGGGCGTGCGGGCCTCCGAGGCACCGCCCCGGCAGACCAGAATTTTGGGACGAAGACAGCCGATGACCTACGTCGTCACCGACAATTGCATCAAGTGCAAGTACATGGACTGCGTCGAGGTATGTCCGGTGGACTGCTTCTACGAAGGCGAGAACATGCTCGTCATCCATCCGGACGAGTGCATCGATTGCGGCGTCTGCGAGCCGGAATGTCCCGCGGAGGCGATCAAGCCGGACACGGAGTCGAACCTCGAGACCTGGCTGAAACTCAACGCCGATTACGCCAAGAGCTGGCCGAACATCACGCAGAAGAAGGACGCTCCAGGCGACGCCAAGGAGTGGGACGGCGTCGCCGGCAAGCTCGAGGCGCATTTCTCGGCCAACCCTGGTTCTGGCGATTGAAGCCTGATGCCCACGCGGAGGTCGCTTCCAAACAGGATCGATTGAAACGCAACCCGCGCGGCGCAGAAACTGGATAACGGATTGCCTCACGATGTTGCGATCCGCCGTCCATCCGACGGACGCTTGTGGATCGAGACGGAATCTGAGTCCGACCTGCGTCAAGAGATGCGCTGAGCGGCCCAGAGGTCATTCCGCTCTGGCTTGGCCAATTTAAAACTCTTCCGAGGCCGCGCCGGGACCGCGCGTGCTTCTTCAGGGATGCTTTGATCTGCGCGCCGGATTGTGATACACAATCCGCCTGCCGTCGCTCGCGCCAGACGTGCTCCCTCCGGCCGAAATGCCTTTCGCTTTCGTGGATTACGTAGGATGGCACGCGAATGACTGCCGAAGGTGACTTCGGTAGATGTTCCGGTGTTTGCACGGCCGCGCCGGGGAACGCCCGGATCTTCGCCCAACAGGCGAAAATCCCGGGAACGGCGAGGCAAACCGGGTATCCCGCCCGGAAGAACACGGTTTGGCGCGGAGCGTCGCGCGCCAGTGGAGGCCCTTCTCGCATGACCACAGCCAAGAAGACGACGACCGCCGGCCGGCAAGGCTTCAAGACCGGTGAGGCCGTCGTATATCCGGCTCACGGCGTCGGTCGCATCACCGCGATCGAGGAGCAGGAGATCGCGGGCTACAAGCTTGAGCTGTTCGTCGTCTCGTTCGAGAAGGACAAGATGGTCCTACGCGTTCCGACAGCGAAGGCCAACAGCGTTGGCATGCGCAAACTCGCCGAGCCGGAACTGGTGAAGAAGGCGCTGGACGTGCTGACCGGCCGTGCCCGGATCAAGCGTACGATGTGGTCGCGTCGGGCCCAGGAATACGAGGCGAAGATCAACTCGGGCGATCTGCTCGCCGTCACCGAGGTGGTGCGCGATCTGTTCCGCTCCGAGGCCCAGCCCGAGCAGTCCTATTCCGAGCGTCAGCTCTACGAAGCGGCCCTCGACCGGATCGTACGTGAGATCTCTTCGGTCAACCGCATCACCGAAACCGAGGCGTTGAAGCTGATCGAGCAGAGCCTGGCCAAGTCGCCGCGCCGTGCCAAGGAAGCTGAGCCCGAGGCGGATGCCGACGGCGAGGGAGACGATATCCAGGAAGTGGCCGCCTGAAGCGCCGTTCTTCGGCGAGACGGAGCCCGGCCTCGAATGGCCGGGCTTTTTTTATGCCGAAACGCCGAGCGCTCTTCGCGGGATCAATCGGACCCCGATCGGCTCCGAGCCCAACGTTTCCTTGTCGGATTGAAGGGTCAGGACTGGACGGCACGGTGCTGGAACCCATTTTCTTCCAACAGAACACGAAAACGTGGCCATCCGGTTGGCGCACTGCGAAGCGGAGCGGCGGAACTTTCGTGTTTTACCTCCCGTTGTCGGTTGCCTGGCGCCGCCCATCGGTGACGCCCTGCGGGTTGAACGCTCCGTTCGGCGCCGCAACAGCACTCGGCAACAAGAGGCAGGCGGGATGGCTGATATCGCTGGAATTCGTCGGCAGTTCATACGGACTGCCATGGAGGCGCCTTTCCTGGCACGGGAAGAAGAGCGTGGCCTCGCTGTCCGCTGGAAGGACAACCGCGACGAACGCGCCCTGCACCGCCTGATTTCAGCCCATATGCGCCTCGTCATCGCCCTGGCGGGGCGCTTTCGTCACTACGGCCTGCCCATGGCCGACCTCGTCCAGGAGGGGCATGTCGGTCTCATGGAGGCTGCAGCGCGGTTCGAGCCGGAGCGGGATGTCCGCTTCTCGACTTACGCGACGTGGTGGATCCGGGCCTCAATCCAGGATTACATCCTGCGCAACTGGTCGATCGTACGCGGTGGCACGTCCTCGGCCCAGAAGGCCCTGTTCTTCAATCTGCGCCGCCTGCGTGCGCGGCTGATGCAATCCACCGAGGAGCATGTCGGCGACGAGATCCATCGCCGCATCGCGACGGCGATCGGCGTCTCGCGCGACGACGTCGCACTGATGGATGCCCGCCTCTCGGGCCCCGATATGTCGCTCAACGCGCCTATTGGCGAGGACAACGAGGCCTCATCCGAGCGCATGGACTTTCTGGTCGATGGCGCCGCGCTACCGGACGAGACCGTCAGCGCCACAGTCGATGGGGAACGGCGTCTCAGCTGGCTGCAGCAGGCACTTACGGTCCTGTCCGAGCGGGAGCTGCGGATCCTGCGCGAGCGGCGCCTCGCCGAGGATCAGGCGACCCTGGAGGCTTTGGGCCAGCGCCTCGGCATCTCGAAGGAGCGGGTCCGCCAGATCGAGAACCGCGCCCTGGAAAAGCTCCGCCGCGCCCTGGCCGACCGCTTCCCAGCCGCCACCGGCAGCCCGCATATCGGCTGACCGTCCCCGCGAGATGGTTATTCTTCGAAGTAGCCCGGCCTCACAGGCCGGGCTTTTCGTGTTTTCAAAGCTGCTTTCTCATCAGGATCGCCCGAGAAGTAACGCGTTCGCCCCGGAACGGCTTGATCTCACCGGTCGGGCTGAATCCCATCCGCGTCCAGAAGCTCATGACCGGATTGGTCTCCACCACGGCCAAGCGCAGCGTGCGCACGTGTAGGTTCTTCCGAGCGAATTGCTCCGCTGCTTGGTAAAGCGCCCGGCCGAGGCCGGATTCTTGAGCACTCTCGCGGATCGCCAGGAGCCCAATGAAGGCTGTTTCTGCTGTGGGATAGCCATTGACGAGATGCAGAAGACCGATGGCCGTGTCGTCGCACTTTGCCAGGAACGCGTGCCTATTGTGCAGATCGCATCCCGGCGGGAGCATTGTCACGAACGCCGCGGCCGCATCCGCGCGTCGCGGCACGCCATCGACCCGCATCGAATAGGCGGTGAGATCGTCGAAGACGGCGTCTACGGCGCGCAGGTCGTCCGGGGTCACCACCCCGAGTGATACGGGGGACCGATCCCTCATCGCTCCCTCTCCCCGCAGCGTGAAACTTTACGAAAAGTCGGCGGCCCGGAGAAAACCTACGCTGCCTGGATCGCCGCGCTGCGCCGCTCCCGTCGACGCCGGCGCCGCCCAGGCTCGGGGGTTGTATCGAGCCAGATCACCAGCGCGAGGGCCATAAGCGCCGGCACCCCGAGGGCGAGGAACGCGCCGGTCCAGCCGAACAAGGTGTAGGACAGGCCGCCATACCAGCCCGACAAGGCGCCGCCGACGCCCTGCACGGCGTTGACGCTGCCGAGTGCCGTCTGGGTGCGGCCGGAGCCCCAGGTCAGGTCCGCCACGATCACCGGCACCGCCACCCCGACAATGCCCGAAGCCACGCCGTCCAGGACTTCCGCAGTGATGAGCCAGACCGGATCGTCGATCAGGCCCGAGAGCACCGCCCGTACCGGCAGCACCGCGAAGGCCACCATCAGGAGCTGACGCCGTCCGCGCCGATCCGCCAGGGAGCCGGCGAACAGCGCCACCGGCACCATCACCAACTGTGCCACCATCACGTAGCGGGCGGTCCAGGTCGTGGCGTCAGCAGCGGTGGCAACCAGCTTCTGGCCGAGCAGGGACAGCATGCCGCCGCTGCCGAGGTTGAACAGCGTCAGCGCCACGGTGAGAACCAAGAGGCGCCGGTTGCCGAGAACCTGCCGAATGCCGCTGCGCTGCGGCTCGTCGTCCTCGTCTTCCTTCCAGCCCACGGCGCGACGCTGGTTCCAGGCGCCGGCCGGTGTCGTCAGCGTGGCGACGATCGCGGCGACCGCCATGCCGCCCAGTACCCAGAAGGCGATGGCTGGGCCGAAGGTACTAGTACCGAGGCTGATGCCACCGGCAGCGATCAGAATGCCGATATGGTTGAAGGCCTGATTGCGACCCTGCTGCTTGGGGAATCCGTCCTTCCCGACGATTCCCAGGGTCAGCGCCGCGACCGCTGGCAGAAGCAGCGTGCCACCTGCAGCGGCCAGTAGCTGCGCCACCAGAACCGCCGGGAAGCTGCGCGCTGGCAGGAGCAGCAGCGTGCCTACCAGGATCGCTGCGCAGGCGAGCGCCACCAACAGGCGCGGGCGCGGAAAGCGGTCGACAAGGGCCCCGAACGGACCACTCAGAAAGAGCGTCCCGAATCCAACCAGGGTGATGACGAACCCGATCCGCGCCGGACTCCAGGATGCGGCCTGCGCCAGCCAGGTCCCCAGGAATGGCCCAAGACCACCCTGGATGTCGCCGATGAACAGGTTGATCAAAGCGAGGTGCGCGGTGGGGCTCATGCGATCCAGATCTGGCGGCGGGCCCCGCACCTGGACTCCGGTCTCGCTACGGTCAAGCCCGCCTCCCGCACCGTCAGGGGTCCGGCGGACCGTACTGCATCAGCCCGTCGCCGAACGACCAGTTCTCGGGGGCGACCTCGACCAAATTCACGAGCACGTCGGCCGGCTTCACCCCCGGCTCGCGCCCGAGGTTGCGCGTGATGGCGGCGTAGAGCGTACGCTTCTGGGCCGTGGTTCGGGTGGCGTTGGCGGTGATCTGGATGATCACGAGTTCGTCGCCGCGGCGGATGCCAAGATAGTCCGGCCCGTAGTGGAAATTCGCCGTCTCGTGCTCGTGGACGAGGGCGAACAGGTCGCCTTCGGGCACTGCGAAGGTCTCGCGCAGGGCCGCGTAGACGCCCTCCACCAGGGCGGTGCGGTAGGCCGGAGGGGTGCCGGCGCGCAGAGAAATGCGGATCAGGGGCATCGCATCATGCCTCCCTCATGGACCACGCAGGGCCGCGAGGCCGGGGGCGGCGAGATGCACGACCTCGGTGCCGGATTGGGCGTCGGCTCGGTCGGCTTGCAGGGTGAAGCGCGTCAGCCGCCACGTGGCGGGTTCGAGCCCGACCAAGGTGGCCAGGACGCCCGGGTGCCCGGCGATGTCCCGTCCCCGGACTTGCTCGGTCTTCCGCAACTGGCCAAGATCCTCGTCGGGACCGATCTGCCGCGTCTCCTCGGACAGTGCAACTATGGTCGCGGCAGCGCCGAGGCTCACATCGAACGGAAGCCACGTCTCCACCTGCGGGCGCCCGAAACTCTCGATCACGGCCCGGAAGCCCGGCCCGATAAGGAATTCGGCCGCCGCACCGGCGTCGCGCCACAGATAGAGCGAGCTATAGGCATTCGCCGCCGCGCCGCGTGCGCGCTGCTCAATGGTGACCGCCTTGAAGACGAGGCCAGGTATCGCGTTCCAAGCAGGCGCCCGTTCGGCGACCCGCGCACGGATCCGGTCCATCGGATAATCGGCCGGCAAGCGGTGCCGGTAGCGTGCAACAAGCATCGTCCTCTCCTCTGTCGCGCCGCCAGAGTTGCAGGAGACGATCATAAGAGCGAGATATCGCCGGGAATATCTTTGATAACGGACGCTTGTGATGCTGCCTCGTCCCCTCGATCTCGACGGCGTCCTGGCTTTCGTGCGGGTGGTCGATCTCGGCAGCTTCACCCGCGCCGCCGAGGCGCTGGACACCTCGCAGGCGGCGATCAGCCTGCGCCTCAAGCGTCTTGAGGATCGGCTCGGGGAGCGGCTGCTCGACCGGACGCCCCGGCACGTGGCCACGACCCGGAAGGGCGAGCTGTTCCTGTCGGCTGCGCGGCGGCTGCTGGAGGCGCATGAGAGCGCCCTGTCGGAGATCACGGCCGACGTGCCGGCTCGGCTGTGCCTCGGCATGAGCGATCACGTCGCCGGTCCGGACCTGCCCGCTTTGCTCCGGCGCCTCGGCCTCGACAAGGCAGGTCTGACCCTGGAGGTGCGGATCGTCCCCTCGCGGGACCTCGCTTCCGCTTTCGAGTCCGCCGGCGAGTGCGGCTACGACGCGGTGCTGCTGCGAGCCGAGGAGAGACCCGAGCGCGACGGGACCGTCCTGGCGCAGGAGCGCTTGGGCTGGTTCGCGGCGCCGGATTTCCCGGCCCCTCCGGCGGGAGAGCCTCTACGGCTCGCGGGCCTGTCGGGGCCCTGCAACGTCCGGGCGGCGGCGGCTCGCACCCTGGATGCGGCCGGCCTGCCCTGGACAGAAGTGTTCGTCGGCGGCGGCGTGCTGGCCGTCGGTGCAGCGGTCACGGCGGGCCTCGCAATCGCCGCCCTGGCGCCGAGCACCGCCCCGCCAGGCGCCGTGGAGGTTGGCGCACGGCTGGGCCTGCCCGAATTGCCGCTCACCTGGATCGTGATGCGATCCAGGCGGCTGACCGGGCGCCCGGCAGAGGCGCTGCGGACGGTGGCGGCGGCCTATCGCGGTCCCGGCGGCCGCTGACGGGCTCGCCGGGCCGATTTAAGAGCCTCAGGAGGCCAGCGGGCCGCCGGCACCCTGCGCTTCCATGGCCTTCTGGCGGTAGAGCGCGACGAAATCGATCGGGTCGATATACAGGGGCGGGAAGCCGCCGTTGCGCACCGCCTCGGCCACGATCTGGCGGGCGAATGGGAACAGCAGGCGTGGGCACTCGATCATAACGGCGGGATGAAGCTGGTCGGCCGGGATGTTGACCATTCGGAAGACGCCCGCATACTTCACGTCGAACGCGAACAGCACTTCATTCTGAATCTTGGCATCGCCTTCTAGCGTCAGCTCGACCTCGAAATCCGTGTCCGAGAGCTGCTGCGCGGTGACGTTGACCTGAATGTTGATCTGCGGGCCGAGCCCTTCCTTGGGCTGCAGCGAGCGCGGCGCGTTCGGGTTCTCGAAGGACAGGTCCTTCGTGTACTGCGCCAGCGCGTTGATGGTCGGCGCGTCGCCCTGCGGCATGCCGCCGCCGTTGCCGTTGGCTGCCGGAGAGTCGGCCATGCGGATCATCCTTCTCGATCGGCCGGCAGGGCCGGCCCGGGTTGTCGCGGCGGAAGCCGCTGAACGGCACCGCGAAGCGGCCCGGAAGGCAGCGCCGCTAACACGCGCGCCGGGCACGGACAAGCAGCAGGCTGGCGTGGCGCTGGCGGCGGCAGTGTCCACGCCCCATATCGGTTGAGGCACGGGGATCGCGGCGTTCCGCACCGGTACAACCGGCTCGCTCCGGGCGCGCTGGTCGGTTATGAGTCGCCTGGACCCGCGAGCGCTTTGCCGGCGCCGCACCGCGCACGACCTCGGCAAGGGGCACGAGGTCCCGCCGCGGCCACCATCGGATCGGTGATGCAGGACAGCTTCGACGTTACGACGATCATCTTTCTCGCGCTCGCCGTCTTTGTGATCTGGCGCCTGCGCTCGGTGCTCGGCCAGAAGACCGGCGCGGAGCGCTCGCCATTCAAGCCGGTGGACCGCAGCCGGACCGAACCCCAGGCGCGCTCCGAGGGCGACAACGTCGTGCGTCTGCCCGGCGCCGACCGGGTGCAGCCCGCCCCGGCCCAGGCCGCTGTGGCCGCCCGCGACTGGCGCGGCATCGCGGAGCCCGGCTCCGAGATCGCCCGCGGTCTCGAGGCTGCCGTGCAGGCGGAGCCCGGCTTCGACCCGCGCGCCTTCATCGAAGGAGCCAAGGCGGCCTACGAGACGATCATGATCGCCTTCGCCAAGGGCGACCGGAAGACCCTGCGGGGCCTCCTCTCGAAGGAGGTTGGCGAGGCGTTCGAGCGGGCGATCGCCGAACGCGAGCGCAATCGGCAGACCCTGGAGACCACCTTCGTGTCGATCGACAAGGCCGAGATCGTTGCGATCGAGGTGCGCAACCGCGTGGCGCAGATCACCGTGCGCTTCCTGTCGAATCTCATCACCGCCACCCGCAACGCCGAGGGCAAGGTCGTCGACGGCAGCGCCGAGACCGTGGTCGAGGTGCCGGACGTTTGGACTTTCGCGCGCACCCTCGGCTCGCGGGACCCGAACTGGCAACTCGTGGCTACCGAAGCCGGCGCGTGATTTCGTGATCCTGTTGCCGTGCCAAACCTGCCTATCTGGTCCGGACGGCTCCCGACAGCCCTCATTGCGATCTTCCTAGCTGGTTCGGCGCCCGCCGCCCCCGCCCAGGTCGGCGACGCTGTCCTGACACCGATTCCGTTCGAGAGCCTGAGAGACTTTCCGGGCTCGGATCCCACCGCAGCGCTTGACGCGTTCCGCCGGGTCTGCGTCGCGCCGCCGACGCCGCAGCCCACGGGGGTTGTCGGTAATCCGGCCGCCCTATCGCAGACTTGCGCCGCGGCGGCCGGTGTCGGGCCGGAGACGGTGGCGGCGTTCTTCCGGGATCGATTCGAAGCCTTTCAGGTGGTCCGGCCGGGGGCCGAGCGACCTGGCTTCCTTACGGGCTATTTCGAGCCGGAACTGGAGGGCTCGCTGACGCAAGGGCCGGACTTCGAGACGCCGGTGCTCGTAAGGCCCGACGACCTCGTCTCTCTCGCACCGGGCGAGACCCGGCCCGGCCTCGACCCGGCGCTGCGCGCGGGGCGCGCCACCGCGGAAGGGTTCGAGCCCTATCCCGACCGGGCCGCCATTGACGACGGTGCGTTGGGTGCCCGGGCGCGTCCGATCCTGTGGCTGCGCGACGCCGTCGACCTACTGGTCTTGCAGGTCCAGGGCTCGGGCCGCGTCCGGCTGCCCGACGGGCGGGCCGTCCGTGTGCTGTATGACGGGCGCAACGGCCGGCCCTACACGGCGGTGGCCAAGCTGATCGTGCAGGAGGGCCACCTGCCGTTGGAGGGGCTGACGCTCGCCCGCTGGACGACGTGGTTGCGGGCGCATCCCGAGACCGCCCGGCGCCTGATTCGCGCCAACGCCTCCTATATCTTCTTCCGCCTCGCCGCGGTGGAAGATCCGGCCCTCGGTCCGCCCGGCGCCGCCAACGCACCGCTGACGCCCGGACGCAGCCTCGCGGTGGATGGCGGGCTGTGGCGCTACGGCCTGCCGTTCTGGCTCGTCGGACAGCTCCCGGGCGGTGCGCCGGGCGAGACGGGGCGCCTCGTCATCGCCGCCGATACGGGATCGGCGATCGTCGGGCCGGCCCGGGGCGACCTGTTCGTCGGGACGGGGGCGCAGGCTGGGATCGCGGCCGGAAACCTGCGCGACGCCATCGGCTTCGTGGTGCTGCTGCCAAAACCCGCCCGCGGGGTCGCGCCGTGAGGCCGCCGCGCCGCACGCGCCGCTTGACCGCCGGGGAGGCCAGGCTCTGGGGCGAGATCGCCAAGCTGGTGACACCGTTGGGGAGCCGTGCGACGCTGCCGCCTGAGGCGCCGCCGGCACCGACCGCGATCATGCCGCCACTGACGGCACCGATCCTCAAGCCAAGCGCGAACCCGACACCGAAAAAACTCCGTCCGAAGCTGCCGCCCAAGCCGGCGGCCGCCCTGCCCCACAAGGTCACCGCCGCGCCCTATCAGGCGCCGCCGCAGAGCCACGCAGCGCCGTCCGGGCTGGAGCGGCAGGCCAAGGTCGGGCTGCGCCGGGGGCGTCTGGCGGTCGAGGCACGGATCGATCTGCACGGGATGGTTCAGGCCCAAGCCCATGCCGCGCTTACGGGATTCCTGCTCCAGTGCCGGGCGGCCGGGCATGCCTATGTGCTGGTCGTCACCGGCAAGGGCGGGCAGGAGAAGGGCGGTTCCGCCTATCCCGACGCCTTCGCCGAGCGGGGGGTACTCCGGCGCAGCGTGCCGCACTGGCTGCGCGGGGCCGAGCTGCGGGGCATCGTGCTGGGCTTCGAAGAGGCGGCTCGGCACCATGGCGGCGGCGGCGCGCTCTACGTCAGACTTCGCCGGCGTTGAGCGTCAACCGTCGCAGGCTCTTCGCCGGGAAGGGCGGCAAACCGCGCCGTTGCCGGTCCCGTCGAAGAATTCGATATCCAAGCCGCGTGCGCATGCGGTCCAACGAAAAAGTCTCGGAAAAAAATGCCGGAGCTTCCCGAGGTCGAGACGGTACGGCGCGGCCTGGTGCCCGCGATGGTCGGCGCCCGGTTCAGCCGGGTCACCCTGCGCCGGCCGAACCTGCGCTTCCCGTTCCCCGAGCGATTCGCGGCGCGGCTGGAGGGGCGGACCGTGACCGATCTCGCCCGCCGGGCGAAGTACCTCACCGCCGCCCTCGATTCGGGCGAGACCCTGATCATGCATCTCGGCATGAGCGGCCGGTTCGACGTGGCCCTGCCCGACGGCCGCAACGTCTCGCCGGGGGATTTCTATCTGGAGGGGGCACAGGGCACGCCCAAGCACGACCACGTGGTCATGGCGATGAGCACCGGCGCCACGATCACCTACAACGATGCCCGCCGCTTCGGCTTCATGGACCTGGTTCCGAGCGAGACCCTGGAGTCCTGCCGCCACTTCGCCAACATGGGGATCGAGCCCCTGGACGGGCTGACCGGGGCGGTGATCGCCGGCCTGTTCCGGCACAAGATCGCGCCGCTCAAGGCTGCGCTCCTCGACCAGCGCCTGATCGCGGGCTTGGGCAACATCTATGTCTGCGAGGCCCTGCACCGGGCGCGCCTCCACCCGGAGACCCCGGCCGGCTGCCTCGCCAAGCCGGACGGGCGGCCGACGCCCAAGGCCAACGCCCTGGCCAAGGCGATCGTGCAGGTGCTGCAGGAGGCCGTGAAGGCCGGCGGCTCGACCCTGCGCGACTACGCCCATACCGACGGCAGCGCCGGCGCCTTCCAGCACGCCTTCCGAGTCTACGACCGGGTCGGCGAGCCCTGCCGCCACCCGGGCTGCGGCGGCGCGATCACCCGGATCGTCCAGGCCAACCGCTCGACCTTCTTCTGCGCGACCTGCCAGCCGGCGGCCTGATCGACCCGTTCCCGCGGCGCGAAACGGCAATTTCGCCACAAACCCGGCTAGGGTCGCGGATCTCGACGCGCGCACCCGGTTGCGGGCCGCCGGTCCCGGCCCGCGGCGCGAAACGGTGCGCGCGGGCCCGGTGTTGTATCATCATCGTCCCGAACGCCGACCGCCGGCTTTCGGGACGATGATCTCGACAGGATCTCGATGTTCTTCCGCCGCTCAAAGATGCCTGCGCCCGAGATGATCGCGCGGGATCCGGCCGACGAGCCCGCCCTGCCGCAGCGCTTGTCGCCGCGCTCGCCGGGCGAGGCGATCAAGCCGACCGCCGCGCCGCCGCCGCCGGAGAAGCCGGTGCGCGAGCGCAGCGGCCTCGTCGGCATCATCAGCGGCGCCCTGACCTTCGCGGTGGTGATCGCCATCGCGGCGATGATCGGCATCACCCTGTTCCAGCGGCAGGTGCGCGAGCCGGGCCCCCTCGCCACCGACAAGGTCGTGGTGATCCCGCCCCATAGCGGCACGGGCGAGATCGCCGAGGCGCTCAAGCGCGAGGGCGTGATCGACCATACCGGCCTGTTCGAGTTCGCCGCCCGCTTCGGTGGCCGTCCGGCGCTCCGGGCCGGCGAATACATGTTCAAGGCCCATGCGAGCATCGCCGACGCCCTCGACACGGTGACCACCGGCCGGCAGGTCCAGCACGCGATCACGTTCCCCGAAGGTCTCACCTCCGAGCAGATCGTCACGCGGCTCAACGACAACGACATCCTCTCCGGCGAGATCAACGAGATCCCCCCCGAAGGCTCGCTCCTGCCCGACACCTACAAGTTCGAGCGCGGCGCCACCCGCCAGCAGATCGTCAACCTGATGCGCGCCAAGCAGCGCGAGGTGCTGAACCAGATCTGGCTCCGGCGCAGCGCCGACGTGCCGGTGCGGACCCCGGCCGAGATGGTCACCCTGGCCTCGATCGTCGAGAAGGAGACCGGCCGGGCCGACGAGCGCCCCCGGGTCGCCGGCGTGTTCATCAACCGCCTGAACAAGCGGATGAAGCTGCAATCCGACCCGACCATCGTGTACGGGCTGGTGGGCGGACGCGGCACCCTCGGGCGCGGCATCCTGCGCTCCGAGATCGACCGGCCGACGCCGTACAACACCTACGCGATCGAGGGCCTGCCCCCGGGCCCGATCGCCAATCCCGGCCGGGCCGCCCTTGAGGCGGTCGCGAACCCGTCCCGCACCAAGGACCTGTACTTCGTGGCCGACGGCAGCGGCGGCCACGCCTTCGCCGACTCGCTGGAAGGCCACCAGCGCAACGTCGCCCGCTGGCGCGCCGTGGAGAAGAGCCGCCAGGCGCCGCCGGCGGATGCGGTCGACAAGGTCGAGCCGGGCCCCGACCCGAGCGTCCCGGGCCGGGCCTCGGCCTTCGCGCCGGGCGGCAACGCCCCGAACACCAACGCCGCCTTCGCCCTCGATTCCGGGACGCCGGGCACCCGTGCCTTCGATGCCTCCGAGGGCACGCGCCTCGATCCGCTGAAGAACCGCAGCTACGATCTCGGCTCGCCCAAGACCGTCCCGGCGCTCGCCGACCCGACCCCGGCCCCGCGCGGGCGGCGCTAGAGCGGTGTGAGGCGCGCGCGATTGGTCGAGGCGATCTCGCGTCTACGGCCTCGTACCGGGAGGGTGTGAGACTTTCGGCTCCGCACCTGCGGACGACGACGTGGCGCTGTGCAAAGGCGAAAGCCGCGAAGGAGCCCTCCAGGCGGCGTCGCGATCTCCGGAGCGCGCCTGTAAGGCCGCTGACGCAGCCCCGCAGCATGAGGTACCCCTTGCGATGGGTGCCAGCCGTCGGATTTCGACCGCCCGCCTTCGCTCGGAAGCGGACATTCGCCGCACCGTCCCATGGGCCTGGATCGGCTGGCCCCAGCCATCGGCAGATTGTTTCCTGACCACAGGAGCGTCGCGGCGATCCAACGCCGCGTGGCCTGACTGCGTCCCCACGCGGACGGTGGCCCGATCAGATGTCCTGGGGTCTGAACGCAATCACCAGGGCCATGGTGATGCCCGAGAGGGGTGGATTTATGTTGGTCCGCTTCCGGGTGACAATGGATGACAGCGGACGTAATCGCTGCGCCCGCTTACGACACTTTGAAGTCCATCGGAACGTCTGCTTCCCTGCAGCTTAACGACGATGACCTGCGACGTTAATAAGTGAAAACGTGAATGTTCTCTTCAGAATTACTAGCCGTTGAATTGGCATTGAAGTTCAAAATATGAAGCCTCTGCTCACAATCATACAAGTAGGGGGTGGCTCTCTTTTGCTTGGGAACCTTGCTCTTTGCAATCTACATTCATTGCTTATTATAAATTTTAGGTTGGCCCAACCTATGAGCAGAAAAAATTAGCCGTGGGCTAATGCACTGTCCCTCTGTCAAACAGTTATCCAGCAACTTTTGGTTGCATTCACGCAGTAAGTCCGAGATTTATCCACGAAAATGGCGATGGCGCTTGATCTATAGCTAAGAAGCGCAACGAAAATTAATATTTTAAGGTTTAAGGGGCCCAAAAGTGGCAATTGGCTGGGTTGGGCCATGCGGTTAATAGGCTTATTGAGGGTGGGGGGGCGCAGTCCAGCGAAGATTGCTGCGCGGCTGTATGGGGCTAGAGATGGTGCTACGGCCGTGGAGTTCGGTCTCGTCGCACTGCCCTTTCTCGCTCTACTCGGCGGCTGCCTGGAGAACGGCCTTGTTTCCTGGGAGCAGGAAATTCTTCAGCAAGCCGTCGTCGAGGCTGGGCGGCAGATATACACGGGCAGCTTTCAGACTACGAATGCCGGCGTAACCGATGCAGCAACCTTGATGAGTCGGTTCCGCAACGCGATCTGCACCCAGCCTAATGGCGCAGCACGCATCACGATCTTCAATTGCGCTAATGTCCGGGTTAGTGTCACGCAAGCGTCGAACTATGCGTCCGCCGCGCCAGTTTCGCCCGTGGCCACAGATGCGAACGGAGTCAGCGACTGGAACGCCAATTTTCCGAGCTATACCTGTGCGGGAGCATCCGCGATCATGATCGTGCAGGCAGCCGTGGACGTTCCGGTGTTCTTCCCGCTTTTGGGCTCCACCTCGTCCAACCTGCCTAACAAGCGGCGTGTGCTCCAAGCCGCTACGGTGTTCAAGGTCGAGCCGTACACGACCAAATCCGTGTGCTCGTGATGGACGGTTTCTACGGACGTCTTGCGCGTTACAAGAAAGATGAGCGCGGGATCGCAGCGGTCGAATTTGCCCTCATCTTACCGATACTCATCGTGCTTTATTTTGGCACAATCGAGCTGGCCCGCATCCTTGACGCGAACCGAAAGGTTACGTTGTTCGCGCGGACACTCGGTGATCTGTCAGGAAGGGCAGATAATCCAAGTCCTTCCTCAAATGACATGGCGACCATTGCGGGGGCTGCAAATGCAATTCTTAGGCCTCTAGACGCATCAAGCCTGCAGATCATCGTCAACTCCATGGGAGTGGAATCGATCTCCGGAGCGTTATATGGCGGCGTCTGTTCCAGTTGGTCACAAAACGCAACTAAACGTCCAGCATTGCAGATTAACGGCACCAGCGGCCTACCTGCGACGCCGGCTGCCTATCAGTTCGATGGCGCTCGCTATATTCTCGCCGAAGTGACAATGAGCTACACGCCAATCATCGGTAGTTCACTCTACAGATGGATTTTTGGCAGCCGTGGCCTGTCTTTCACCAGGCAAATACCTTGGTCGCAGAGAACCGTCAAAGAGATCATCATGCCGGGCGGCTCGGCTTGCCCAAACTATAACTAGACTTCGAGGGTGCCGTGTCCCGACTGCTGCATCAGATGGAAAGTCGGATTGGGAGGGCCGCCCGAAGCTACAAGTGCGCCCGATCCGGTCAGGTCGCACTTACATTCGCTCTCGTCGCCATGCCGGTGCTGTTCGCTTCGGCGGCAGCTATCGATTACGGTCGACGTAACGCAGCCAAAGCGCAGCTTGACGCGGCCCTAGATGGAGCCGTGCTCGCGGTGATGTCGCAAAAGACGAACACCATATCGACGACCAATCTTCAGAACATGGAGGCGCAGTTTCGCACGGAAGCTGCGAAGGTTCCTGGCGTTACGGTCACGTCTTTCACGCCAGGCTCACCGGTGAATGGCGCTTCGTCGTTAAGCTTGACGGCCAATTATACCGCGACTGTAAAGACCACGCTATCATCGATGATGAAAATCATGACGACGAACATCGGTGACTCGTCGTCAAGCACGAGAAATCTATTTCAATATATAAACTTTTATCTTCTGCTTGATAATTCACCTTCAATGGGGCTCGCTGCGACCGATGCCGACGTCAATAATATGAAGATTGCTACTGGTGGGTGTGCTTTCGCTTGTCATCAACATACCTTCGACAGTAAAGGCAATGTGACGGGCGATAATCAGAATGACAATTATCACATTGCCCAGAAAAACAATATCAAACTTCGCATTCAGGTTTTGAGGGATGCCGTTTCCGCCCTGGTGGATCAGGCCAACTCAAGCATGTCATTGTCTCAGCAGTTTCAAATGGAAATGTGGACCTTCAACGACTCCACGACGCAAACCAGATTACAGGCGATGACGCCGACACTAGGTCCGATAAAGTCGGCTGCAAGCAATATCGATATTGCATACGCGTATTATAATCAAACTGACAATCAAACAGATTTTGAGCGAGCTATCGCTAAAATGAATTCTACTATACCGGCGAGTGGAACTGGAGCTACTTCAACCTCGCCGATCCGATTTCTATTTTTTGTTACTGATGGCGTTGAGGACACCGGCGGCAGCGTCACAAATCAGAGTGCAGGATTCCAGTTTCAAAGCAATCGATTCATTGGCCCATTCAGCCCTTCAACCTGCAACCTATTAAAGAACAACAATGTCAGGATTGGCATTATTTACACACAATATTTGCCGATTTATGACAACGATTTCTATAATAGTTATGTTCGGCCATACGAGGCGAACATCGGTCCTGCTCTCAAGGCCTGTGCATCGGACGGACTATATTTTCCTGTTGCATCAGGTGGTGATATCACTGCCGCACTGCTGCAGTTATTTTCAACAGCCGTAGCCTCAGTTAGACTAAGCAACTGACATTGTGGTTGCATTTATATGATGTCTCGACCGTCTTTGAGGACGGATAGGGCTCTGGTTTGCTATTTTATTTATATCTTATGCCACAGAGCCGGCGAATGCCTGCTTACGGGAGGCCGCCGATACGACACGAGCGTCCGGATTGGGGCGCTTCCGGAATGACCGTTCCGGGTGGTTTTGCGACGGTCCGTTTGTGAGCGGCCACGCGCGGAAGCAGACATTGCTGATTAGCTGGATGCGACCGCCGACCCGCCAGCGAAACTAGCTTGATCTTTAAGCGTTGAGGCCAGCCCTGCTGGAGAGCATCATGTTGGCCAAAATTTTCGTTGCTGCCGTTATCGTTGCCGCCGGGTCGGGCCTTGCGCTCGCAGAGACAGCCGCACCGAACGCAGCTGGGACGGCAACCATGACGACCCGACAAACTCCTGACACCGGCGCCGGAGCCGCGACCGGAAACCCACCGGCTTCCTCCGTGGGCGGGGGTATCATCGGCAGCGATGCCGTGCACGGCACGGGCGCCCACGAGGCGAAAGGCTTATCGCCTGAGACGTCACGCGTGCCGCCCGGGAAGAAGTAACGGACGCCTGTGTTCGGGCGGGTGTCGGCACGCGCGTCCCGCGTGCGTTGAGCGTGCCGACACGCTCAGCAAGCGTTTCGGTCGCCGCCCGGATTTCCTCGGCGGCATCCGGCTCAGAACAGGTGGCGCAGGATGAAGAACAACGTCCCGGCGATCAGGATCGCGGCCGGCAGGGTCATCACCCAAGCCAGCGCCATGTTGCGCACCGTTGATATCTGCAGGCCCGAGCCGTTGGCGGCCATGGTGCCGGCGACGCCCGAGGACAGGATGTGCGTGGTCGAGACCGGCAGGCCGTAGAGCTCGGCGAGCCCAATGGTGCCGGCGGCCACGATCTCGGCCGAGGCGCCCTGCGCGTAGGTGAGATGGGTCTTGCCGATCTTCTCGCCGACGGTGACGACGATGCGCTTCCAGCCCACCATGGTGCCGAGCCCGAGCGCCAGGGCGACGCAGACCTTCACCCAGCCCGGGATGTAGCGGGTGCCCTCGTTGAGGAGCTCGGTGTAGCCCTTGAGGGTCTTGGCGTCGCTCTCGGACAGGGTCGCGCCCGACTTCGGCAGCAGGCGGATCGCGTCGGAGGCGAGGTACATGTCGTTGCGTACGTTCGAGGTCGCCCCCGCGGGGACCTGCTGGAGCGAGCCGTAGCCCTTCACCGAGGCGGCGATGTCGGTCGAGAGCGCGGAGAGGGCGCCGAACACCTCCGGCTTGTTGAGCGCCTTCGCCTTCAGCGCGTCGGCCACGGTCTTGCGGGCCTGGGCGGCGTCGGGCCGTGCCCCGCCACCGGAATAGGTCGAGAACACCTTGCTGGCGGCATCCGAGGTCTGAACGAAGGCTGGCGTTGCGTCGGCGTTCATGGTCCGGTTGAGCGCGTACGCCGTGGGGGCGGCGCCGATCAGGATGAGCATGATCAGGCCCATGCCCTTCTGGCCGTCGTTGCCGCCGTGGAAGAACGACACCAGGGTGCAGGTCAGGATCAGGACGCCGCGGATCCAGAGCGGGGGCGGCGCATCGCCCTTGGGCGCCTCGTACAGGTCCTTGCGGCGCACGGTGAACTTGAGGGCGAGCAGCAGCAGTGCGGCCGCGACGAAGCCGCAGATCGGGCTGAAGGCGAGCGCCTTGAACACGCCGAGCGCCTGGTTCCAATCGACGCCCGAGGTGCCGTCCTGGCCGCCCATGAGCTGATTGGCGAGGCCGACGCCGAGCACCGATCCGATCAGCGCGTGCGATGACGAGTTCGGCAGGCCGAGCGCCCAGGTGCCGAGGTTCCAGATGATGGCCGCGATGAGGAGCGAGAAGATCATCGCATAGCCGGCGCCCGAGCCGACCTGCAGGATGAGCTCGACCGGCAGCAGGGTGACGATGGCGTAGGCTACTGCGCCCGACGACAGCAGCACGCCGAGGAAGTTGAAAGTCCCCGACCAGATCACCGCCACCAGGGGTGGCATCGAGTGGGTGTAGATCACGGTCGCCACCGCGTTTGCGGTGTCGTGGAAGCCGTTCACGAACTCGAAGGCGAGCGCGATCAGCAGGGCGAGGCCGAGGAGCACGAAGGCGCCGACGGCCAGGGGCTCCTGGTGGACTGCGTTCATGTCGGCGATCAGGCTGAAGACCGCGTAGCCGAGCCCGGCGACGAGCACGAGCAGGAAGGCAATGACCCCGCCGGGGTGGATGCCGTGGTCGAGGCTGGGCTTCCCGGAAGTTATCGAGCCGCCCGGTATGGCCGAGGTCAATGTTGCGTCGGCCATTACGGTCTCCGAAAAATATTCGCTCTCGAACCGGGATTAAAACTCCGTGATGACGGTGGGGTGACGCTCCATGAGTAAAACTTCTCCGCCTCCCGATGACCGTCGCGGAGCAGCGGAATTTTCATCCCGTTGAGGAAATCCGACACCTGGCACCCCGCGGCCGGAGCTGCTTACCACCCCAAGCCGACGTTACCGGATGGCTCACGAATGGCTGCTTTCGGGAAGCGTCGAGGGTAGCTCGTACAGCTGGCATGGGTCGCTTCCGGAATGACCGTTCCGGGTGGTTTTCGGCCGGTCCGCTTTTGGATGGCGGATGCATCGAAACCGACATCAACGCGAGGATTGCTCCTACCCATTGCAGGGGATCGGACCGTCCGCTCATAAGCGCTTGTCTGCTCTCCCGCGACATACTCCCTTTCCTCACGAGCCTATGGCTCTGACAGCATTGAACGCAGACGGCATGCAAGATCTCGCGCAGAACAAGGCGAACGTGATCGCGTTCTACGAGCTGATGTTCAACGATTGCCGTCCGCGCGAGGCCATCGAGCGATATGCCGGCGACACTTATATCCAGCACAACCCACACGTAGCTACGGGCAAGGACGGATTCGTTGCCTATTTCGAGCGTATGTCGCGTGAGTGGCCGGGCAAGCGCGTTGAGGTCAAGCGGGCCATTGCCGAGGGCGATCTGGTTGTGTTGCACTGCCTTCAGCACTGGCCGGGTAACCATGACTATGCGGCCATCGATATATTTCGCCTCGATGAGGACGGCCGGATCGTTGAGCACTGGGACGTGCTGCAGATCCTGCCTGATGCTTCGGCCAATCCGAACGGGATGTTCTAGATCTCGGATGCCTCAGGCGCGGCGGAAGTCCGCAATCCGTTTCTCATCATGAGCGGAAATTGCTGCAGGCCGGCGAATGGCTGCTTTAGAGAAGCGCCGACGGCGATCCGAGCGTCCGGGCTGGTCCGCAGGCGGACGACCGACGCAAAAGCCGATTGGGATCAAACACCTAGGTCGACCTGGTGGCTTGTCGGTTGTCGAGTTTGCGCAACTCGGTGGCGATATCCTGGAGACTGGAATCGCCCTTGCGCAAGACGCGGTCGGCCTCCGACAACCGGTCGCGCTCGTCGGCTGTGACGTCCCGGGCGCTCAGGACCACCACCGGCACGTCGGCGCAACCCGGCAATCCCCTCAGGCGGTCGAGGAACGAGAACCCGTCCATCACCGGCATCGTGAGATCGAGGAGGACGAGGCGCGGGACGCCGAGCCTGACCTGTTCCAGCGCCTCCTGGCCGTCGCCGGCCTCGCGGACGCTCCAGCCGTTGCGTTCCAGGGCTGTTCGCAGGCGGTGGCGCATGTCCGCGTCGTCGTCGACGACGAGGACGTCGCCGTCGGCCGCCCGGAACTGGTCCAGGATCGTCCGGAGGCGCACCCAGTCCACCGGCTTCGGCACGGCTTCGATGGCTCCGAGCGAGGCACTGAGCGTCGCGTCGGCGACGAAGCTCACCATGACCACCGGGATCCCGGCGGTCTCGGGATCCGACTTGAGGGCGGCGAGGACCGACCAGCCGTCCATCTCGGGCATCATCACGTCGAGGAGGATGGCGCGGGGCTTGAGCGACCGGGCCAGGGCGAGGCCGGTGCGCCCGTCCCCCGCCGTGCGCACGGAGAAGCGCTGGCGTTCGAGGAACCGAGTCATGAGCTCGCGCTGGGACGCCTCGTCGTCGATGACGAGGACCAGGTCGTCCAGGCGTTCGCCGTTCTCCGGTACCGCGTCCGGCGCGACGTCGACCGTCCGGTCCGGGGCCGCCGCCGGCACGCGCAGGGTGAAGCTCGTTCCCTCGCCCGCGACGCTGGTGACGGAGATGTCGCCGCCGAGCAACTGGGCGAAGGCGCGGCTGAGCGCCAGCCCGAGCCCGGTCCCGCCGTAGTTGCGCGTGGTGCTCTCGTCGGCCTGCGTGAAGCGCTCGAACAGGCGTCCGACCTGCTCGGGGTTCATGCCGATGCCGGTATCCCGCACCGTGAACCAGAGCCAGTCGCCGCGGGGGCCCGACTCGCGTCCGGCCTCCAGGGTGATGGTGCCGCCCTCGGTGAACTTGGCGGCGTTCGAGAGCAGGTTGAACAGGCACTGGCGCAGCTTCACCGCGTCCGTTCGGGCCTGGCCGACGTCATCGGCCACGTCGAGAACGAGGACGTTGCCCTTCTTCCCGACCAGGGCCTCGACCGTGGCGGCCGCGTCCGTGACGAAGGCAGAGACGTCGATGTCCTCGGGATAGAGCTCCATCTTCTCGGCCTCGACCTTCGACAGGTCGAGCACGTCGTTGATCAGGCCGAGGAGGTGCTGGGCGTTCGACTTGATCTTGCCAAGGTCCTTGAGGAGGCTCTCCTGACCGAGTTCCTCCGCCTCCTCCTCCAGCATCTCGGAATAGCCGATCACGGCCGAGAGCGGCGTCCGGAGTTCATGGCTCATGTTGGCCAGGAACCGGCTCTTGGCCCGGCTGTGCTCCTCGGCGGCGTCCCTCGCCTCCTTGAGGGCCACCTCGAAGGCGTGACGCTCGGTGATGTCCTCGTGGACGCCCACCCACTCCCGGATCGCCCCGTCGGCATCGCGCACCGGCACCGCCCGCGCCACGTAGCGGCGCCAGCCCGCCTCGGCGGTCCGCACGCGATGCTCGACCGTGTACGGGGCCTCAGCACGCAACGCTTCGGTCCAGGTCGCGACGGTCGCCGGGAGATCCTCGGGATGGATCGCCTTCGCCCAGCCCGTGCCCATGTACTGCTCCGGGGTGTGCCCGGTGATCTCCGCCCACCCGGCCTGCTCCTCGACGAAATGCCCGGCGGCGTCGGTGGTCCACATCACGCCGTTGACGGCCCTGACGGCGGATCGGAAGCGCGCCTCGCTGACATGCAGGCGTCGCTGCACCCGGCGCTGGTCGAGCGAGGAGGCGATCATCGCCAGGAACAGGATGAGGAAGGTGACGCCCGCGACCGCCAGGGCGAGGTCGCGTTGGCTCGCCGCCAGGGTGGCGACGTGGGCCGCATGGGCGCCGGCCTCCTCCGCGGTGAAGGTCGCCGCAGCCATCCCGGTGTAGTGCATCCCGGCGACCGCAAGCCCCATCACGCAGGCCGCGGCGAGCTTCTGCCAGGGCTGATTGCGGCGGAAGGTCAGCCACAGGGCGGCGGTCGCAGCCGTGACCGCGATGGCGACCGAGACCGCCACCACAGCCGGGTTGTAGGCGAGGTTGCCGGGCACGCGCATCGCCGCCATGCCGGTGTAGTGCATCGCCGCCACGCCGAGGCCCATGAGCGGGCCCGCCACCAGCAACGAGCCCGCCCCCGTTCCCCGGCGTGCGACCCAGGCAAAGGCGCCGGCCGTGACCCCCACCGCGATCAGCAGCGACAGGAGCGTCAGACCCAGGTCGTAGGCCGCAGTCATGCCCATCTCGAAGGCGAGCATGCCGACGAAGTGCATCGCCCAGATGCCGCCGCCCATCGCCACGGCCGCGCCGGCACCCCAGGCCCACCGCGCACCGGCGTCCGGGCGCCGAACGCGGGCACCGAGGTCGAGGGCAGCGTAGGACGCGAACACCGCGATGACGATGGAGAGCGTGACGAGGAGCGGGTTGTATCCGGTATGGGCCATGGGATGTCCGGTGGGGGCACGGGGTCCGTAGCACCAAAAGGCAGTGGCCTCCGGGCAATCTTACAATGCGGGAGCGCAAGACTCCGCGAGCGACCGGCGCGATGGCCCGGTGGCTTCGCTGCGCGCGCGTCGAGCGTCCGCCCGCGCGCTCCGATCCCGCGTCCGCCCTCCCCGATCTCCCGCCGCCCCTTCCCCCCGGAGCGATCCGTGCTACAGGCCCCGATCTTCACGGGGACGGGGGGTCGCCATGGCCCAGATCGCGAGCATGACCGGGTTCGCCCGGGCGGCGGGCACCAGCGGGGCGGTGCAGTGGGCCTGGGAGGTCCGCAGCGTCAACGGGCGCGGCCTCGACGTGCGCATCCGCGTCCCGGCCGGCTATGACGGGCTCGGCGAGACCGCGCGCACCGCCCTGCAGAAGACCCTGTCCCGGGGCCAGTGCCAGCTCACCCTCACGGTGACCAAGCCGGAGCAGGCCGCCCGGGTGCGGATCAACGAGACCCTGCTGGCGAGCCTCGCGCAGGCGGTTGCCCGGGTGCCGGTGCCCGAGGGCGTCGCCCCGGCCACGATGGACGGGCTGCTCGGCGTGCGCGGGGTGATCGAGGTCGAGGACGAGGCGGCGGCCGAGACCGATTCCCTCGCCCGGGATCTCGCCGAGGGCGTGGTCCGGGTGGTGGCCGACCTGGTCGAGGCCCGCCGGGCCGAGGGGCGCCAGCTCGCCGAGGTGGTCACCGCGCAGGTCGAACGGATCGCCGCGCTGACCCGGGCCGCCGAGGACAATCCGGCGCGCAAGCCCGAGGCGGTGCGCGCCCGGCTGGTGGCCGCCATCGAGGCCCTGGGCGGGACCCATCTCGATCCGGACCGGCTGCACCAGGAGGCGATGCTGCTCGCCGGCAAGGCGGATGTGCGCGAGGAGCTGGACCGGCTGCACGCCCATGTCGCCAGCGCCCGCGAGTTGCTCGCCGCCGGCGGCGCCATCGGCCGCCGCCTCGATTTCCTGGCCCAGGAATTCGGCCGCGAGGCCAACACCCTGTGCGCCAAGGCCAACGACATCAGCCTGTCGCGGATCGGGCTCGACCTCAAGGCCGTGGTCGAGCAGCTCCGCGAGCAGGTTCAGAACATCGAATGACCTTCCGGGACCGAGGGATGCGGATGGATATCGCGGCGGAGACACGCGGATGAGCGGACCGGCGAACAACGTCTCCGACACGATCGCGCGGCGGGGCTTGATCCTGATCCTGTCCTCGCCCTCGGGGGCGGGCAAGACCACGCTGACCCGGGCGGTCGCGCAGGATCCGGCCTGGGCGCTTGACCTGTCGATCTCGGTCACCACCCGGTCGCGCCGGCCCTCCGAGATCGATGGACGGCATTACCATTTCATCGACCGGGAGGCGTTCGAGGACCTGCGCAGCCGCGACGACCTGCTCGAATGGGCCGAGGTGCACGGCAACTATTACGGCACGCCCCGCCGGCCGGTGGAGAAGGTCCTGGGCTCGGGCCGGGACATGATCTTCGACATCGACTACCAGGGCACCCGGCAGGTGCGGGCCAAGCTCGCCCAGGACGTCGTGACGGTGTTCATCCTGCCGCCCAGCATGGCCGAGCTGCGCCAGCGCCTGGAGCGCCGCGCCGAGGATTCGGCCGAGACGATCGAGAAGCGGCTGGCCAACGCCCGGACCGAGATCCAGCGCTGGAGCGAGTACGATTACGTGATCGTCAACGAGGATCTGCAGGAGGCTTTCAAGGCGCTGCAGGGGATCCTGTCGGCCGAGCGGCTGAAGCGGGCGCGGCGGACCGGTCTGGCCCAGTTCGTCGACGGGCTGCTGGCGGAGGCGGACGGAGGCTGAGGACGCCGCGGGGATCTCAGGCACCGTCCCTCCCCCGAGAGGGCTACGATGGTGACGTGTCTTCATTGTCGAAGGCCGGGTCCGCGCGTCTCCCTCCCCCCGCTGTGGGGGAGGGTGGGCCGGCCGTCAGGCCGGGTCGGGCCGGGACGAAGTCCCGCAAGAGGGGAACCCGGCTTCAAGAAAGGGCGCGCCCGTCATGACGGGCGAAGCTCTGTTCTGCACCGTCGCTTCCCTCTCCCGACCCCCTTTCGGGGGCCACCCTCCCCCGCAGAGGGGGGAGGGCGCGTATCATTTCTGGAGCGGGCACTTGGGAAGAACCAGAGCCTGGAGTTCGAATTCGACAGTCTGCACTGGAAAGGCCGCCCGCGCATCCGGCCGCTGAACTCGTCCGGTGATGAGAGGCGAACGGCGGACGGGAGCCGTCGCCCCGCTCACGCGGTGATGGTGAAACACGCGCCGGGGTTGTTCGCCACGTCGAGCCGGGCGTTGATCTGGTCGAGCATCGCCCGGATCAGCTTCATCCCGAGGCCCGAGCCCTTGCCGCGGGCCTTGGCGTCGGCCCAGTCGTCGGGTAGGCCGGCGCCGTCGTCGCAGACCCGGAGCTGGACCTCGCCGGGGCCGGAGGCCGAGACGCTGACCTCGACGCGGCCGCCGCCGCCGGCCGGGTTGGCCGCGTATTTGAACGCGTTGGTGACGAGCTCCGTGGCGATCAGCGAGAGGGCCACCGCCTTCCGGTAAGGCACCATCAGGCCGGGCTCGGCCGACAGATCGACGGCGTGGCCCTCGCCGGCGAGGCCCGCGAGGTCGTTGCACAGGTTCTCGATGGTCTGGCCGAGATCGACCTCGTCGACCCGCTCGGCCTGATACAGGCTGTCGTGCACGCGCGCGACGCTCATCACCCGGGCGGAGGTGTCGGCGAAAGCCTGCCGGGCCTCGGCGTCGGCGATCTGCCGCCGCTGCATCTGCAGGAACGCCGAGACGATCTGCAGGGAATTCTTCACCCGGTGGTCGATCTCCCGGGTCAGCAGATCCTTCTGCTCGAGCAGGCGCTCCTTCTCGGCGAGCAGGCTCGTCAGCTCGTCGATCTTGCGGCGCTGACGCAGGACCACGCCCTCCACCGCCTCGGCCAGCGAACCGGCGAGCTGGACCTGCCATTCGGCCCAGGCGCTCGCGTAGCCGGTGCGCTCCTCGACCCAGCGCTCGAACGACCGGCGCGGCAGCAGGGCCACCGGGCCGCTGCCGGCGAGGACGGGTTTCCGGGGATCCCCGCCCCAGGTCACCGTGCTCGGGACTTCCGGCCGGAACCAGAGGAGGAGATTCTCACGGGATTCGTCCACGAAGGCCGCGAGCAGGCCGCTGGCGATCTCCCGGTACGGGGCCGCCTCCAGATATTCGGCGGTGAAGTTGCTGCTGCTGTAATGGGTCTCGCCAGCCGGTAGCCGATCCCGAAGCCATGCGGCGATCCGATCGACCATATCGGCGGGCGGCGACCGGCCGATCAGCGTGACCCGCTCGCCCGCGACGATGCCGGCGCCGGTGGCGCTGAACAGGTCGAGCAGGGTGGCATTACCGGCGGTCAGCGCGGCCACGAAATCATCGGACCGGGTCAGCCCGCGCACGAGGCGGCCCTCGACGTCGAGATGGGCCTGCCGCTCGGCCCAGAGCCGGCGTGATTCGATCTCCTGCACCCGCATGGCGAAGGCATCGGTGAGGACGGTGGCGGCCGAACGGGTCTCGGGCGTCACGTAATGCGGACGGCGGTGATGACCGATCATCAGGCCCCAGAGCCGATCCTCGACCATGATCGAGATCGACATCGAGCCGTTCACGCCGAGGTTGCGCTGGTACTCGAGGTGGATCGGCGAGAGCGTGCGGTGCTGAGCGAAGGTCAGGTCGATCGGGCCGTTGCCGGCGCCTGGCGCCGCCACCAGGCCGACCGGCACGCTGTCGCGGTCGATCACGAAGCGGTTCTTGGCCCGGGTGTACAGGGCGCGGGCCTGGGCGGGGATGTCGGAGGCGGGGAAGCGCAGGCCGAGAAGGCTGCGCGACCAGCCCGGTACCTTGTCCTCGGCCACCGCCTCGCCGTTCCAGTCCGCGTCGAACCGGTAGACCAGCACCGCCTCGAAGCCGGTGAGCGCGCGGATCTCCAGGGCGGCGATGCGGGCGGCCTCGACCAGGGTCCCGGCCTCGCGCAGGCGGCCCATGGCGAGCTCGGTATCGACCTGGCTGGCGGTGGGGAAGTCGTCGGCGGAATCGGGCTCGAGCTCCAGCTCGACGATTACCCGGCCGGCATGGGCATGGGCGACGGCGTAGTAGGAGGCGCTGCGCCCGGTCAGCGTGAGCCGGCGGCGGACGGATTGCCCGTCCCCCAGCGTGCCGGCGGCCAGACGCGTCCGGACGGTCGCGATGAAGTTCCGGGGCAGCACGTCCGCGAGCGGTCGGCCGGACAGGGGCGGGTTCAGGGGATCGACGATCTCCTCGACATTGGCGGAGTAGGCCAGGACCTGCAGCGTCTCGACATCGGCCGCGAGCATCACGGCGTTGGGCTGGATCGAGCCCGGGATGTGGATCGGCTCGCGCTCGCAATGGCTGGCATCCACCGGCTCGGCGCGGGCGCGCCGGCCGATCGCCGCCATCACCGCCTCGCGCGAAAGGCCGGCGCCGAGGCTCTCGATCGGGTCGATGGTCAGCCAGGTGACCGGGCCGGTCTCGGCGGCGTTGCCGTGGCGCATGTGGACCCGCGCCCGCAGGGGCTGGGGCAAACGGCCGAACACGTAGTCGAAGCTCTCGTCGAGCGCGCCGCGTCGGCTGCCCGCGAGGAAACGGCCGCGGAAGCTCGGCACGTTGGTGCCCGGCATCACCTCGCGGAAGTAGTTGCGGCCGAGCACCGACTCGCGTGACAGGCCCGAGAGCGCGCTCGCGCCCTCGCTGAACACCACGACGGTGCCGTCCGAATCGAGGCCGATCACGCCCTTGTCGAGGCGATCCAGCGCGTCGGGCGCGAGCACGTCGAGCTCGAGGCCTTTATCGGGGGCCTGGGTCGGCGGCATTAGAAAAGAACCCCGCTCATCCGGCCTGATATGACTGGGGGCGTGGCGAAGTGCAATGCTTCCGCTTGCGGCAAGATCAATTCGGAATCACGAAGCCGTTGGACGCAGATCAAGACTGACAAGTCGAATGTGTAATTTCAGACAATGCGGTTGAAAACCCCTCTTCAACTGTAGGGTGGTATATGGGCTGATCTAGGACAGCCCGAGCCGTCTTTCCGTCGCCGATCGCGTGGGTCAGGAGATGGGCCAGATGTTCGACGGCGGGTCCGAGCATCTCCGCGCCCATGAGCGTTCCGTCCCGGCCGGCCCAGATCCGCAGGCCACCCTGATTCGCGCCGTCGACCCGGGCGCGGCCCTGGTCGGCGAAGTCGACGGCGCCGGTCACGCGGTCGGCGGCGTCGGCCTCGTAGGGCACACCGATCACCGCCACCTGCGGATCAGTGAACACCATGGCGAGACGCGTCCAGGGTTCGGGTGTCTCGACCGCGCGACCGGCCGCGCGGGCCGCGGCGTTCGTCCCCGCGATGCGGCCCTGGCGGCTCGCCTCGTGGAGCACCGGCCGCCAGGCATCGGCATCGCCGGCGATCAGGATCGGGGCCCCCGCGCAGACGAGGCTGCGGTGGTCGAAGTCCGGCACGCCGTCCTCGTCGAGGCGCAGGCCAGCGGCATCCAGCCCGAGGTCGTCGAGGTTCGGTGAGCGGCCGGTGGCGGCGAGCACCTTGTCGGCGCGCGTCTCCCGGGCGCGCCCCTCCCCATCTGTCCAGCTGAGGCACACGCCATTGCCCTCGCGCGTCGCAGATTCGAGCTTCGCCCCGAGATGCAGGGCCAGCTCCGCGCCGAAGAGCGCGGCGGCCTGACGCGCGAGATCCGGGTCGGACAGCCCTGCGACCGTGTCCCCGGAATCGATCACCGTGACGCGGACGCCGAGGCGGGTCATCGCCTGGGCGATCTCGATCCCGACCGCGCCGGCACCGAGAACGGCCAGGGATTCCGGCAAGTCGGGTATCTCGAACAGGGTGTCGGTGGTCAGCAGGCGGTCGCCGAGGCCGCGGAGCGGTTTCGGGACCGTCGGGCTCGATCCGGTGGCGATCACGGCGGCCCGGAAAGCGATGCGGGTGTGATCCCCGACCGTGAGGCTGGTGCGATCCTGGAAGCGGGCGCTGCCGGCGATGCGCGCCGCCTCAGGCAGCGCCTCGACACCCTCGAAAACGCCGCCGACGAACCGGTCCCGCTCGGCGCGGACACGTGCGAGCACCGCGCGTCCATCCACGGCCACGCCGGCGACCCGGATGCCGAACAGATCGGTGTTGCGTGCCGCTTGGGCGGCCTTGGCCGCCGCGATCAGCAGCTTCGAGGGCATGCAGCCGACCCGGGCGCAGGTCGTTCCCCCCGGACCGCGCTCGATCAGGACGGCGCTGGCGCCAGCTTCGGTGGCGGCCCGATAGGCGGCGAGACCAGCGGTCCCCGCCCCGATCACCGCCACATCGCACGTGCGCTCGTCCATCGTATCCCCGGGTCGGTTGCCGGGGCCAAAGTCCGATCGCTGAGGTTCGTTCCCCCTGCGCCCACGCGCCTCAGGTCGAGGCGCGGGGCGGTCGGCTCAGGCGTTCCGCACCGGTGCGGTGCCGCCGAGATGGAACACCCGGTGCGGCACCAGCTCACCGCGCTCGACATCGCCGACGGCGACCAGGATGCCGCCGCAGGTGGCGAAGGCCTTGCCCTCCACGGGGGCGTCCCGACCGCGCAGGATCACCGACTGGCCGCGCATCAGGCGCAGACCCAGGTCGCGCGAGACCGTCACCTCGGGGATCGCGTCAAGCGCGGTCTCCACCGGCCGCAGATGCGCGAGCGCGGCTTCCGGGCCGCCCTCGGTCAGACCGTCGGCAGCGCAGGATTCCGCCTCGGAGAACGGGCCGACGCGGGTCCGGCGCAGGGCCGAGACGTGGCCGTAGCAGCCGAGCATGCGGCCGAGGTCACGGGCCAGGGCGCGGACATAGGTGCCCTTGCCGCATTCGGCCTCGATCACGGTGCGCTCGCCGTCATGCTCGACGACGGCGAGGCGATCGATCTGCACCGGCCGGGCCACCAGCTCCACGATCTCGCCCTCGCGGGCCAGATCGTAGGCGCGCTCGCCCTGGATCTTGATGGCGGAATAGCGCGGCGGCACCTGCTCGATCGCGCCCACGAAGGCCGGCAAGGCCGCCTCGACGGCCGCCCGCTCCGGACGCGCGTCGCTGGTCGCGACGGCGCGGCCCTCGGCGTCGTCGGTGTCGGTCTCGACACCCCATTGCACGGTGAACCGGTAGGCCTTGCGGCCGTCCATGACGAACGGGACGGTCTTGGTCGCCTCACCCAGCGCGATCGGCAGGATGCCCGAGGCCAGCGGATCGAGGGTGCCGGCATGGCCGGCCTTCTTGGCGTTGAAGGCGCGCTTCACCACCGCGACGGCGTGGGTCGAGGTCATGCCGACAGGCTTGTCGAGGATGACCCAGCCCGACACGTCCCGGCGCTTGGGCCGGTCGGGACGCGGTCCGCGCTGCGGACGGCGCTCCTCCGGGCCCCGGCGCTCGGCGCCGGGGGCGGACACCGCGCGCTCGGCCGGCGGATGATCTTCGATGGAAACGGTCATGGCCTCGTGTCCCCCGGGGTCGTTGCCCCGTTCCTGTCCGTGTGCCGATGGGGATCAATGCCCCCGACCGGTCTCCGGTTCGTCGTCCTCATGCCCGTCACCGTCCCGCTCGGAGACGAGGTCGCGCTGGACCCGCTCGTTGCGGAGCAGCTTGTCGATGCGGGCCGCCTCGTCGAAGGTCTCGTCGCGGCGGAAGCGCAGCTCGGGCGCGAATTTCAGGTTCACCCGCCGCGCCACCTCCTGGCGCAGCACCTTCCGGTGGCGCTCCAGGGCGGCGATCACCGGCGCCTCGTCCATGCCGCCCAGCGGCATCACGTAGGCGGTGGCGAGCTTCAGGTCCGGCGACATCCGCACCTCCGGCACCGTCACGACATGCGTGCCGAGGACCGGATCCTGGATGTCGCCGCGCTGGAGCACCTCCGCGAGGGCGTGGCGAATGAGTTCGGCCACGCGCTGCTGGCGCTGCGAGGGGCCGGTGGATGTGGGTTTCTGGGCCATTCTGTCTCGGGCCGACGCCGCGGGGCGGCCGGTTCACGTCCAATAAAGAGAGGTGCAAAAGAGGAGCGATGCACCAAAAAGAAAAGACGGCCGCGGCTGAGGCCGCGACCGCCCTGTCCGGACGAGGTCCGGGATCTCAGAGGGTGCGACGGATCTCCTCGACCCGGTAGCATTCGATGACATCGCCTGCGCGCATGTTCTCGAAGTTCTCGAAGGCCATGCCGCACTCCTGGCCGGAGGTGACTTCCTTCGCGTCGTCCTTGAACCGCTTGAGGGTCTTGAGCTTGCCCTCGTGGATCACGACGCTGTCGCGGATGAGGCGGACATGCGCGCCACGCTCCACGATACCGTCGGTGACGCGGCAACCCGCGACCTTGCCGACCTTGGAGACCTCGAAGACCTCCTGGATCGACGCCTCGCCCAGGCGCTCCTCGCGGAGCGTCGGCGGCAGCATCCCCGACAGCGTGGCTTTGATGTCGTCCACGAGGTCGTAGATGATGTTGTAGTACCGGATATCGATGCCGGCCCGCTCGGCGGCCTCGCGGGCCTCCTTGAGGGCGCGCACGTTGAAGCCGATGACCACCGCCTTCGAGGCCTGCGCCAGGGTGATGTCCGACTCGGTGATGCCGCCGACACCCGAGAGCAGGATGCGGGCCGCGACCTCGCCGTTGCCGAGCTTCTCCAGGGCGCCCGAGATCGCCTCGACCGACCCCTGAACGTCGCCCTTGATGACGACCGCCAGCTCCTTGCGGCCGGCGCCTTCCTTTAGGTCGCGCATCATGTCGACCAGCGAGCGGTTGGCACCGCCGGTGCGAGCATTCTGACGCTCGCGCTTCTGGCGGGCGCGATACTCGGTGACCTCGCGGGCGCGGGCCTCGTTCGGCACCACGGTGACGCGATCGCCAGCATCGGGCGTACCGTTGAAGCCGAGCACCTCCACGGGCACCGACGGGCCGGCGTATTGGACGTTCTCGCCGAGATCGTCGATCAGGGCGCGCACGCGGCCCCATTCGGCACCGGCCACGACGATGTCGCCGGTGAACAGGGTGCCGCGCTGGACCAGCACCGTCGCCACCGGGCCGCGGCCGCGGTCGAGCTGGGCCTCGATGACCGTGCCCTCGCCGTCGCGCTTCTCGTTGGCGCGCAGGTTCATGATCTCGGCCTGGATCTGGATACCCTCCAGCAGCTCCGGCAGACCGTCGCCGGTCTTGGCCGAAACCTCGAATTCCAGGGTCTCGCCGCCCATCGACTCGACTTGGATGTCGTGCTGCAGCAGCTCCGTGCGGACCCGCTGCGGGTTCGCATCCGGCTTGTCGATCTTGTTGACCGCGATGATCATCGGGACGCCGGCCGCCTTGGCGTGCTGGATCGCCTCGATGGTCTGCGGCATGACGCCGTCATCGGCCGCCACCACGATCACCACGATGTCGGTGACCTTGGCGCCGCGGGCCCGCATCGACGTGAACGCCGCGTGGCCCGGGGTGTCGATGAAGGTGATCATGTCGCCGGATGGCGACGCGACCTGATAGGCGCCGATGTGCTGGGTGATGCCACCGGCCTCGCCCTCCACCACGTTCTCCTTGCGGATCGCGTCGAGCAGCGAGGTCTTGCCGTGGTCGACGTGGCCCATGATGGTGACCACCGGCGGACGGGGATCGAGATCCTCCTCCAGATCCGGCTCGTCGGAGGACAGGCCCTCTTCCACGTCGGACTCGGCGACGCGGCGCACGGTGTGGCCGAGCTCCTCGGCGATGAGCTGGGCAGTGTCCGAGTCGATCACGTCGGTGATCTTGTGGATCTCGCCCTGCTTCATCAGCAGGCGGATCACGTCTACGGCCCGCTCCGACATGCGGTTGGCGAGTTCCTGGATGGTGATCGTCTCGGGGATCGTCACCTCGCGGGACAGCTTCTCTTTCTGCTCGACCTGGCCGCGACCGCTCATGCGCTGCTGGCGGCGTCGGAACGAGGCGACCGAGCGGGTGCGCTCGTCCTCACCAGACGTCGCCGTCGCGATGGTCAGGCGGCCGCGGTTGCGGTCGCCACCCGGCGATTTCGGCGTCTTCGGCGGCGCAATGATCTTGAGCGGCATGCCGGGACGGCGGATGACCCGCTTGGTCTCGGACTCGTCCTCGTTGGTCTGGGCACCGCGGCCGGCGGGACGCGCGGCAGCGGTCGCGCCGGCGGGACGCGCCGCGGTCGTCGGCGTGGCGCTCTTCTCGGGCTCGGGCGCCGGGGCGGGCCGGGCCATGAAGTTGAGATCGCGGGGCTTGCGCGAATCCGCCGTGATGGTCTTGCGCGGCTCGCCGGTAGCGGGCCGGGGGGTCAGCGGCGGGCGGGCCGCAGGCGCTGCGGTCGAAGCAGCAGCCGGGCGTGCCGGCGCGGCAGCAGTCGGGCGGGCGCCCTCGGGCTGACGAGCCGCAACGGCGGTCGGACGGGCGGGCATCGGACGCGTCGCCGAGGCCGGCCGGGCGGGGGCCGCAGCCGGAGCAGCAGGGGTGGACGCGGCGGGCGCAGCAGCAGCGGGGGCGGCCGGCGCGGCGGCCTGAGCCTGGGCGGCGGCAGCCGCTTCCGCAGCGGCAGCCTTGGCGGCTTCCTCGGCGGCGCGGGCGGCCTCGGCGGCGGCGGCCTTGCGGGCCTCCTCCTCGCGACGGCGCTCTTCAGCAGCCTCGCGCTCGCGGCGGGCCTGCTCCTCGACTTCCTTGCGGCGCGCCTGCTCCTCGGCCTCGGCCTTCTGACGGGCCTCGGCCTCGCGGCGCTTCGCATCGGCCAGCGCGGCGGCGCGGGCGGCGCTCTCCTGCTCGCTCAGCGTGCGCAGCACGACGCCCGATGCCGAGCGCTGGGCCGGGCGCGGCGGTGGCGTGGTGGTCGCCGCGGGGGCCGGGCGCGGGGCGGGCGCAGGTTCACGGGCAGGAGCGGCCGGCGCCGCGCCGACGCCGCGGCGCTTGACCGTCTCGACCACGACCTGCTTGGAGCGGCCATGGGAGAAGCTCTGACGTACGGTGCCTGCCTCGATCGGCCGCTTGAGGGAGAGCGGCTTCGGAGAAGTCCTGTTCAGAGTCTTGTCGCCCGGGTTGTTCGTGTCGCTCATTCAGCCTGAACCCTGAGGGTTTCCATCGTCCCGTGAACCGACGCCCGGTGGCGCCAGCCAAATTCGTCCTGGTGCGTCGTCAACGTGAGGCTTCGTCGATCCCGCCGATTCGGGCTGGATCGGGCTCCTCGGTCGCCGCGGCGGCGCCCTCGAAGGAGCGTAGCCGACGCCAACGCGACAGGCAGCCGGCAGCTCCGGCTCCTGCGACGAGCGCAGCGTGTATCACATGATCCCGACCCAAGGCCATGTCCAATTCATCTTCGGACAGGTCGTCGATGATCGGTATCCTTGACATGGCCTCACCGTGGCGCCGGTACAAGGCCGACGCGATCTTCCGGCGACCGTCGGGACTGGCTTCGGCGGCATGGATCAGCGCCACCGCGCCGGGCTGGCCGCCGATCGCCGCCTCGACCTTCGAGAACCCTGCGACCACGCATCCCGCCTTGTTGGCCATGGCGATGGCCTGCCGCAGATCCTCGCGCAGGCCGGTGACGATCTTGTCGGGCAGGTCGGGGCCGGCCTGGGCCGGCCCCTTGAACGCCCGCGGGAACAGATTCTTGCGGACCGCCGTCGTCACGGCGTCGCGCCGGGCGCTGATCCAGGCCCCGCGCCCGGGGAGCTTGGCGCGGAGGTCCGGCACCACGGCGCCATCCGGACCGCGCACGAACCGGATCATCGCTTCGGGCGGCTGGACGACGCGCGTGACGATGCAGGTGCGTTGCGGCACGCGCCGGCCGGGGCCGCTATCGAGCCCCCCGGGATCGAGTCCCGGATCCTGCCCCTCGTCGGGCGGGGTCGTGTCGACCTCGGCCATGCGCGCGTCCGCCGCGGCCTCCGCTCAGGCCTCGGCCGGGGTGGCGGCCGTCTCGGTCTCCTCGCCCTCGGCGGTCTCAGCACCCTCCTCGGCCTCCGGCTCGGGCAGCGCCTCGATCCAGCCGGCCTTGAGACGGGCGGCCATGATCAGGCCCTCGGCCTCGGCCCGCGACAGCTCGAAGCCGTCGAGGTAGCCGGCATGGCGCACGGCCTCGGGGCCACGGCCCTCGGTGTAGCCGACGAGGTCGTCCGTGGCGCAGCCCGCCAGGTCCTCGACGGACTTCACGTCGTTCTCGCCGAGCGCCACCATCATGGGCGTGGTGATGCCCTCGATCTCGCGCAGCTCGTCGGCGACGCCGAGTTCGGTGCGGCGGGCATCGTGCTCCTGCTCGATCCGGGCGAGGTGATCCTGCGCGCGAGCCTGGATCTCGGCGCCGGTCTCCTCGTCAAGACCCTGGATGCCCGACAGCTCCTGGATGTCGACGTAGGCGATCTCCTCGACGTTGCGGAACCCTTCCGCCGCCAGCAGCTGGCCGACGGTCTCGTCGACGTCCAGCGCCTCCATGAACACCTGGGTCCGCTCGGCGAACTCCTTCTGGCGCCTCTCGGATTCCTCGGCCTCGGTCAGGATGTCGATGTCCCAGCCGGTGAGCTGCGAGGCCAGACGCACGTTCTGGCCGCGGCGGCCGATGGCCAGCGACAGCTGGTCGTCCGGCACCACCACCTCGATGCGGTCGGCCTCCTCGTCGAGCACGACCTTCACGACCTCGGCGGGCTGAAGGGCGTTGACGATGAAGGTCGCCTCGTCCTCGGACCACGGGATGATGTCGATCTTCTCGCCCTGCAGCTCACCCACGACAGCCTGCACCCGGGATCCGCGCATGCCGACGCAGGCGCCGACCGGGTCGATGCTGCCGTCGCGGGAGATCACGGCGATCTTGGCGCGGGAGCCCGGATCGCGGGCCACCGCCTTCACCTCGACGATGCCGTCGTAGATCTCGGGCACTTCCTGGCCGAACAGCTTGGCCATGAACTGCGGGTGCGAGCGCGACAGGAAGATCTGCGGTCCGCGCACTTCCGAGCGCACGTCGAACAGGTAGGAGCGGATCCGGTCGCCCGGCCGGAAGGTCTCACGCGGGATCATCTCGTCCCGGCGGACGATGCCCTCGCCCCGGCCCAGGTCGACGATGACGTTGCCGTACTCGACCCGCTTGACGATGCCGTTGAGGATCTCGCCGATGCGGTCCTTGTACTCGTCGAACTGACGGGCGCGCTCGGCGTCGCGCACCTTCTGGACGATGACCTGCTTGGCCGACTGGGCGGCGACGCGGCCGAAATCGAAGGGCGGCAGGGTGTCGGAGATCACGTCGCCGACCAGCGCGCCCGGATTGTAGCGGCGGGCCTGATCCAGGGTGATCTCGCGGGCATCGTTCTCGACCTGATCAACCACTAGGAGGTGGCGCGACAGCCGCAGGGCTCCGGTCTTGTTGTCGATCTCGGCGTGAACGTCGGTCTCCGCGCCGTAGCGGGAGCGCGCCGCCTTGGCGATCGCCTCCTCCATCGCGTCGATCACGATGGAGCGGTCGATCACCTTCTCGCGGGCGACCGCGTCGGCGATCTGGAGGAGTTCGAGCCTGTTGGCGCTGACGACGGCCATCGGTGTCGGTCCTTCTCTTCCGTCAAGTCTTCGTGCCGGGCACCCGAGGGTGGCCGAGCCCGAATCTCAATTCAATGCAGGTCGTCGCGGCTCTTCAGACGGGACGCCTTGGACACGACCGGCTTCTTGGGGCCGGTGCGGGGCGGCTTCTTCTCTTTCGGGGCCTTCGGGTCGACTTTGGCAGCCTTGCCCTTCGGCCCCTGCGGCTTCGGCGCGGGCCGGGCGGGCACCGCCGACGCGTCGTCCTCGGCCGCGTCGTCTTCGTCCAGCGCGTCCGCATCGTCGGCCGGCGGGCCGCCGCGACGCAGGGACTCGCGGATCAGCTCGTCGGTGAGCACGAGATGCGCATCGGCCAGATCCCGCAGCGGAAGGTCGATCCGGCTCGGCAGCCCTTCCTTCACGTCCGGCAGGTCGATGGGGACGGTCAGCTTCTCCGCGTCCGGCGCGCCCAGGATGCCACGGAAGCGTTTGCGCCCGTCCAGCGGCGGGCTCAGCTCGACCTTGGCCTCGTAGCCCGCCCAGCGGGCGAAATCCGAGACCCGCACCAGCGGTCGGTCGATCCCTGGTGACGAGATCTCGAGATTGTAGGCGGTGCCCACCGGATCGTCGACGTCGAGCACCGGCGAGATCGCCCGGCTCACCGCCTCGCAATCGTCGATCGAGAAGGTGCCGTCCGGCCGCTCGGCCATGATCTGGACGGTGCAACCGTTGGTGTTGGTGACCTTCACCCGGACCAGCCGGAAGCCGAGGCCTTGGACCGGCCCCTCGATCACCTGCACCACGCGAGCGGCGACACCGCTCTCGCGGACGAGGCGCTTCTCGGACAGATCCGCTTCGATCTCGGACGACATGGATATCAGCGCGCAACCTTTGCGGCGTTCTGGGCGGCACGTCCGAACGTGCGGTCTCGCGCGGCCAAACCTGACGCGGCGAAAAAAAAGAGCGGACCCGGTGGGGCCCACTCCCGAACCGCAGCCTCGCGACTGCCATCAGAACTGTTGAGCGATAGATAGCCGCGCTCGGCCGCGAGCGCAAGGCAGATCAGCGACGCGGCAGGTCGGAGACGTGATGCAATCGAACGGATCGGGTCAGGGCCAGGGTGCGCCCGCGCGCACGAACCCGATCCGGCCTCACCCCGAGACCATGCGATCGGCTTGGTTCCCACCGGGTCGATACTGGCGAGATCGCCGGGTCGGATTTGCTATACGGCTCGCAACCAGCAATCGATTCCAGGCAACATTCGAGCATGAAGACGATCAAGTCGGTACCGGGCCGCTTCTTCAGCGCTGTCAGGCGGTCGTTCCGGCAGTTCCTTGCTCTGCCGCTGGCGACCGTCATCGGGTTCGTGTGCCTGAACGCCCTGGTCTATCTGGCGGATCGGTCCTGGTCCGGGGGCGATGCGCCGGCCGGGTTCGCGTGGCTCGGGAAATTGCTGGGCGACCGAGCGGCCCTGGGTGGCCTCCTGACGACGGTGGCGTCCAGCATCATCACCGTCACCTCCATCACCTTCTCGCTCCTGTTGCTCGCCGTCCAACAGGGGGCGGCCGCCCTGACCGCGCAGGTCACCGACCAGTTCATGGCCCGGCGCACGAACCAGTTCTATTTCGGGTATTTCGTCGGCCTGTCGGTGTTCGTCCTGATGACGCTCGTCACCAACACCGGCTTTCACCGACCCGTCTTCGGGACCACGATCGCCCTGCTGCTGACCACCTCGGCCCTCTGCCTCATCATCGTGATGATCTACAACACGATCGATCAGATGCGGCCGGCGCAGATCATCCAATTTATCCACGACCGGGTTCTGGAAGCCCGCGATGAAGATCTCCGGCTGCTTGCCGCCACCCGGAGGACGGCGCGGGCGGACTGGCCCGTGGCCGCATCGATCCGCGCGCGGGAAAGCGGGTACGTCGTCCGCCTCGATCTCCCGCGCATCGAAGAGGCCGTGCGGCGGCATGCCCGAGCGGCGGTCGAGATCGAATTCGACATCACCGTCGGGACGTATCGCGCCGTCAACGACCCCCTGTTCCAGGTGCGCTGCCGGCCCGGCACGACGCTCGATGCGGGGGCACGGGAGAGCCTCGTCGGCGAGACGCTGAAAGCGCTCACCTACGATGACGGACGCGACCTCCAGCACGACGCCGCCTATGGCCTGCACCAGCTCTCGACCATCGCCTGGACCTCGGTCTCGACGTCGAAATCCAACCCCAGCCCCGGCCTCTCGGTCATCCAGGCCCTGCGGGACATCATCGCGCACTGGAGCGAGGACGAGAACCAGCCGCTCGAAGATCCAAGCTCCTGCATCGTCTACGCGGATGCCGCACCGATCATCGCGACCGACGCCCTCGAAGCCGTGATCGTGGTGGCGTCCGAGTCGATCCAGTCCCAGACGCTCACGGAAGCGGTGAAGACCCTGGCGATCCTGCTCCGTCATGTCGGGCAGCCGACGGCGGACAGGCTCGCCGATGTCGCCAACCGCACCCTGTCGAGCCTCGGAGAGCATGTCCTGACCCGTCAGCTCGAAGCCGCCCTGGAGGACTTGGCAAAGGCCCTCACCGAGCGCGGCTTCATCGTCGTCGCCAGGGCCGTCTCCGAGGCGTCGGCTGAACTCGCCGCCAGCCTGGGCAAGCTGAACTCACGCTCGACTCGCGTGCCGGGAACGACCTCTTAAGAGCGTGTCAGACCGGTCTTCCCGCTCTCGCCCTCATCCTGAAGGTGGCGCAGCGAAGCCCTCGGCGGAGGCCTCCCGCTGGCCGCGCGATCCCTGGAGGGCTCCTTCGAGGCGCGCTGCGCTCGCGCCTCAGGATGAGGGATTTGGATGGGAGAGGCACCGATCACGGCCCACCCGGGCGAGCGCCCGTCGGGTGCCGTGGCCGGCGGACATCAAACGCCCCGCGGGATCCGCCCCTCCAGCGGATAGGCCGGATCGTTGTAGCCCGGCGTGGTCGGGTGCCCGGCGGCCACGAAGCCGTCCACCAGGGCCTCGTCCTCCGGGGTGAAGGCGTAGTCGAGGGCGCCGAGATATTCCTGCCATTGCGCCTCGGTGCGCGGCCCGGCGATGACGCCGGTGACGAGGCGGTTGTTCAGCACCCAGGCGGTGGCGAATTGCCCGGCCGTGATGCCGCGGCCCTCGGCATGCTCCTTCAGGGTGCGCGCGATGCGCAGGGATTCCGGCCGCCACTCGGTCTGCATCATCCGGGCGTCCTGCCGGCCGGCGCGGGATTCAGCCGGGGGCGGGGCGTCCGGGTCGTACTTGCCGGTCAGCACGCCGCGGGCGAGGGGCGAGTACGGGACGACGCCGAGCCCGTAATGAGCGCAGGCCGGCAGGTGCTCGGTCTCGGGCATGCGGTTGAAGGCGTTGTAATAGGGCTGGCTCACCACCGGCCGGTCGATCCCGATTTCGTCGCAGAGCCGGCAGATCTCAGCGACCCGCCAGGACCGGTGGTTCGAGACGCCGAAATGCCGGATCTTGCCCGCCCGCACGAGGTCGGCCATCGCCCGCACGGTCTCCGCGAGCGGCGTGTCGTGATCCTCCTTGTGGAGGTAGTAGATGTCGATGAATTCCGTGCCGAGGCGGCGCAGGCTGTCCTCGGCGGCCTTCATCACGTGGATTCGCGAGAGGCCGCGGTCGTTGACCCCCTGGCCCGTCGGGTTGGCGACCTTGGTGGCGAGGATCCAGGCGGCGCGGTCGCCCTTGATCGCCCGGCCGGTGATCTCTTCCGAGCGGCCCTCGGTGTAGACGTTGGCCGTGTCGATGAAGTTGATGCCCGCCTCCCGGGCGCTGCCGACGATGCGGCCGGCGGTGGCCTCGTCGGTGGGGCCGCCGAACATCATCGTGCCGAGGCAGATCGGCGAGACCTTGAGGCCGGAGCGGCCAAGATTGCGGTACTGCATGGGATCCATCCGGTGTCCGTCCGCCCGCAATCTCGGCGCTTGGGCGGCGAGGTCAACCGTGCCGGCGTAACACCGGGGACATCCGCGGCGAACCGACCCGCGCGGGGAGCGATCCACACAAGCGCCGGTTTCGCACTCCTACTACCCTGGCCCGAGGGCCACGCCGCTTCCGATGTCAGAAGGCCGAGTCCGAAAGCAATGATCGACCGCCTGGCCGTTCCCCTCGGCATCCCCCTCCCCTGGCTCGACCGGGCCGGGCGCCTCTCGTGGCTGAAGCTCGCGGTGTTCCTGGCCTGCATCGCGCCGGCCGTGTACCTGGCGGCGGCCTACCGGCTCGACGCGCTCGGCGCCAAGCCGATCACCGCGCTGATCCACGCCACCGGCGAATGGGCGGTGCGCTTCCTGCTGTTCTCGCTGGCGATCTCGCCGCTACGCCGCATCGCCGATTGGGGGAAGGTGCTGGTGGTCCGGCGCATGCTCGGCATCACCGTGATGGCCTACGCGGTGGCGCATCTCACCCTCTACGCGGTCGACCAGAACCTGGTCCTGACCAAGGTCGTAACCGAGATCGCCCTGCGGCTCTACCTGACGATCGGCTTCGTGGCGCTGATCGGCCTGATCGCCCTGGGGCTGACCTCGACGGACGCGGCGATCCGCAACCTCGGGCCGAACTGGCACCGGCTGCACCGGCTCGTCTACACGATCGCGGTGCTGGCGCTGGTCCATTACTTCCTGCAATCGAAGATCGATGTCAGCGATCCGGTCTTCTCCGCCGGATTGTTCCTGCTGCTGATGGGCTGGCGGGCGATGCGGCGGTTCAAGCTGCCGGAGCGGCCGTGGTCGCTGCTGCTCCTCGCGATCCTCGGCGGCCTCGCAACAGCGGGACTCGAGGCGGCCTGGTATGGGCTCGCCAGCGGCGTCCCGGCCAGCCTCGTGCTGGCGGCCAATCTCGACTTTTCCGGCCCGATCAGGCCGGCCTGGTGGGTTCTGGCGACCGGGCTGCTGATGCCGGCCATCGCGCTCCTGCGCGGCGCGCGCACCACGGACCGGACGCCGCGGGCGGCGCCCGGCGCGCCGCGCAGGACCCAAGCCAAAACCGCTCTGACGGAACCCTTGTCGCCGTCCGCCTAATGCCGCAGAACCCGCCACCGGCGGTTCTCGCGCCGCAGCGGAGTGACACGGGCAATGCGCGGCAGGCTTCTCCTCATCGCGGGCATGCTCGCGCCGTCTCTGGCCCTGGCAGCGCCCAAGACAGCACCGGACAAGACGCCGCCGGCTGCCGCCGCGGCGGCCACGGCCTGCAAGGCGCCCGAGCCGCCGCCGGCCTCGGCGCGGCCGGTCAAGCCGGCCCTGCCCGAGAAGCCGGCCTGCCTCGACGCCAAGGGCGGCTGTCCCGGTTGGGAGGCCTACAGCTTCAACGACGCGGTCAAGGCCTACAACCTGCAAGCGCAGGCATTCCGGCCGATCGCCGAGGCCTATGTCCAGAAGCTCAACGCCTACGTGAAGGCGAGCGGGGAATACGCGCAGTGCGAGATCAACGCGATGCAGAACTGAAGCCCGCTTCGGCGGAGCGATAACCGGGTTAGCCGGCTGAACGGTGGGCAACCGGGGATGCGGCAGGGGTTCAGGCGGCGCGGCGCAGTCTCTGGCATCGATGGCCGCGATCCCCGCCGCCGCTTCCTGCCGAGGCCCACCAGTGCCCCTCCGTCATGTCATCGGGCGCGCCGGATTCTGCGCCCTGCTGCTCGCCGCCGCCCCGGCGCTGGCCGCCGATTTCGATGGGCCCTATCCGCCGCCCCACGGCTATGGCGGCCCCGGCGATGGCTATGAGCGGCGCCCTCCGCCGCCGCCGCCCCCGCCCGAGCCGGAATTCCGCAGGCCCCGCTTCACCGCGGCGCCGCCCGAGGCGTGCCGGGAATTCGTTCGCCGCCGGTTCGATCCGGACGGTGCGCCGGTGGTCCGCCGGGTGCGGGTCTGCGACGAGCCAGCCTTCGAGCGCGGGCCGCCCCCGCCGCCGCCTCCGCCCGAGGATTATCCGCCCCGCCGCTGGGGCGGGCCCCGCTGGTAGGATCGCGGCCCCGGTCAGATCCGGGCCGGGGCCTTCTTGAGGGCGGCCGCGAAGGCCTTGAGCTGGCGGTTCAGATCCGCCAGCTCGTTCAGCGCGATGGTCTTGTGGCCGTCGCGGACCGCGCGCTCGATATCCTCGACCTGGAGGCTGACGAGGCGGCGGATGGCGGTGGCAACTTGTTCTCGGGTCATCGATGCGAGCGTCTCGTTCGCGCGTCCTGGCGGGCCACAACGGACGGCCGGGAGGCGGCCGCCGACACCGCTCGGTGATAGGCCGGTAGGCTTAACCGTTGGTGTCCGCAGGCCCCGCCATCCCCGGAAACCAGGCCCCGGAATCTAGCGACGCCCTTGGATCTCTCCGCGCCGCATCGGCATCGCGTCGATCGTGGCGAACAGCTGTTGGGGCGGGATCGGCACCGCAGCTTCGAGCTTGGCGCCGCCATCCTTGCCGATCAGGACCGCCCGGAATTCACCTTCCGGCAGAGACAGTTGCACGCGCAGAGCTCGTGCCTCGGCGCCGGTCCCGATGGCCTCCAGCACCGCGAGGTCGCGCTCAGCTACGCCGCTGCGCATGGGCCCGAGCGCGGCGCGCTGGGCGCGCAAGTTGGGGTCGGCTGCGTCGGGGGCCGAGAGCACCAGGACCCGGGACCGCCAGCGATAGGCATCGAGCGGTCCGGCCGCCGCGGCGCCTGCCGTCAGGGCGGCCAAGCCGAAGCCGATCAGGGTGGTGCGCATGTCGTCTCCGGTTGAAGCCGATCCCGGTCAACGCGCGGGGCGCCCCATTGGCCGCCGGGGTGCGACGCCCCAGATCGGGGGTCGCAGGCAGAGCACCCGGGAGTCTTTAATGAACGCCGTGAACCGCCGCATCGTCCTGGCCTCGCGCCCGCACGGGGAGCCGAAGCCGGAGAACTTCCGCCTGGAGGAGGGTCCGGTGCCGGAGATCGGGCCGGGCCAGATCCTCATCCGCACCCGCTGGTTGTCCCTCGACCCGTATATGCGCGGCCGGATGAGCGACGCGAAATCTTACGCGACCCCGGTGCAGATCGGCGAACCGATCACCGCCGAGGTGGTCGGCGAGGTCGTCGCTTCGAAGAATCCCGATATACCAGTTGGAACTCTTCGAACGGCCTTCGCGGGCTGGCAGGAGTACTTTGCCACCGACGGACAGGGCACCCGCCGGGTCGATCCGGACGCGGCCCCGCCCTCGACGGCGGTCGGCGTGCTCGGGATGCCGGGTATGACCGCCTATACCGGCCTGCTCAATATCGGGCAGCCGAAACCCGGGGAGACCGTGGTGGTGGCCGCCGCCGCCGGGCCGGTGGGCTCGCTGGTCGGGCAGATCGCCAGGCTGAAGGGCGCCCGGGCGGTGGGGATCGCGGGCGGGCCGGACAAGTGCCGCTACCTCACGGAGGAACTCGGCTTCGACGCGGCGGTGGACCATCGCGGATCCGACCTGCCCGGGGCGCTGGCCGAGGCCTGCCCCAAGGGCATCGACGTGTATTTCGAGAATGTCGGCGGCGCCGTCTTCGCCGCCGTGATGCCGCTGCTGAACCCGTTCGCCCGGATCCCGGTCTGCGGCCTGGTCTCAGCCTACAACGCCACCGAGGCGCCCCCCGGCCCGGACCGGCTGCCCGGCCTGATGCGCTCCGTTCTGACCAACCGCCTGCACATCCAGGGCTTCATCGTCTGGGATTTCGCCGACCAGGCCGAGATCTTCCGGCAGGAGGTCGGGACGTGGATCCGGGAGGGCAAGGTCCGCTACCGGGAGGACGTGGTCGAGGGCCTGGAGAACGCGCCCGAGGCGTTCATCGGCCTGCTGAAGGGCCGGAATTTCGGCAAGCTGGTTGTGCATATCCCCTGAGCGGATCTTGCCGATTCGCTGGAACAGAGATAGAACAAACATCGTCGGCGAGCTGCGGATTACGGGTACAATCCGCGACCGCAGGTTGCCGCTCCGACGGCCCGGGCGCATGAGTCCCCGGCCGCCGGGTGATGAGCCCAGTGAGATCCGTACGGTGAGGAGAGAGCGATGGCGGGCAGCGTCAACAAGGTGATTCTGGTGGGCAATCTCGGGCGCGACCCGGAGATGCGCCGCCTCGGGTCGGGCGACCCGGTCTGCAACCTGCGGCTGGCGACCTCCGAGTCCTGGAAGGACAAGGCCTCCGGCGAGCGCAAGGAGAAGACCGAGTGGCACTCGGTCGTGATCTACAACGACAACCTCGCCCGGGTGGCCGAGCAGTACCTGCGCAAGGGCTCGAAGGTCTATATCGAGGGCCAGCTCCAGACTCGGAAATGGACCGACAATTCCGGCGTCGAGAAGTACACCACCGAGGTGGTGCTCCAGCGCTTCCGCGGCGAGATGACGATCCTCGACGGCCGCGGCGGTGGCGGCGGCGACTTCGCCGGCGAGGACGAGGGCGCCGGCCAGATCAGCCGCGGCGGCGACTCGGGCGGTGGCCGGGGCGGCGACCGCGGCGGTGATTTCGGCGGCGGCCGCGCCCAGGGCGGCGGCGGTGGTGGTGGCGGACGTCCGGCCCCGGCTTCCTCCGGCGGCGGCGGCGGCGCCCGCGGCGGCTACGACCTGGACGACGATATCCCGTTCTAGTCCCGCAAGGCCGCGCCCGGATCCCGGAGCAGCAAGATCATCTCGACTCGATGATGCGTATTCAGGACCAAGGCTTCGGCCTTGGTCCTTTTTGTTTGAATACTAAACGAAACAAGATTGAAATACTCAGAACTTTAGGCGGCCATTAATTTCAACAACCGGCATTTATACGCCTTATATCCGTCCATTGATCCCTGAAATTTTACGTGCTAACTTGGGCGACCAACCTCAAAGCTTGCATGACGGCAATAAAATCCGAAACCATTCTTTATATTCGCCATTATAAATACTGAACACGTACGTAATAGCGCGAAAAACTGTACGAACTTTTTCAATAGCACCGCTCTCCCGCACAAGAGTGTACAGCGGGAGTTTCGTGAGAGATTATGGGTGCGTACCAGGCGATTCAAGATTGGGAAGGTCACCACGGCCTCCCGTAATGACGGGGTCCATGCGCCCCTGCATTATCTCGGAGCGCGTGCGACCCCGACCGATCGGCGGGCCGTCAACCTGCGCTGGCTCTGCGCCAGCGCCCTCACGGGCCTGATCGGCGCCGGCCTGCTTGCCGCAGCCCTGCATATCTCTTTGCGAGAGGATGGTTTCGCTCCGGTCAGTCCGGAGATCGGCGCTACCCGAATACGGTCGAGCGAGACCGGCTCAAACAGCGCACACAAGGGCGACCGGTTGGTGCGCTCCCAGATGATTGCTTCGGCCAAGCAAAGTTTTCGCGCGCCCGTGACCGTCCGTTTGGGGGATCGCGAGATCATCAAGGCCAAGACCTTCGTGCGAAGCAACACACCCCTGTTGATGACGACGGGCGTGTATACCGGCGAGCTGCCGCGGTTCGACCCGATGAAGTTCGTATCCGACGAGCCCCTGGAGCGCGCGCCCGACACGGCCGCGGACGAGCCCGGCGCCGAGGTAACGGTGGTCAAGCGCGACCTCGTCGATACTGTCGTGCCGTCCGATGCTTCGGCGCTCACCGACGATGACGTGACCGCCCAGGTGGAAGAGGAGCGCCGCATCACCGCCGAGGTCGGGCGCCGCGCAGCCGTCCCGATCGCACCGCAGATCCTCCTGTCCCGCACCCTCCAGCAGGGCGCGGCTGCGGGAGCTTTGAGCAAAGAGGCGAACCCGTTCAAGGCGATCGAGGTGCTGGTCGTCCCCGAGAACGTGACCAAAATTGCCAAGGTCGAGTTGAAGCCGAACGAGCCGCCCCTGGTGGAGGAGCGCAAGCTCGGGCTCAGACGGGGCGAGACCCTAGAGGTTGCCCTGAAGGCCGCCGGCTTGGCGGGCGACGAGCAGATCCACGGCATCGTCGCGGCTTTGGGGGGCAAGGCCCGCATCGCCGCCCTCGCGGAAGGCCAGCAGCTGCAGGTGCAGGTCGCCCCCGGGCCATATCCCGGCGATCCCCGACAGGTCACCCGGGTCATCCTGTACGGCGAGAGCGGCATCGAGGGTATCGCGGCGCTCAACGATCGCGGCGCCTTCGTCTCGGTGGCCCCGCCGACCGAGGCGGCTCCTTCCGCCCAGCCGCAACCGCAAGCCGAGGTTGGCGAGGATGAGAACGAGGATTCGGGCTCAGGGCCGCGCCTCTACCAGAGCCTCTACGAGACGGCGGCACGCTACGACCTGCCGCGGGCCACCGTCGAAGATATCGTGCGGGTGTTCAGCTACGACCTGGATTTCCAGCGCCGGATCGTCGGCGGCGACGGGCTCGACGTGTTCTACACCTAAGATGACGAGACCGGCGCTGAACGGCCGGACCTGCTTTACGCGGCGTTGACGCTCGGCGGCGAAACCCACAAGGTCTATCGCTTCCAGTCCCCGGACGACGGCACGATCGATTATCTCGACGACCAGGGACGTTCCCTCAAGAAGTTCCTGCTGCGCAAGCCCGTGACCGCCGCCGTCATGAGCTCCAGCTTCGGCTATCGGCGCCACCCAATCCTCGGCTACACCAAGCTGCATACCGGCGTCGATTGGGCCAGCCCGGTCGGCACGCCGGTCCTGGCCGCGGGCAACGGCATCGTGGCCCGGGTGAAGAACTCATCGAGCTACGGCAACCACGTCGAGATTCAGCACGTCAACGGCTACGTGACCGCCTACAACCACATGTCGCGGATCGGAGCCGGCGTGCGGGAAGGCGCCCGGATCCGGCAGGGGCAGGTGGTCGGCTATGTCGGCTCCACCGGACTCTCCACCGGGGCGCATCTCCATTACGAGGTGATCATCAACGGCCACTTCGTCGACCCGATGAAGATCCGCCTCCCCCGCGGCCGCGAACTGGACGGCCGGCTGCTTGCCGAGTTCACCCGCCAGCGCGAGCAGATCGACGCGACCCTGCAGAAATCGAGGGGCGCAACGCTCGTGGCCCAGCGAGCCTCCGAGCGCTGAACGCAGTCCCTCTCGACATTGCGCGCGCAACGAAGCAACCCAGGGACACGCCACGTCCGGAGATCGCGCGCCGCCCTGGGTTGCTTCGCTGCGCGCGCAATGACGGTGGCGGCCGTGGGGGCGCGATCTGCGCCGCTCCGAGCACCGGCACGGCCCATGACCGCCCGCCCTCACGGCAGGCGCCGCGATAGCGCGACGCCGATCCGCGCGATGGGGATGCGCGGCTTGCGGGCCGCCACGCAGACCACGAGGTCCTTGCCCGGGTTGATGATGCGCTCGCTGTCGAAGCCGTCGGTGCCGCCGACCTTCAGGAAGATCGGGCGCTGGCCGGCATCGGGGTCGCCGACATTCTCCACCCAGGCCACGCGCATCCGGAGAGCCTGCCCGTCCGGCCGGGCGATCGGAGCCATGGCGACGCGCAAGCCGCGTAAGCCGGGTCGGCGGCATCGTGACCGCCGTGCGCGTCATCCGGAGCGGGCCGATGCGCGCCTGCACGAGGGTCTCCCAGGGCGCCGAGCCGCACGGCGACCAGGTGGCCCAGGAGCCCGACGCCCGCGTTCGCCATGCGGTCGGGCGCGGGCTACCCGCATCCGCCCGCATCGGGCCGGGCCCGCGCTCTCCAGGTCTTCGGCCGGCGGCGCCTCTACCGGCACGGCACTCATCGCTTGCCCCCGCAACGACCAGAGGCCGCCGGGCCTCCTTCGCGGCTCGCTGCGCTCCCGCCTCAGGATGCGGGGGGTCGGGCTGGACGGAGGGCCAGTCGGGTCCGGAGACCGCTTCCGTGTGCAGCGGAGCGCGAGCCCGCGTCAGCAACCGACCCGCCGGTCGCTTCGAAGAGTGCTAATTTTCAGTTGACCTGAGCAAACGATATGGATCTATTGCCGATTGCACGGTATATCCGCCCGGTCGGGCGTGATGCGTCCGTGATCGCAAGATCCGGCGCTTCCGAACATTGATCAGCGGCCCCGCCGTGCGATCGCGAGACTGACACCACCGGGGCTAACCCGGGGTGGGGACAGGTCCTTGATCTCGGGAACAGGTCGGCGGCGTGCCAGCGCCGCGCTCTCCATCGCATCCGGGAGCCGGAAGATGTCAGATCTCTGTGCGATCGTCGATTACATCACCGAGGCCGAACACCACATCCGGCAGGCGGAAATCCTTCTTAAGGACCTCGAAGAGGCCCAGTCCAGCGAGGCCCGGCGCCTGCGGGCCTGCCTGTACATCGCCGCCCTGAAGCGGCTGAAGCGCATGATCGAGACCCACCACACCGCGGACGAACGCGATGAGACCCCGCAGCCGGCAGCGATCCTGTCCGAGGCGCCCCGGTTCCGCTGGTGGCCCGCCCCGCGGATGGCGATCGAGACCGGGTTCTTCCGGCGCCGCGCCGGCTGATGCGTTCGTGATGCGGGCGCCGGAGCGAAGCCTCCACCGGCCCGACAGGGGTGGACCGTCAGGGGCGCGACCATGCCCAAGCGATTGCTGATCGTGAGCCTTCCGATCCTGGCCCTGATCGTCTTCCTGCCGACGCGGCCCGTCATCGGCCGGAACGAGCGCGTCCCCGTCCATCAGGCGGCCGAGATCGAGACCCTGGTCAACGCGGCCGCCGAGGCGCTCGAGACCAGGGGCCGGGCGGCGTTCACGGCGTTCCGGCGCCCGAACAGCCCCTGGCGTTACGGCGACGTCTACCTGTTCGTCGTCGACCTGCAGGGGATCGTGCTGTTCAACGCCGCCCATCCGAACCGCGAAGGCCGGGACCTGCTCGAGGAGCACGACGCGGCCGGCAAGCAGTTCCACAAGGAGTTCGTGAGCGTGGTGCGGGACTCGGGGTCCGGCTGGGTCGATTACATGTTCCCGCGGCCCCGGCGCAGCACGCCCGAGGTGAAGTGGAGCTATGTCTGCGCGACCAGCGTCGAGGGCGTCCCCGCGCTGGTGGGCGCGGGGGTCTACGTGGAATGAGGCGGCCCGCGCCTCACAGCATCGGGATGCCGCCGGTCACCGGCACCAGGGCGCCCGACATGAAGCTGCCCTCCCGCGAGGCGAGGAGCACGTAGGCCCCGGCCAGCTCGGCCGGCTGGCCGGCGCGGCCCAGGGGTGTCTGGCTGCCGAGCTCTTCCAGCTCCTCGGGGCTCTTCACGATCGGCTGGATCGGGGTCCAGACCGGCCCCGGCGCGACGCAGTTAACCCGGATGCCCTTGGGGGCGAGCAGGTTCGACAGGCCGATGGTGAGGCTGGCGATGGCGCCCTTGGTGGCGGCGTAGATCAGCATGTTCGCGCCCGCGACCTTGGCCTGGACGCTGGTCGAGTTCACGATCGCGCCGCCCGGCTTCATGTGCGGCACGGCGGCCTGGGCAAGGTAGTACATCGCGAAGACGTTGGCCCGGAACGAGCCCTCAATATCGGCGGCCTTGAGGTCGTCGAGGTCCGCGTTCACCACCTGGGCGGCGGCGTTGTTGACCAGGATGTCGAGCCGTCCGAACTCGGCCATCGTGCGGTCCACCAGCGTCCGGCACTGGGCCTCGTCGCGGATGTCCCCCGGGAGCAGCAGGCAGCGGCGGCCGGCCTTCTCGACCCAGGCCTTGGTGTCCTCGGCATCCCCCTGCTCGACCGGCAGGTAGGAGATCGCGACATCGGCCCCCTCGCGGGCATAGGCGATCGCCACGGCCCGGCCGATCCCGGAATCGCCGCCCGTGATCAGGGCCGCCTGGCCGGCGAGCAGGCCCTTGCCGACGTAGCTCTCTTCGCCGTGATCGGGCCGCGGCGTCATCTTCGAGGTGAGGCCCGGCCGCTCCTGCTGCTGGTCGCCGGGAAACGGCGGCCGGGGTCCGGCCTCGCGGGGATCGTCGGTCATCGAGGCGGCTTTCTGAGAGGCGGGGCACGCCGCGCCGGTCAGCACGCGCGTGGACGCGCCGTCTTCATCCTCGGCCCGAGCGGGACGGGGATGGAGAGCGGCTCGCCTGGACTCGAAGGTCGGTGGAGCGGAACGTCAGAATGCCCGGTCGCGGGCGGCGTGCGGGCTGCCGTAGCGACGGTGCAGGAAAGAGACGACCTTCGGCAGAAGAAGGGCAATCAGGATCTTGCGCATGGGGCGGGCTCACATCGCGGGTTCGTGAACCGCCAATGCGCCGTGGTCACGGCAGTTCCGTGCGACCGAATCACAGCTCGAGCGTCAACGTCACAGGGGCGTGGTCGGAGGGCCGCTCCCAGCCGCGGGCGTCGCGCAGGACCTCGACCGAGCGGACCGTGCCGGCGAGATCCGGCGAGACCCAGGCATGGTCCAGGCGCCGGCCCTTGTTGGCCGCCGACCAGTCCGGGGAGCGGTAGCTCCACCAGGTGTAGATCTTCTCCGGCTCCGGGACGAGGTGGCGGGCCGTGTCGATCCAGCCGGCCTCCCCGCGCAGCGTTTCCAGGGCCTCGGTCTCGATGGGCGTGTGGCTCACTACGTCAAGGAGCTGCTTGTGCGACCAGACATCGTGCTCCAGCGGCGCGACGTTGAGGTCCCCCACCAGGATCGCCGGGCCGGCGGCGCGCTTGCCGCCCCAGGCACGCAGCTCGGCCAAAAAATCGAGCTTGTGGGCGAATTTCGGATTGAGGTCGCGGTCGGGCACGTCGCCGCCGGCCGGGACGTAGAAATCGTGCAGCGCGATCCCCGACGCCGCCCCGGCCTCGGGCCCGAGCACCGCCGAGATGTGCCGGGCGTCCTGCTTCTCGCAGAAGCCCATCACGCCGCGGGTGTGCAGGGGGAAGCGCGACAGGATCGCGACGCCGTTATAGCCCTTCTGGCCGGCGAACATGACGTGCTCGTAGCCGGAGCCGCGCAGGGCTTTGAGCGGGAAGGCGTCGTCCGGGCACTTGGTCTCCTGGAGGCAGAGCACGTCCGGCTTGTGCTCGGCCAGGACGCGCAGGACCAAGTCGATGCGCAGCCGCACCGAGTTGATGTTCCAGGTGGTGACGGACAGGCGCACGGGCGGGGTCTCGGGTTGGGGCTGGCGGATTGACAGAGCGGGCGCGGCGGCAAGCGCCACGCTTTTTCCCCTCCCCCCTGCGGGGAGGGGTCAGGGGTGGGGGTGGTGCAGGATGGGGCGCAGTGGTGCCTTCTCTGAGCCACCCCCGCCTCCAACGCCTCCCCGCAAGGGGGAGGAGAGCGCGTCACGCTCGCTGACCAACGTGCGGGTCGAGACACGCCCCCGCCGATCGCTCAGTTGGGCTGCGATTGCTGGATCTGCTGCTGCATCGCCTTGTCCTCGGCGCGCCCGTAATTGATGAAGAACAGGCTGCCGTCGACGGTCTTGGGCCGCTGCAGGTTCGAGAGCTGCACCGTGGTGATGTAGCCCTGCGGGTCGGTGATCCGCCATTGCGACAGGGTCTTCATCTCGGCATCGAAGAACAGCTGGATCTTCGAGGTGCCGCCGAGCGTCGCCCGGTCCTCCAGGCTGATGCGCACGCCGCCCGGATCGTTGGACACGTCGGTGACGGTGAGGTCGCGGGCGAGGTCGATCTTCTCGCGCAGCAGGAATTTCAGCGGCGTCTGGGCGATGAAGTAGAGGTCCTGGGTGGCGAGCTTGCGGTCGCGCACCGCCACGGAGGTGCCGTCGGCCACCACCTCCAGCGGCGAGGGCTGGTCGTAGTCGAAGCGCAGGCGGCCGGGCTTGGCGAGCGTCAGCTTGCCGCCGATCCGGCGGCCGTCCGCGCCGATCTGCATGAAATTGCCCGTCAGGGTGTTCATGGCGTTGAAATAGGCGTTGGCCTGGGCCAGCAGCGTCGCGGCGTCCGCGGGCTCGGACGGGGCGACCGCCGAGGGCGAGCCCACAGCGGCGACCTTGGGCTCGGTGGCCCTGTGGTCGGCCTTGTCGGAATTCTTGGCACCGGACTTGAGGCTGCCGGTCTTCGGCGCGTCCTTGGCGGCCGAATCCTTGGCGGCGGGCTTGGCCGCCGGCTTCTTGGGCGCGGGCGCAGGGGCCGCCGGGGCGGCCTCCGGCTCCGGCGCCGGCTCGTCCTTGCGGCCGAACAGGCTGTCGATGAACGCGCCGACCTGCGCCTGCGCCGGGGCGGCGGGGGCGAGCCACAGCCCGGCGGCGATCAGGGAGCCGGCTGTGCGGGTGCGGCGGCCGATCATCGGCAGAACCTCCTGGACGCCCGGGCGGGCGCTCCGGCAGAAACGGGAATGGACGGGGCTGTCAGCGTCGAGCGCTTTAGAGCCCCGCCCTGTGGCGAAGATGCGACGTGCGGGCCGCGACCCATCGGATCGCGGCCGGGTCTCGGCCTCACTCGTCGTCGTACATCCCGCTCGAGGCGTGCGGCGCGCCGGCGACCAGGATGTCGCGCTTGCCGGCATGGTTGGCCGGGCCGACGATGCCCTCGATCTCCATCCGCTCCATGATCGAGGCGGCGCGGTTGTAGCCGATCTGCAGCCGGCGCTGGATGTAGCTGGTCGAGGCCTTCTGGTCGCGCAGCACCACCTCGATCGCCTGCTTGTACAGGTCGTCCGACTCGCCCCCGGTCGCCGCCGCGAAGGCGCCGATGTCGAAGACCGGGGCCTCCTCGTCGGAGTCCTCGGAGCGCTCGACCTTCTCGGCCTTGGCGCCGCGACCGGACTTGCCCTCCTTGGCCGGCTCCTCGGGGGTGTCGTCGGTGGTGACGGCGTCGAGGTAGCTCGGCCGGCCCTGGCGCTTGAGGTGGGCGACCACGCTCTCGACCTCGCTGTCCGAGCAGAACGGCCCGTGCACCCGGGTCGTGCGCCCGCCGCCAGCCATGAACAGCATGTCGCCCTGACCGAGCAACTGCTCCGCGCCCATCTCGCCGAGGATGGTCCGCGAGTCGATCTTGCTGGTGACCTGGAAAGAAATCCGGGTCGGGAAGTTCGCCTTGATCGTGCCGGTGATCACGTCCACCGACGGGCGCTGCGTCGCCATGATCAGGTGGATGCCCGCCGCCCGCGCCATCTGGGCCAGACGCTGGATCGCGCCCTCGATGTCCTTGCCCGCCACCATCATCAGGTCGGCCATCTCGTCGACCACGATCACGATGTAGGGCAGCGCCGACAGGTCCATCGCCTCCTGCTCGAACACCGCCTCGCCGGTCTCGCGGTTGAACCCGGTCTGGACCGTGCGGGTGATGACCTCGCCGCGCTCGCGGGCCTCCTTCATCCGGCCGTTGTAGCCGTCGATGTTCCGGACGGCGATCTTGGCCATCTTCTTGTAGCGCTCCTCCATCTCGCGCACCGCCCATTTGAGGGCGATCACCGCCTTCTTGGGGTCGGTCACGACCGGGGAGAGCAGGTGCGGGATGCCGTCGTAGACCGACAGCTCCAGCATCTTGGGATCGACCATGATCAGGCGGCACTCTTCCGGCTTCAACCGGTAGAGCAGCGACAGGATCATGGTGTTGATCGCCACCGACTTGCCCGAGCCGGTGGTGCCGGCGACCAGCAGGTGGGGCATCCGGGCGAGGTCGGCGATGATCGGCTCGCCGCCGATGTTCTTGCCCAGGCACAAGGCGAGCT
>NZ_JAKSYN010000078.1:0-30081 GCF_022829565.1 Methylobacterium sp. J-001
GGGGGAGCCGTGGGGGGGGCGGCCGTATCGGTGGATCTCCCTCCCCCCTCGGCCGGCTCAGATGTTCACACATTGGCTGGGGGATGGGGGCCAGAACTGCCCCCAAGCGCGTCTCCCTCCCCCCTCTGCGGGGGGGGGTGGGCCGGCCGTCAGGCCGGGTCGGGCCGGGACGAAGTCCCGCAAGGGGGGAGCCCGGGTTCAGGACATGGCGCGACCGGCAGGCCGGGCAAAGCCTCATCCTGCGCCGTCGCTCCCCTCTTGCGGGACTTCGTCCCGGCCCGACCCGGCCTGACGGCCGGCCCACCCTCCCCCGCAGAGGGGGGAGGGAGACGCGCTTGGGGGCAGTCTTGGCCCACATCCACCAGCCAATGTGTGAACATCGTAGCCGGCAGAGGGGGGAGGGAGATCCACCGATCCGGCCGCTCCCCTCACGGCTCCCGCCGCAGGACCGCGTAGGGCAGGTCGCTCAGGAGCTGGCCGAGATCGGCCCCCTCCCCTCCGGTCTCCACGATCTGCCCCGAGACGAGGTCGCGCCAGATCGTGCCCGCGCCGAGATCGACCCGGGTGCCGGCGAAGGCCTCGCCGGACCAGACCGCCTCGCCGACGATGCCGGCGAACAGACGCGGCACCGCCACGAACAGGTCGCCGCCCTCCTCGCCGGGATCGGTCCGCCGGTAGGCGATGACGTGGGCCGCCCGGGCGCCCGTGGCCTCGACCGGCTCGTAGGCGGCGCTGGCGTAGAAGGCCGGGCGCTCGGCCCGCTCGGCCAAGAGCCGTGCGAGGGTCGCCTGCTTGACCCGCCCGTCCGGCCAGTGCGGCAGCAGGGCGGCCGGTTCGCCGCCCGCCCCGAGCATCCGCTCCAGCGCCGGGTAATCCACCGGGCGGCGGTTGTCGGGATCGACGAAGGAAAAGTCCCAGATCTCCGTGCCCTGGTAGGTGTCGGGCAGGCCCGGCAGGGTGCATTTCAGCACCGTCCGGCCGAGCCCCGCGAGCATGCCGAGATGGGCGAGCCGCCGGGCGAAGGGACGCAATTCGCGCAGGAAGTCCGAGCCCGGGGCGATCAGCGCGGAGAACAGCTTCTTGACCGCGCCCTCGTAGACCTCGTCGACATTGACCCAGCTCGAGCGGCGCTTGCCCTCGCGCATGGCCTTCTCGCCGTAGGCGATCAGCCGGTCGCGGAAATCCTCGATCGCGGCCGTCTCGTCCCGCTCCAGCAGCTCCAGCGGCCAAGCGCCCAGGATCGCCTGGAAGAACATCCACTGGTCGTTGGCGTCGGGGGCCGGCTCGCCGTCGATCCGGGCGAGATGCGGGCTCGCCGTGCGCTGCCACAGGTCCCAGGCGCCGGCCCAGCCCTCCGGGATCTCGGAGAGCGCGAGCATCCGGGTCCGGGCATCCTCGCCGCGCTTGGTGTCATGGGTCGCCGTGGTGATCATGGCGTTCGGCCAGTCGCGGGCGCGGGCGATCTGGAGGTCGTGGAAATGCTCCGCGTCGATGCCGTATTCACCCGGATCGCCGCCGACCTCGTTGAGGCCGAGCAGGCAGGCGTACCGGTAGAACAGCGTGTCCTCTAGGCTCTTGGCCATGACCGGTCCGGTGAGCTGCTGGAACCGGCGGCGGAAGCGCAGCACCACCCGCGTGTCCGGGCGGCCCGGTCCCGTGGTCTCGATCCGCCCGAGCAGCACGTCGGCGGCGAAATCGTGCACCGAGCGGTCGGGCAGGCCCGACCAGCGCTTGGCCTTGGCGACCGCGCCCTCGATCAGCCGCACGTCCTCGGGCTCGACCTCGCCCTCCTCCAGCTCCGGCGGCAGGTAGCTGCGATAGGTCGGGAAGCGGGCGATGATCTCGATCAGGGCCCGGCGCAGGGCATTGACGGTGAAGTCGCGGGTGCGCCGGTCGGCATCGGCCACCTCCTTGAGGTCGGAGGTCAGCACCTCCAGCTCGCTGGCGAAGCTGATCTCCAGGATCTCGGCCTTGGCGGCGCGGAGCTGGAATCCGTAGGGCTCGTCGAAGCCCGAGGCCCATTCGTACAGGCGCCGGACCTTCCCCTGCCGCTCCTTGTCCACCAGGATGCCGTCGAGCTGGTTGAGCACGTCGTAGCCCGTGGTCCCGGCCACCGGCCAGGGTCGCAGCCGCTCGCCCGGCTCCAGGATCTTTTCGACCACCACGTAGAAGCCGGGGCCGACCGCCGCCTGGAGCGCGCGCGCGTAGCCCAGCGGGTCGGCGAGCCCGTCGATATGGTCGATGCGCAAGCCGTCGATCCGGCCCTCGCGGATGTGCCTGAACACGGTCTCGTGCGAGCGGTGGAAGATGTCGGACAATTCCACCCGCAGGCCGGCCAGCGAGTTCACGTCGAAGAACCGGCGGTAGTTGATGTCGCTCGACGCCACCCGCCAATGGGCCAGCCGGTAGGCCTGAGCCTCCAGCAGCCGGTGCAGCGGCCCGAAGCTGTCCGGGCGGCCCTTGAAGCCGTTGAGCAGCGCCAGGGTGCTGTCGGTCGCCTCCTGGATCAGGGTCGAGACGCCGTAGATCTCGGCGAGCCGGCGCTTGAGCCCCTCGGCCTCCTCGGGGAAGCTTTTCCGGCGGGTCTCGTCGGTGTCGATCGCCATGGCGCGCAGGCGCTCGGAGATGGCGAGCAGCTCCGCGGTGGTGTCGTCGTCCACGGCGCCGATCGCGGCGATCACCCGGTTCAGGATGGTCGGGTAGCTCAAGGGTCGGATCGGCAGCTGGTGCTCGTAATGCCAGACGCTGAAGGCGCCGGCCTCGGGATCGAACTTCAGCGCCAGCGTGCCCTGCTCCAAGGCCTCGCCGTAGCGCTCGCCCAGGAACGGGATCACCAGGTTGCGGCCGGCGCCGAGGCGCTGCCAGTCGATGTCGAAGGCGTCCGCGAAGGGCGAGAGGGAGCCCCATTCGAGCACCGAGAGCCACCACGGGTTGTCGGAGCCGCCGACGCCCATGTGGTTGGGCACGATGTCCAGCAGCAGCTTCAGCCCGTGCCCGTGCAGGGTCTCGGAGAGCCTGACGAAGCCCGCCTCGCCGCCGAGTTCCGGGTTGATCGCGCCGTGGTCGACGATGTCGTAGCCGTGGGTCGAGCCCGGCCGCGCCTTCTGGAGCGGCGAGGCGTAGACGTGGCTGATCCCGAGCTTCTTCAGATATGGGACGATCCGCTCGGCGTCCGCGAAGGTGAAGTCCTTGTGGAATTGCAGCCGGTAGGTCGATTGCGGCGGCGGCACGGCCAGCCGGGCGGAGCCCGAGCGCGGGCCCCGCGACTCGGCCGAGAGCGAGGCTGCCAGCTTGGCGAGCGGTCCCCCGGGGGCGGCGATGGCGACGAGGTCCCGGTCGAGCTTGCGCCGCCAGTTCGGATAGCCCTCGGTGGAGCCCGGGACGTTGGCCTGGGCGAGCTCGGAGACGACGTCCTCGTACTGCACGGCGGTCAGCATCGAGGGCGCGCGGGCGAGGTAGCGGGCGGCGGCCTCGAACGGCGCGGCCTCGGGCGGCTCGGCCGACGGCAGCAGCTGCTCCCCGGCCAGCGCCTCGGTGAGGCGGCGGCGCTCGACCACCCGCTCGTTGCGCTCGGCCTCGGCGCGATCCTGGTCGTAGAGGCCCAGCGACTGGCGGGTGTCGGTGTCGACCCCGCGCCACCAGCCGACGAAGGTCGGCAGGTCGTGGGTGGTGATGGCGGTGAGCGCGTCGCGCGGATAGGCGGAGGGGGCCTTGAACCGGCCGTCCCCTTCCCGCTCGAAGGCCAGGATCCGGTAGCTCAGCACGCCGGCCCGCATCAGGGCGTCGGAGAAGCCCTCGGGGGCGGTGCCGAGATCCTCGGCGATGACCAGGCACTTGTTGCGGTGGCTCTCCAGCCGCAGCACCGCCAGCATCGACTCGAACGGCATGGCCACGTAGGCGCCGGCATGGGCGCCGGCCCCCAGCGGGATCAGGAACAGCCTTGCGAGCTGGAAGGCGTGGTCGATCCGGATCGCGCCGGCATGGCACATGTTGGCCTGGACCAGGGCGCGGAACGCCGCGAGGCCGTCCCGCTCCATCTCCAGCGGGTCGAAGGCCGGCAGGCCCCAGTTCTGGCCCTTGGGGGCCAAGAGGTCCGGGGGCGCGCCGATCGAGACCCGGTCGGCGAAGCGCTCGGGATGGGACCAGATCTCGGAGCCGCCCCGGTCGGCGCCCACCGCCAGGTCGCGGTAGAGCCCGACCCGCATGCCGGCACCCAGGGCTGCCGCCGAGGCCGCAGCGAGCTGGCGGTCGGCGAGGTATTGCAGCCAGGCGTGGTAGGCCACCGCCTCGGCCTTTTCGGCAGCGAAGGCCACGACCGCCTCGGTGCCGGCGCGGCGGTAATCCTCCGGCCAGTCGCCGAGCCAATGGGCGCCTTCGCGGTGGAAATGCTCGGACAGGGTCTCGAACACCGCATGGGCGGCGAGGTCCGGGCCGCCCTCCTGGCGGAAGCGCTCGAACTCCGCATCGGTGCCGGCCCGGGCCGGGGAGTCCAGCCAGAGGGCGCGCAGCACCGGGTCGAGCACGTCGGCCACGCCCTGGTGATCGACGAGCGCCGCCTCGCGCAACGCGGTGATCGCGTCGGCACGCTCGGCGAGCAGCGCCTCGGCCCGGGAGCCGGCGAGCCCCGGCAGGCTGCGCGGCGCGATGAACAGGGTCTCGAGGAACAGCCGCGAGGACGGCGAGTAGGGCGAGATCTTGGTCCGGTCGGAGCCGAACAGGGCGTGGACCGGGCTGAGGCCGAGGAACGCCGCCCCGCGCAGGGCCGCCTCGCGGGCGGCCTCGCCGGCATCCGCGTAGGTACCGATGCCGATATTGCTGGCCGAGCGCAGGCCGTAGAGCTGCGCGGCCATGCCCCAGTCGGAGGCGCCCTCCTCCGTGTAGGGCCGCGGGCGCCAGCAGCGCTGGGGCGCGGCGATCACCCAGGATTCGGCCCGGATCCGTCCGGCCTGGACGGTGAGGCGATGGTAGCCCGGGGTCAGCGGCGGCAGCTCGAAGCCCGGCTCCAGACCTTGCAGGTTGGCCCGGCCCTCGCGGGCGGCGCCGCGCTCGTCGACGAGGCGCCAGACCAGGGTGTGCGGGGCGCCGTCCTGGACGCGGACCGGCACCCGGGCGCTGCGCCGCGCCTCCACGGGCAGGAGCGGCGGGACCAGCCCGCAGCGCAGGGCCTCGACCTGGGCGAGGCTCTCGGCCACGCCGGCCTCGTCCGCGACCGCGAAGCCGAGCGCTGCCAGCAGGCCGCGCCGCACCTCCAGGGAGGTCTCGACCGGCTGGCCGAAGGCGTCGGTATAGCCGGCGGCGACGCCGACGAGGTCGGCAAGTTTTTCGAGGGGGCTCACGAGCGGGGCTCCGTCAGGAACAGGCCAGTCCAGGAGGGCAGATCCCGTCCGGTCTGATCGGGGGCGTTGGTCCAGACCACCCGGGCATCGCCCGGATCCACCGCGAAGGCCGCGTCGCCGACATTGGCGACGAACCGCAGGGTGCCGGCGCCGAAGCGCCAGGTGCAATCGACCACGTCGGGTCGCGGCAGGGTCGCGGCGGCGCCCTGGTAGCCGGATTTCGCGAGCGGCACGACCACGTCCCGGCGCAGGCCGAGGAGCCGTGTCGTCTCGGCCAGCACCTCCCGGTGCGGCGACCGCTCCCGCTCCGACCAGTCGAGCTTGGACTGCTCGAACGTCTCCCGCTCGGTTGGATCCGGGATCTTCGAGGTGTCGTCGGCAAACGCCGCGAAGCTCTTGAACTCCCGGCGGCGGCCGTCGCGCACTGCCTTGTTCAGCTCCTCGTCCGGGGCGAAGTCGACGAAGAACAGGAACGGCGTCGAGGCCGACCATTCCTCGCCCATCCAGAGCATCGGGATCTGCGGCGCCAGCAGGAACCCGGCCCGGGCGAGATCGAGCTTCTTGGGATCGGCCAGATGGCTCAGCCGCTCGCCGAGCGCCCGGTTGCCGACCTGGTCGTGGTTCTGCAGGAAGGTCACGAAGGAAGAGGGCGGCAGGTGCCCGGAGGGCTCGCCGCGCGGATGGTTGTCGAGGGTGGCGAACGGCTCGCCCTGATAGGCGAAGCCCTCCGCCAGGCAGCGGGCGAGGCGCGCGACGGGTTTGTCGGCAAAGCTTTGATAATAGCCGGCGTCCTCGCCGGTGAGCAGCACGTGCCAGCAATGGTGCAGGTCGTCGGCCCATTGCGCGTCGTGCATCTTCGGCTTGCCGGCGCCGTCGCGCTCGAGCCAGCGCGCCTGGTTGGCCTCGTTCTCCAGCATCAGGTGGATCTGGCGGTCCGGGAAGGTTTTTCTGACCGTCTCGCCGAGCTCGGCGAGGAAGTGGCGCGGCGAATCGTCGAGGATCGCGTGGACGGCGTCGAAGCGCAGGCCGTCGAAATGGTATTCCTCCAGCCAGTACAGGGTGTTCTGGATGAAGAACTGCCGCACGGTGGCGCCGCTCTCCTTGCCGTCGAAGTTGATGCCGGCGCCCCACGGCGTCTGGTGGCGCTCGGTGAAGAAGGTCTTGGCGTAGGCGTGCAGGTAATTCCCGGCCGGCCCAAAATGGTTGTAGACCGCGTCGAGATAGACCATCAGGCCGAGCCCGTGGGCGGCGTCGATCAGGCGCTTGAGGTCGTCCGGGCGGCCATAGGCGCCGTCGGGGGCGTAGGGCAGGACGCCGTCGTAGCCCCAGTTGCGCGAGCCCTTGAAGTCGGCGAGCGGCAGCAGCTCGATTGCCGTGACGCCGAGCGCCTTGAGGTCGGGCAGGCGCGCCTGCAGGCCGGCATAGGTGCCCTCGGGCGTGGCGGTGCCGACATGGCACTCGTAGATCACCGCCTCCTCGAACGGCCGCCCGGTCCAGGCTTCATCGGACCACGCGAAGGCGCGGGCATCGATCACCTCGCTCAGGCCCGAGACGTCGTCCGGCTGGAAGCGCGAGGCCGGGTCGGGCACCACGAGGTCGCCGTCGATCCGGAAGCCGTAGCGGGCGCCCGGCTTCACCCCGGGCAGGGCGGTGCGCCGCCAGCCGCCGCCGGATTCGGGCAGCGGATGGTCGATACCGTCGACGACGAGCTCGACGCTCTGGGCGGTCGGGGCCCAGAGGGCGAAGCGCACGCCGCCCTCCACCATCTCGGCCCCGAAATCCATGCTGTGGGCGCGCCGCATCGGGCCACGGTCCTCGTCGTTGGCCGTGCGCCCCGGAGGACAAGCGCGGCAGGGTTCATTGTCGTGGGAGAAGGCCCCGAGCCCGATCCGGTTCCCGCAGCGCAGCCATGGTGGCGAGATGAGTCGGCAACCGTGCGAAAAATGGCGCGGGGGCGGGGCGATCGGCGGGCGGGTCAGGTCCGATAGAACAGGACCTGGCTCTCCGGGCGAAGCTGCAGCAGAGCGTCGAAGTCCCGGAGGTTGCGCGTCAGCACGCAGAAGCCGAGCTTGAGCGCCTGCAGGAACAGGACACAATCATGGAGTGCACCCATGCGGTCATCCTTCGCATAGCCCTGGATCCGGCAGAGCATGCCCGCATAGACGGCGGCGCTTCCCAGGATCTCGGCGTCGGGCGTGAAGATCCGGTGCGCCGGCATCGCGTCGATCGCAGTGCCGATCGCCGTGACGGCCAGGGCGCTGCGGGGGTCCTGGGGGTCGAGGACCCCCACCGTGTGCATCAACTCCTGGATGGCGACGGTGCTGTGATTCACGATCCGGATGCCAAGGAGGTCCTCGACCGGAGGCGGCGCCCTCCCCTGCATCTGGTCGATGTAGACGCAGGTATCGAGCAGGAGCGGACGGCCAGCATGCGCCTGCCCTTCCAGAAAGGGCAACGCCGTATCATCCCGGCGCTGAAAGGCCGTCTTCGGTGCCTGCCGGCGCAGCCGTTCCGCGGCCTTGAACGTGAAGGCCACTGGCTAGAAGTTCAGGTCGAGTTCCGGGTCGACCGATGCCCGCAGCGTGCGGAATACGTCCGCGAAGCCATCCTCGATGGCGATGTTGGCGAGCGCGAACTCGATCAGCGCGGTATCGGAGTGAAGTCCCGTCCGGGCCTTGGCACGTTCGATCAATTCGGGCGCGACGCGTCCGGAGATCCGGCTGGCCTTGCCCCGGGTCAGGCCGCTTTCCTGCGCGCGGGCCATGACGGCGGTGACGGAGGGGGCCAGGGACGCCTCCATCCCTGAGGCCTGCCTCGGCTGCGAACGATCCCCAGCCATGACGATGCTCCGACGATGTTCAACAAATCGTATGATTAGGCAACGTAGTGCGCCGGACCCCCGGGTGCAATCAGCTCGCTTCGACCAGCGCGAAACAAGCCCGCTCTCAACCCCCCGGCACCCACCCGCTCCGCGCGCCCACGCCCGCCGCGGTGAGCACCAGCACCGAGCGGCCCGGCAGCGGCACCGTGTCGTCCGGCCCGTAGGACGGTGCGCCCGGCGGGACCGCGCCGGTGGCCGCGCCGGTGTCGAAGACCGGCTGCCAGGGGTCGCCGATCACCGGGGCGAGGCGGAAGTCGCACGCGCCCTCCCCGGCATTGAACAGGAGCAGCAGGCGGTCGCCGGCCCCGTCATTGCCGATCTGCATGCCGAACACCTGGAGGCCGTCATCGGCCCAATGGCGGTTCTCCATCTCGGTGCCCTCGGGGGCGAGCCAGTGCACGTCCCTTAAGGAAGCCTCCGGGCCGACCGGGGCGCCGGTGAAGAAGCTGCGCCGCCGCAGGGCCGGCTGCGCCCGGCGCAGGGCCAGGAGATTGGCCACGAACGTGGCGAGGCTCGGGTCCGGGTCGCTGGACCAGTCCATCCAGCTCGTCGGGTTGTCCTGGGCGTAGGCGTTGTTGTTCCCGCTCTGGCTGCGCGAGCGCTCGTCGCCCATCAGCAGCATGGGCACGCCCTGGGCCAGCATCACGGTGGCCAGCATGTTGCGCTTCTGGCGGGCGCGCACGGCCAGGATGCCCACGTCGTCGGTGTCGCCCTCGACGCCGTAATTGCAGCTGACGTTGTGGCCGTGGCCGTCGCGGTTGTCCTCGCCGTTGGCCGCGTTGTGCTTCTGCTCGTAGGCCACGGTGTCGGCCAGGGTGTAGCCGTCGTGGCTGGCGATGAAGTTGATGCTAGCGAGCGGCGAGCGCCGGGACGGGGCGAAGACCTCGCGCGAGCCGGTCAGCCCCTGGGTCAGCTTCGCCAGGGTGCCGGAATCGCCTTTCCAGAAGCCGCGGGCGGCGTCGCGGAACTTGTCGTTCCACTCGCTCCAGCCGCGCGGATAGCCGCCGAGCTGGTAGCCGCCCTCCCCGATATCCCAGGGCTCGGCCACCATCTTGACCCGGGCGAGCACCGGATCCTGCGCCACCGCCTGGAAGAAGGCCGCCTGCGGGGTGAAGGCGAGCGGCGCGCGCCCGAGGCTCGAGGCGAGGTCGAACCGGAAGCCCGCGATCCCGTAGGCGGTGACCCAGTGGCGCAGGGAATCCAGCACCAGCTGCATCACCCGCGGGTGGCTCACGTCGAAGGTGTTGCCGCAGCCAGTGCAATCGACGGTGCGGCGCGGGTCCGCGGGGTCGAGCTTGTAGTAGCTCGCATTGTCGATGCCGCGGAAGGACAGGGTCGGCCCGCTGTGGTCGCCCTCGACGGTGTGGTTGTAGACCACGTCGAGCCAGGTCTCGATCCCGGCGGCGTTCAGCTCGCGGATCGCCGCCTTGAGGCCGCCAAGCCCGCCCTCCCCGAGGTAGCGCGGGTCCGGGGCGAAGTAGCCCAGGGGCTGATAGCCCCAGAAATTGACGAGCCCCTTCTCGACCAGAAAGCGGTCGTCGGCAAAAGCCTGGATCGGCAGCAGCTCCAGGGCGGTGACCCCGAGCTTGACCAGGTGCGCGATGATCGCCGGGTGGCCGAGCGCCGCGTAGGTGCCGCGTTCGGCCTCGGGGATGTCGGGATGGGTGCGGGTCAGCGCCTTGACGTGGGCCTCGTAGATGACCGTCTCGGTGAGCGGCCGGCGCACGGGGGCCAGCGCGAGATCGGGCACCTCGGGGGCGGTGACCACGCTTTTGGGCATGTAGACCGCGCTGTCGCGCCGGTCGATCCTGTCTTCCCGGCGGTTGTCGCCGGCCCGGCGGTGGCCGTAGAGCGCGTCGTGCCAGCGGATCCGGCCGCGGATCTCGCGGGCATAGGGGTCGAGCACCAGCTTCGAGGCGTTGAAGCGGTGGCCGTTGGCCGGGTCCCACGGCCCGTGCACCCGGTAGCCGTAGAGCTGGCCCGGCAGCACCCCGCGCAGGTAGCCGTGCCAGATGTCGTCGGTGCGGCAGGGCAGCCGGACCGTGCGGGTCTCGTGCCGCTCCCCCGGCTCGAACAGGCAGATGTCCACCGCGGTGGCGTGCTCGGAGAACAGGGCGAAGTTGACCCCGCGCCCATCGAAATGCGCGCCCAGCGGCGCCGGCACCCCGTCATCGACGGCGATCATGGGCGGCGTCCGGTTTTTCGGGAGATGGGGCGTTGCGCGTGCCAATGGCGGTGGGAGACGTCATGCATAGCGTTCTGGATGGCGCTCGGCTCGCGGGGACGTTCGGTCCAGATATGACACGCGCTTTCCCTCCCCCCTCTGCGGGGGACGGTGGCCCCCAAAGGGGGTCGGGAGAGGGGAGCAACGGTGCGGGAAACGGATACGCCCGTCACGCCTGCTCTGCCTCTTCCGGCAGCCGGGTTCCCCTCTCCCGACCCCTGCCGACGCAGGGGCCACACTCCCCCGCAGAGGGGAGAGGGAGAGGCGTGGGCGTCAACAGCTACGCTGATCCGGCTACTCGGCGGCCGCGGCGGCGGTCGGGGGCTCACGCTCCATGGTGCGGAAATTCTCCAGCTCCGACAGGAAGTTGCGGGCCCACCAATCCACGTCCTCGCGCGTCATGCGCTCGACCATCGGCTTCCAGCGGGCGAGCCGCTCGGCCTTCGGCATGTACAGGGCGGAGCGGATCGCCTCGGCGACCTCGAACCGGTCGTAGGGGTTGATCAGCAGCGCCTCCGGCATCTGCCGGGCCGCGCCGGCGAATTTCGACAGGACCAGCACCCCGGGATCGTCCTCGCTCTGGGCGACCACGTACTCCTTGGCGACGAGGTTCATGCCGTCGCGCATCGGCGTCACGAGGCCGACCCGGGCCGCCCGGTAGAGGCCGGCCAGAACCGGGCGCGGATAGGCTTTGGTGATGTACTGGATCGGCGTCCAGGCCGGGTCGCCGAGCGCGCCGTTGATCTCGCCGACCTTCTCGTTCACGTCCCGGGCGAGCTGCTCGTATTCCGGAACCTCGCTGCGGGATTTCGGGGTGATCTGGATGTAGGTGACGTTGCCGCGCTGGTCGGGATTCGAGGCGAAGAAGCTCTCCACCGCCTCCATCCGCTCGGACACGCCCTTGGAATAATCGAGCCGGTCGACGCCGATCAGCAGCTTGCGGGTGCGCAGGCCCGCGATCGTCTCGCGCACCACCTTATTGGCATTGGCCTTGTCGGCGGCCTCCTTGAAGCCGGCGACGTCGATGCCGATCGGGAAGGCGCGGATCCGGGTGCGGCGCCCGTCGACCATCAGCGAGCCGCCGCCGAGCGGGATCGCCCGCTGGGTGTCGACCAGGTTGCGCTGGAGGTTCTGGACGTCGGCCTCGGTCTGCAGGCCGATCAGGTCGTAATCGACGATGGCGCGCAGCAATTCGGTGCTCGCCGGCAGCGAGTTGAACACGTCGGCGGCGGGCCAGGGGATGTGGTGGAAATAGCCGATCGGGTTGTCGAGCCCGAGGCCGCGCAATTCGGCCGCCAGCGGCAGCAGGTGGTAATCGTGCACCCAGATGATGTCGTCGGGCTCGACCAGCTTGGCGAGCGCGCGGGCGAAGGTGCGGTTGACGCGGCTGTAGCCGGCGTAATCCGAGCGGGAGAAGGCGCCCAGGCCTAGCCGGTAATGCATGATCGGCCACAGGGCCCGATTCGCAAAGCCGGCGTAATATTCCAGGTGGTCCTGCGGCGAGAGGTCGACCACCGCGTACTGCACCCGGCCGTGGTCGATCAGGGTCGGCTCCTCGGAGGGCTCCTCCGTGATGTTGCCGCTCCAGCCGAACCACAACCCCTCGTAGGCGGTGAACGCCTCCTTCACGGCCACGGCGAGGCCGCCCGCCGCGACCGCCTTGCCGCCATCCTCCGGGATGGCGACGCGGTTCGATACGATCACAAGGCGTGCCACGCGGGTCGGCTCCGGATCATGGGCGCGGCTCAGGTCGAAGACCTCGCCGCGCCTGCATCGGGACTTCGTATGTAGCAGAACGCGCGGAGTCCCTGCGCGATCCTTTGTTGAGGCAACCCAAGCGTGAACCCGGGCGCGGGTCAAGTCGAGCACGCCGTCGCGCCGGACAGGATCGCCGCCCTGTCCGGTGCTCGACGCGCAGGCCGGCTCCGCCCGGACTCCCCTCCGGCCAGCCTTCGAAGGCCACGCGCAGCGAAGCGCGGGACGTGCTGAAGAGCGGCCGAAGCGATGCCGTTGTGCAAGCTCGGCGGTTCTGTCAGACCGCGCCTGAACGCCGGCTGAGCGACGGCTGATGCGTCGCACCGGCCGGTTGCGCCGGTGCCGCCCGCCGGACCTTACGCCGCGCTGGAACCGGTGACAGCCCAGCCGGTTACTCAGCCATCGCGCGGGCCGCGGTCGCTGCGAGCGGCGCCGTCCCCGCGCCGCGAGGAGTGCTTTCGAGATGGCCGGCAACGAGTTCCCGCAGGATGCGCCCAAGGACCCGCTGAAGGATCCGTTGCACGATGGCCCCGGCGAGCGCCCCCAGTGGCGCGCCCTGCAGGGTGACGTCGAGGGTCTGGCCGACGAGGCCGCCGAGCGCGGCCGCGGGCTGATCGACGCGGCGCGTCTCCAGGCCCAGGATTACGTCGAGCGGCGCAAGAGCGACGCCGCGCAATCGGTCAACGATCTGGCGCAGACGATCCGCAATTCCGGCCGCGACCTCGGCGACAAGCCGCATGTGCGCGCGTTCTTCGACAGCGCCGCCGACGGCCTGGAGCAGCTCGGCTCCTCGATCGAGCGGCGCAGCCTCGGCGATTTCTATGGCGAGGCCGAGGCCTTCGCTCGGCGTGCGCCGGTGGCGGTGGCAGTCGGCACCTTCGTGGCCGGCCTGATCGCCGCCCGGTTCATCAAGTCGTCCAGCCTGCCGCCGGAAGCGCCCGACGGCGACGCCCGCGACAGCTTCCGGGCCTGACCATGGCCCAGGGATCTGATCCGCGCCAGCCCGGCGCCTCGAGCATCCAGAGCCTGATCGGCGACGCCCTGCGGGAGACCAACGAGCTCGCCCGCAAGGAGATCGCGCTGTTCCGCGCCGAGATGGCGGGTAATGTCCGCCAGCTCATCGTCGGCCTGGCCTGCATGGTCGGCTCCGCGGTGTTCGCCGTGGTCGCCCTGCTGGTCCTGATCGGCGCCCTCGTGAAGTGGCTCGCCACGATCGTCGGCTCCGAGTGGCTCTCGGCCTTGATCGTCGGCGGCGTGCTGCTGGTCATCGCCGTGGGCATGGCCCTGTGGGCGCGCAGCGTCCTCTCCCTCTCCACCCTGGCGCCCACGCGCACGACGCGCCAAGTGCGCCAGGATGCCCAGGCCCTGTCGGAGCGCGTATCCGGATGAGTTCGATGACCGACCTCGAGAAGGAAATCGAGGCGAGCCGGGCCCGGCTCGACGACACGATCGACCAGATCCAGGGGAAGCTCTCGGTCCCGAACATCGTGGACGAGATGCTGGGCAATGCCCGGCGCACGCCTGCACTGAGCGGCGTCTATGACGGTGCCCTCGAGGCGGTGCGCCGCAACCCGGTGCCGGTCCTGTTGATCGCCGCCGGGGTCGGGCTGCTGTTCAACCGGATGGCCCGGGATGCCGAGCGCCGCCGCACCCAGGTCTCGGCCGAGCGTGTGGCCACGCTCAACACCGGCACGGCCCGCGGCTACGATCCCGATCTGCCGACGGCACGACCTCTTCGCGACCCCCTCGAGAAGACCGATATCTGACGCCCGAGACGTGACAATTCGAGCCCGGCCGGATGGCCGGGATGGGCAACGCTTCTGCGTGCCGCCGAGACGGACATCCGAGGATACCGCCATGACCGACAAGCCGACCCCGTCCAGCCTTCCCGAACAGCTCGCCGCCCAGGCCGGCATGCCGACGGGCTCGGGCGACAGCAGCCTGCGGCCCGATCCGGCCGGCCACGGCGATCCGCGCCCGGCCCCCGGCGAGGCGGCCGGCGACTTCACCCTCCGCCCCGACCCGCGCGGCCTGCACGATCCGCTCGCGCCCGGCGCTGCGACGCGCCCGATCGATGCGGCTGCATCCGTAAAGGACGGGGCCCAGGCGGCGGGCGATCGCGCCGCCGACCTCGCCGGGCAAGCGCGCCAGACCGTGTCGGGCCTAGCCGACGATATCGGCAACCGCCTCGGCAGCGCCGCCGACCAGGCCCGCGCCCGCGCCGCCTCGGTCTACGACGAGGCGAAGGAGCGTGCCGGCGCCCTGCACAAGCGCAACCTGCGGGCGCTCGACGACATCACCACCCAGGGGATCGACGGGCTTCAGCGCGGCCGCAGCACGGTCGAGCGCTTCGTGGACGACAACCCGCTTCTGGTGGGCGTCGTCGGTGTCGCCGCCGGCCTGCTGCTCGGCGCCCTGCTGCCGCGCACCCGCCAGGAGGACCGCAACATCGGCCCCTGGGCCGACGAGGTGCGCGACCAGGGGCTGCGCTACGCCCGCGAGGTGACCAATATGGGCCGGGAGTTCGTCCAGACCGCCCTCGATCCGGACAATCTCAACGCGGCGGTGCGCAAGGCCACGGATCCCGAGGGGCCCACGCCCCCGGCGAACGAGCGGACCGCGCACAACCTCTGACGACGAAGTCCCCTGCCCGCCGGCCTCGCAGCCGGCGGGCGGTTTATTTCACGCCTGATACAGTCCCGCATGGGCCTCGCGGAGCAGGTTCTTTTGTACCTTGCCCATGGTGTTGCGCGGCAACTCGTCCACGAACAGGACGCGCTTGGGGCATTTGAACCGGGCGAGCCGCCCCTCCAGGGCTGCCAGCACGCCAGCCTCGTCCGGGGCGTCCGTTCCGCCGACCACCACGGCGGTGACCGCCTCACCGAAATCCGGATGGCCTAAGCCAATCACCGCGGATTCGACCACGCCCGGCAGGGCGTCGATCTCGGTCTCGACCTCCTTCGGGTAGACGTTGAACCCCCCGGAGATGATCAGGTCCTTGCCGCGCCCGACGATGTGGACGTAGCCCCGGGCATCGACCTTGCCGAGGTCGCCGGTGATGAAGAATCGGTCCGGCCTAAATTCGGCGGCGGTCTTCTCGGGCATGCGCCAATAGCCCTTGAACACGTTCGGGCCTTTCACCTCGATCATCCCGACCGCGTCCGGGCCCAGGGCCGCGCCGGTCTCGGGATCGACCACCCGCAGGTAGACGCCCGGCAGGGGGAAGCCGACCGTGCCGGCAACCCGGTCCCCCGTATAGGGGTTCGAGGTGCTCATGTTGGTCTCGGTCATGCCGTAGCGCTCGAGGATGGCATGGCCGGTGCGGGCCTGCCATTCCCGGTGCGTCTCCGCGAGCAGCGGCGCCGAGCCCGACACGAACAGGCGCATGCCCCTGGCCACCTCCGGGGTGAGACCGGGTTCCTTGAGGAGGCGCGTGTAGAAGGTCGGCACGCCCATCAGGGCGGTCGCCCGGGGCATCAGGCTTAGGATCAGCTTCGGGTCGAGGCGTGGCAGGAACAGCATGGTGCCGCCGCTCGCCAGTACCGTGTTGGTCGCCACGAACAGGCCGTGGGTGTGGAACACCGGCAGGGCGTGGATCAGCACGTCGTCGGCGGTGAACCGCCAGATCTCCACCAGCGTACGGGCGTTCGAGGCCAAGTTGTCGTGGGTGAGCATGGCGCCCTTGGAGCGCCCGGTCGTGCCCGAGGTGTAGAGGATCGCGGCGAGATCCTCCGGGCCCCGGGGCACGTCCGTGAAATCGCCGGCCTGTCGATCGGCAGCCTCGGCGGCGCTGCCGGTCCCCGCCGCGTCCAGGGTCCAGATGGCGCGGATGCCGGAGGCGGCCTGCGCCAGGGCCTCGCGTCGGCCCGGGTCGCAGACGAAGATCGTGGGCTCGGCGTCGCCGAGGAAATACCCGATCTCGGCCGGGGTGTAGGCGGTGTTGAGCGGGAGGAACGCGGCGCCGGCCCGCACCACCCCGAGATACAGGAAGATGACCTCCGGGCTCTTCTCGACCTGGACCGCCACCCGGTCACCGGGCTGCACGCCCGCCGCCTGCAGGGCCGCCGCGTAGGCGCCGGAGCGGGCGATCAGGTCCGCATATGTGTAGCGGCGCCCCTCCGGCGTCTCGATCACGGTCTTGGCGGGATCCGGAACGCCGTCCCGGACCAGGGAGAAGAGATGGTTCGTCATCGTGAGGCTTGAGCTATCACGGGCCGCGGGGTTCAGGCAGCCATAGAACCGTTCCCGATCGTCCCGCAATCGGGGCCGGCGCTTCGCCATGACGTTCACGGGCCGCCCATGCCCGAATCGGTATCCCCTTCAGGGTGGGGAAAGGCTCGGCCTCAGGCCTCGGCGAGCACCACCGCCCGCGGCGGCGGCAGCTTGGCACGCAACTCCCGGGTCACGGCCGGCGAGGCCGCCACGGTGCCGAGATTGGCGTAGGTCTCGTGGTTCTTCTCGATCGCCGCGAGGTCGTAGAGGTAGTTCACCATCAGCCCGTGCGACTGGGCCAACCCCTTCTTCGCGGTGTCGCCGAGGAAGTTGATCCGGTCCAGCCGGGCGCCGTTGCCGAGATGGAACCGGGCCACCGGGTCGAGGGGGCGCCCGCGCTCGTTCTTGGCGCGCAGGAAATAGGCGGCCGCGGCCGGGATCAGCGCCTTGCGCACCGTCTCGGCCCGGGCCTTGTCGGCGTGCCAGTCCGGATCGTCCAGCGCCCGCAGCACCTCCACGTCCTCCGGCAGCAGCCCCTGCGGGCTGTCGGCCCGGCGCTCCCGGGCCAGCCAAGCCGCGAAGCCCGGCACCGGCGAGAGGGTCACGAAGGTCTTGAGCGAGGGCACCTCGCGGGTGAGATCCTCGACCACCTGCTTGATCAGGAAGTTGCCGAAGGTGACGCCGGCCAACCCCTTCTGGCAGTTGGAGATCGAGTAGAAGATCGCCGTGGTCGCCGCCCGCGGCTGTAGCGGCTTGCGCTCCCGCGACAGGATCGGGGCGATGGCCGGTGCGACCTGATCGGTGAGTGCCACTTCCACGAAGATCAGCGGCTCGTCGGCAAGCGCCGGGTGGAAGAACGCGAAGCAGCGCCGGTCCGGCGGCTCGATCCGGGCACGCAGGTCGTCCCACCCGGTGATCGCGTGCACCGCCTCATACCGGATGATCTTCTCCAGAATATGGGCGGGCGTGGTCCAGTCGATGTGCCGCAACACCAGGAAGCCCCGGTTGAACCAGGAGGCGAACAGGTGCTCGAAATCCGAATCGAGGCCATCGACCGCGTCCAGCACGGTGGGGTCCGCCTCCGTGCTGGTGCGCAGCGCCTTCCGCAGGTCGAACAGATCCTCACGCATGCGCACCAGGGTCAGCGTGCCGCCGCGGGCGAGGTTGAGGCGGCGGATCAGCTCCTGGCTGCGCGGCTCGGCGGCCTCGTGCAGAGTGCCGAGGCGAGCGCGGGTCGGGTCGGCCCGGTAGGCGGCGATCGCTTCATCGACAGCGGCATGGTCAGCATCGAAGTCGAGCGCGATGGCCAGCAGGAAGGCATGGCGCTCGGTCTGGCCGAAACTGGCGTAGCGGTCGAGGATCAACCGGGCCAGCGCGACCCCGGAAGCCTCGCCGCGCCGCGAGATCAGGTCCTCGCACAGCTTGACCAACTCGCCGGCGCTGGCCCGGCCAGCGATGTCGCCGCGGCCGATGCCGATCAGGTCGCGGCCGCGCTCGCTGATGGTCTGGAGCAGGTCGCCGAAGAAGGAGATCGCCGCCATGACCCTCGCACTGACCCCTGTCGGACCGGACCTAACGCGTCTCCGGTCTCATGACGCCGGCGCATGGACCCGCGCATCCGTGAGGGCCCGGCCCTCGGGGCATGCTGGTCCCGGCTCTGAGCCGCCATTCTACGGTGGCGGGGCGGTCGCGACCAGAGCTTGAACGGCCGCGAAAGGCTCACCGTGCGGCCCCGAGACGAAGGTCGTGTGACGGCGCGATCCTGGAAGGCCTCAGTGCCGCTCGGCCAGGGTGGCGAGGTCGGCCCGCTCCCGCCAGTCGCCGATGCCGTGGTGGCGGGCGAAGCGGAGCTCGGCGGCCCGGAGGGCGCGATCTGGGTCGCGGGCCCGCATGATCTCGACGGCCCCGATGGTGAAGGGCACCCCGAGGATCTCCTTGGCGAACTCGACGCGGTAGTTCGGCATCCCGTACTCCCTGCTGCGGTGGTTCCGGACGTGTCGTTTGGAACGAATCCGACCCGAAAACCGTATCCGGCCGACGAATCCATATGGTGTGTTCGACGCCCAGGACGCGGACGATCGGAACCGTGTCGACGGGATATGGTGCAAGACGCCGGAGCGTGAAGGGGCACGGGGCGTGACCGAGGGCTGCAGCCCCGGCGCTTGCTGCGAGGCGCGCCCTGCCCGTATCGGTCTTGGCCTTCCCTTCCTGACACGGACCCCATGATGGCCCCCATGCTGGCCCTGAAGCGGCGGCGCGCCTGCCCGCCCCCGCCCCTGCCGTGACCACCATCCTCGACGCGAAGGCCCGGCTCGGCCTGACGCTGATCGCCGGTGGGGCGGTCGCCAACATCTACTACAACCAGCCGCTGCTCGGCCTGATCGTGTCGGAGTTCGGCGACGCCGCCGCCCTGTGGGTGCCGACCACGGCGCTCGTCGGCTACGGGCTCGGCATCATCGGGCTCGTGCCCCTGGGCGACGCCCTGCCCCGCCGCCGCCTGATCGTGGGGCAATGCCTCGGCCTCGCCGTGGCGCTGCTCGCCGTGGGCCTCGCCCCGAACCTCGCCTGCCTGGCGCTGGCCCACCTCGTGGTCGGCGTGCTCGCCTGCGCGGCCCAGCAGGCCGTGCCGTTCGCGGCCGAACTCGCCCCGGACGCGAGCCGCGGCCGGATCGTCGGGCAGGTGATGACCGGGCTGCTCACCGGCATCCTGCTCGCCCGCACGGCGAGCGGGTTCCTGGGCGCGCATCTCGGCTGGCGGGCGGTGTTCCTGGCCGCGTCCCTCCTGGCGCTCGCCATGGCCGGTATCGCGCGCGCGACCCTGCCGCACACGCCTCAGACCCACCCCTTGCGCTACCGCGCCCTGATGCTGTCGATCCTGCACCTCGCCCGGTCGCAGCCGGTTCTGCGCACCGCGAGCCTGTCGCAGGCGCTGCTGTTTGCCGCGTTCAACGCCTTCTGGGCGACCTTAGCGCTTCTGGTCGAGAACCCGCCCTTCGGGCTGTCCGCAGCCGGGGCGGGCCTGTTCGGGGTGATCGGCGTCTGCGGCGCGTTCGTGGCGCCCCTGTCGGGCCGGTTCGCCGACCGGAGCGGCGCTCGGCCGGTGGTGCTCGGCGGCAGCCTGATGGTCGCCCTGTCGTTCCTGGTGCTCTGGGCCGGAGGCACATGGTCGCTGGTGGCGGTCGGGCTCGGCGTCCTGCTGATCGACATCGGCATGAACGGGGCGCTCATCGCCAACCAGACCCGGGCCTACGCCCTGGTCCCGGGGGCGCGGGGCCGGATCAACACTGTGCTGTTCACGACGCTGTTCGTGTTCGGGGCGCTCGGCGCCTTCGCTGGCTCGCAGGCCTTCCTGGTGGTGGGCTGGCCCGGCGTCTGCGCGGTGGGCCTCGCCTTCTCGGCGCTGGCCGTCCTGGTGGCGGCCCGCGATCCGCACGGGCCCGCGACGCCGACTACTTGAGCACCCGGGAGAGGCGGCACCACGCCGCTTTCTCCCCCGGCAGCCCGAACCGAAGCCGTTCGGGTCGCTCGGGGAAGCGCCGGACCGCGATGCCGGCTTCCGCGAGGCGCCGGTACAAGCCCGGCCCGTCGGGAAAATCGGCGGTGCGGAACAGGCAGGTGCCGCCGACCAGGGTTCCGCCGCCGCGGGCGATCAGCCGGTCGAGGCGCTCGGCATCCGCCGCCCGCGCCCGGGCGGTCTCGGCCCGCCACACCGTGTCCGAGAGGGCGGTCCGGCCGATCGCCAGGGCCGGCCCGGACACCGCCCAGGGGCCGAGGGCGGTGGCGATCCGGTCCGCCGTCCCGGGCTCGGCGACCGCGAAGCCAAGGCGCAGGCCGGCGAGCCCGTAGGTCTTGCCGAAGGAGCGCAGCACCACGAGGCCGGGTGTCGCATGCGAGCACAGGCTCGCCACCGGCTCCAGATCCGCAAAAGCCTCGTCGGCGACCAGCAGGCCGCCGCGGGCCCGAAGGGCCTCCGCCAGGGCGAGCCGTTCGGCCAGCGGATGGGTCCGCCCGTCCGGGTTGTTCGGATCGACCAGCACCGCCACGGCCGCGTCGCCGATCGCCGCGATCCCGTCGACCGCCGTCACCGCGTGCCCGGCCCGCACCCAGGCGGCTTCGTGCTCGGCATAGGTCGGGCCGACCACCGCGACCCGGGTCGGAGCCACGAGCCGGGGCAAGGTCTCGATCAGGATCTGGGTGCCTGGGGCGAGGGCGACATGCGTCGCATCGGGCGCGCCGTAGGCCGAAGCGGCCGCCTCCCGCAGGGCCTCGACCTCGGCGGCGGCGGGCAGCCGCGTCCAGGCGCTGGCCTCCACCGGCGGCACGGGATACGGGACCGGATTGATCCCCGTCGAAAGATCGAGCCAGGGTTCCGGCGCGTCCGGAAAGGCGTGTCGGAGGCTTCCGAGATCGCCGCCATGGGGGATCGGACCCGGGATCGCCCCCGGCTTCGGAGCGGGATTCCAGAAACGATGGTCCATCCGCCCGACACGCTCGCCATCCTCGCCCTCGCCCTCGGGATCGAGGCGGCGTTCGGCTACCCGGACGCGCTCTACAGGGCCATCGGCCACCCTGTCACCTGGATCGGCCGGCTGATCTCCGGGCTGGAGCGCGGCCTGAACCGCGGCTCCGAGCGCCGCCGCCGGGTCGCCGGCTGCGGCGCGCTGGTGCTTCTGCTGGCGGTCACGGGGCTTCCCGCCTGGGCGCTCACCGGGCTCAGCCTCTGGGCCGGCCCCCTCCCCGGCTTCCTGCTCCTCGGCCTGCTCTGCGCGAGCCTGCCGGCGCAGCGCAGCCTCAACGACCACGTCGCGGCCGTGGAGACCGCCCTGCGCGAGGGCGGCCTCCAGGCCGGCCGCCGCGCCGTGGCGATGATCGTCGGGCGCGATCCGGACCAGCTCGACGCACCGGCGGTCTGCCGCGCCGCCATCGAGAGCCTGGCGGAGAACTTTTCAGACGGGATCGTGGCGCCGTCCTTCTGGATCGGCTGCCTCGGCCTGCCCGGCGGTGTGCTCTACAAGGCGATCAACACCGCCGACAGCATGATCGGCCACCGCACGCCGCGCTACGCCGCCTTCGGATGGGCCGCGGCCCGGCTCGACGACCTGGTGAACCTGCCGGCCTCGCGGCTCGCCGGCCTGCTGATCGTCGGGGCGGCGCTCTTGCGCGGCGCCGATGCGCGCGGAGCGCTCCGGGCGATGGCCCGCGACGCCGGCCGCCACCGCTCACCCAATGCCGGCTGGCCGGAGGCCGCCATGGCCGGGGCGCTCGGTTTGCGGCTCGCGGGCCCGCGGGTCTATGATGGCACCCTCGTCCCCGACGCCCATATGGGCGACGGGCGGGCCGAGGCCACGGCCGACGACATCGCCCGGGCGCTGACCCTCTACCGCACCGCCTGCCTGATCCAGGGCGGCCTCGTCCTGGCGCTGCTCGCTCTCTGTCTCATCATCGCGGGCTGACCCGACAGCTTACCGCCCAATCCATGATGGAACGCGCCCGCTGACGCCGGACCGGTATCCAATGCGGCGGCGCGCGTTCTAAGCTCGGTCGAGCGGGACCGAGGAGAAGCCGATGCGCGCGGTGTTCGTCGATGCCAGCGAGAGTCTGGCGGCGGTGGCGCGGCGCCTGCTGCGGCCGGACGATCCGCCCTTCGCGATCAATCTCCAGCCCGACATCGCCCCGGAGGATCTGCCGGGCCTGCTCGCCGGGGCGGAGGTCGCGGTAATCGACCACACCGCCCTCCCCGTCGCCGTGGCCCGCGCCTGCCCGAGCCTGCGGCACGCGGTGTTCCTCGGCACCGGCGCGCGCAGCTACATGGACCCGGAGGCGCTCCAGGCCGAGCTCGGCATCACGGTCCACACGATCAAGGGCTACGGCGATACCGCGGTGGCGGAATGCGCCTTCGCGCTGCTCTGGGCCGCCGCCCGGGGCCTGCCCGAGATGGACCGGGCGATGCGGGCGGGGCGCTGGCTGCGCAGCGAGGCGATCCAGCTCACCGGCAAGACCGTCGGGCTCGTCGGCTTCGGCGGGATCGCGGCCGAGATGGCGCGACTCTGCCGCGGCGCCGGCCTGCGGGTGCTGGCCTGGAACCGGACCGCGAAAACGCATCCGGGCGTCGAATTCATGCCCCTGGATCAGCTGCTGGCCCAGAGCGACGTGGTCTCGCTCCACCTGCTCCTCACCGACGAGACCCGCGGCTTCCTGTCGGCCGCACGCATCGCCGCCCTCAAGCCCAGCGCGATCCTGATCAACACCGCCCGGGGGGCGCTGATCGACGAGCCCGCCCTGGTTGAGGCGCTTCGCGCCGGGCGGATCGCCCGGGCCGGGCTCGACGTGTTCACGGTCGAGCCGCTGCCCGCCGACCATCCGCTGGCAGCCCTGCCGAACGTCGTCCTCTCGGCGCATTCGGCGTTCCGCACGCCGGAAGCGAGCGACAACCTGATCGGCGCCGCCCTCGACCATTGCCGGCGGATCGCCGCCGGCTGAAGGTCAGTGCTCCGTACCCGGCATGTTCGCCCGCGGTGCGCCACCATGGTCGCGGATCACGCTCGACCGCTCCGGAGAGCCCTTAGCGTCGGCGACCTGCTTCCGGGCCGCTGCAGCCAAAAACCAGACCCCGCCCAGGGTCCCCAGGGCGAGAAACAGAAGCGGAATGCCTTCACTCATCGCGGTACCCTCCTCGGCGATGTTCCGCGGGGGCGCGGAATTGTATCATCATGCCGGATGAACCAGCATTGTGAAAGATAACGCACGGGTTCGACCGATGTTCAGGCCGTCCGAGCCGCCGTTGGCGCCGCCGCGCGTTTGGCCGCATCCCGTCTCAGGGCGGAGAGAACCACGAACATTAGGCCGGCGCCGATCGCCAGGCAGGCCGACAGGAACAGCATCGGCACGAGGTCGCTCTGGGTCTGGTCGCGGATGAACGGGACCATGTTCTGCGCGACGAATCCGCCGAGATTGCCGACCGAGTTGATCGCCGCGATCCCGGCCGCCGCCGTGGCCCCGCGCAGGAAGGTCGCGGGCACCGACCAGAACACCGGCTGGGCCGAGAAGGTCCCGGCCGCCGCCACGCACAGGCAGGCGAACTTCACCGCGTTGCCCGGCAGGATCACGCTGAGCGCGAGCCCGGCCGCCCCGACCAGGGCCGGCCCGACCACGTGCCAGGTCAGGGCGTTGCCCTGGGCGCCGGTGCGGGCGGCGTGACGGGGCACCCACCACAGGGCGAAGGCCGTGGCGACCCACGGGATGATGTTGAGGAAGCCGTTGGTCAGGTTCGAGACCCCGAATCCCTTGACCACCGTGGGCAGCCAGTAGCCCAGGCCGTAAGCGGCCAGCGGCAGCGAGACGTAGACCCCGGCCAGCATCAGCACGCGCTTGTCGAGAAGCGCCGCGAAGGGATTGCCGTGATCGACGAGGCCGCCGCCCTCCCGCTCGGCCCGGAGGGTCCGGGCGAGCCAGTCGCGCTGGTCCTGGGATAGCCAGGGGGCCGTCTCGGGGCCGTTTGGCAGGATCAGCAGCACGATTGCGGTCATCACGATCGCCGGCGCGCCCGTGGCCAGGAACACCCATTGCCAGCCGGCCAGCCCCCAGACCCCGTCGAGACCGAGCAGGGCCCCGCCGACCGCCGCGCCGACCGCGTTGGCCACCGCGCTGGCGATCATGAACCAGCCGATCATCCGGGCCCGGTGCGCCTGCGGGAACCAGAGCGTGAGCGCGAACAGCACGCCGGGGAAGAAGCCGGCCTCCGCGGCGCCGAGCAGGAAGCGGAGCACGTAGAACATCGCGGCGTTCTGGGTGAAGCTCAGCAGGAGCGTGACGATGCCCCAGGTGAACATGATCCGGGCGAACCAGACCCGGGCGCCGACCCGCTCCAGGAAGACGTTCGCCGGCACCTCGAACAGGAAATAGCCGAGGAAGAACAGCGACGCGCCGAGCCCGTAGGCGGTCTCGCTGAGTCCCAGGCTGCCGACCATGTCCAGCTTGGCGTAGGACACGTTCTGCCGATCGATATAGGCGATCAGGTAGAGCAGGCCGAGCAGCGGCATCAGCCGCAGGGTCACCGTGCGGACGGTGCTCTCGGCGAAGTCGTCCCCGGTCGGGGAGTGCGTGGGCGGCATCTGGCGTTCCTCTGGGCCTATGCGACCCTTCGAGGCGAGGGCCGGCATTACACAGAGTAATTCCTGGCCTGGCTCTCGCCTACCGGGCAAGCGCCAGCAGGCGGTCGCAGTCGACATGGGCCGCGATGTGTCGCGCCAGGCCGTCGAGCGCCGCCTCGACCCCGGCCTCGTAGCCCGGCCCCTCCGAGACCGTACCGAGACGGGAAAGCCAGGCGGCGCGCTGGGCATCGTGCGCGAACAGGCCGTGCACGTAGGTCCCGGCCACCAGCCCGTCCGCCGAGACCGCCCCGTCGACGCGTCCATCGGCGAGCCGCAGCAGCGGCCGGGCCGCATCGGGGCCGTGGGTCGCGCCGATATGCATCTCGTAGCCCGAGAACGGTACCGAATCGGGCAGGCTGGTGCCGGTGGCCGCGGCGAGCCGCTTGTCCGGCGTCATCACGGTCTCGACGTCGAGGAGCCCGAGGCCTGGCACCGTGCGGGGCGCCCCCTCGATCCCGTGCGGATCGGCGAGGCTGCGGCCGAGCATCTGGTAGCCGCCGCACAGGCCGAGCACCCGTCCGCCCCGCCGGACATGGGCGCGCAGATCGACGTCCCAGCCCTCGGCGCGGAAGGCATCCAGGTCGTCGATCGTGGTCTTGGAGCCCGGTAGCAGCACCAGGGCGGTCTCCGCGGGGATCGGCGTTCCGGGATACACCAGCACCACCGATACCCCGGGCTCGGCCCGGAGCGGGTCGAGGTCGTCGAAATTGGCGATGCGCGGCAGAACCGGCACCGCCACCGTGACTGTCCCGGCCGGGCGCTGCCCGGAGCCCGCGAGCCCGAGCACGTCCTCGGCCGGCAGGCGCGCGGCCTGGGGGAAGTGCGGCACGAGGCCGAGCGGCGCCCAGCCCGTCCGCTCCGCGATCAGCTGCATGCCGTCGGCGAACAGGCCCGGGTCGCCCCGGAAGCGGTTGACGATGAAGCCGGCGATCATCGCGGCGTCGGCGGGCTCGATCACGGCCTTGGTGCCGACCAGGCTGGCGATCACCCCGCCCCGGTCGATATCGCCGACCAGCACCACCGGCGTGTCGGTGGCCCGGGCAAAGCCCATATTGGCGATGTCGCCGGCCCGGAGGTTCACTTCCGAGGCCGAGCCCGCGCCCTCGACCAGGACCAGATCGGCCTCGCCCGTCAGGCGCGAAAAACTCTCCAGGACGGCGGGCATCAGCCGGGGCTTCCAGCCCTGGTAGTCGCGCGCCTTCACGGTGGCGATCATCCGGCCCTGCACCACCACCTGGGAGCCGATTTCGCTCTGGGGCTTCAGCAGCACCGGGTTCATGTGCACGGAGGGCGGTACCCGGGCAGCCCGGGCCTGGAGCGCCTGCGCCCGGCCGATCTCGCCGCCATCCGGGGTGACCGCGGCGTTGTTCGACATGTTCTGCGGCTTGAACGGGCGCACCGCCAAGCCCCGGTCGGTGAAGGCGCGCGCCAGCCCCGCCACGAGCAGCGACTTGCCGACATCGGAGCCGGTGCCCTGGATCATCAGGGCCTTCTTGTGCGTGGGCTTCAGAACTCGATCCCCTCCTGGGCCTTCACGCCGGCCGAGAAGTGGTGCTTCACGCTGCCCATCTCGGTGACGAGGTCGGCGGCCTCGATCAGGGCCGGCTTGGCGTTGCGGCCGGTGACGACCACGTGCAGGTCCGGCCGGCGGCGCGTGAGGGCGGCGACCACGGCTTCGAGGTCGAGGTAGTCGTAACGCAGGGCGATGTTGAGCTCGTCGAGGACGAGCAGGCGGATCGTGGGATCGGCCATGAGGCCCTCGGCCACATCCCAGGCGTGGCGGCAGGCGGCGATGTCCCGGGCCTTGTCCTGGGTCTCCCAGGTGAACCCCTCCCCCAGCGTGTGCCAGGCGACCCTGTCGCCGAACACCCCGACCGCGTGACGCTCGCCCGTGTCCCAGCCGCCCTTGATGAACTGCACCATGCCGACCCGCCAGCCGCGGCCGAGCGCCCGCAGCATCAGCCCGAGCGCCGCGGTGCTCTTGCCCTTGCCGGGGCCGGTATGGACCATCAGCAGGCCCTTCTCGAGGGTCTTCTCGGCCACCTCGGCGTCCTGCACGGCCTTGCGCTTCTCCATCTTCTCCCGATGACGGGTCGCGTCGTCGCTCATGCGGAGGCTCCAGGGATGGGGGCTTGAAGGGGGGCTTGCGGCTTCACGACGAGCGGCAGGCCCGCCACGGTGAGCACGACCCGGTCGGCCCGGGCGGCGAGCCGCTGGTGCAGGCGCCCGGCCTCGTCGCGGAAGCGGCGGGCGAGCGCGTTGTCGGGCACGATCCCGAGCCCGACCTCGTTGCCGACCAGCACCAGCGGCCCCGCCGCCCGTGCGCAGGCGGCGAGGAGTCCCTCGACGGACTCCGCCACATCGGCCTCCGCCAGGATCAGGTTGGTGAGCCAGAGGGTGAGGCAATCGACCAGGACGGGTCCCTCCGCCGCCGCCACCGCCTGCGGCAGGGCGAGCGGGACGTCGCGGGTCTGCCACGCTCCCGGGCGCCGGGCACGGTGCTGGGCGATGCGCGCGACCATCTCGTCGTCGAAGGCCTGCGCCGTTGCGAGATAGAGCCAAGGGCCGGGACAGGCTTCGATCAGCCCCTCCGCGTAGGCACTCTTGCCGGAACGCGCCCCGCCGAGGACGAGGGTAATGCGGGGCGGGATCTGCACCATGCCCCTCCATCGCTCCAACCCGTCCCGCGGTCAAACCCACGCCGACATGCGGATCGACGGTTGCCGGACGCGCCGCCGCCGACTATAGAACCTCGGCCTAGCCAAAGCGCCCTTCGTCTAGCGGTCCAGGACGTCGCCCTTTCACGGCGAAAACACGGGTTCGATTCCCGTAGGGCGCGCCAATAATTTCAAGCACTTAGCTGAATTTTTTGGATCGGCTCACACACTCGTCTCACATATCCATTGGCAGAGCGGTCCAGCGGACTGTGAGCGTCGTACTATCGACGAATCACCCGACCGTGATGCACCTGCCTCGCACGGCGCATGCTGACGATACGCAGGCATCAAGGAGTCTCGCTCTCGGGCGGCTTCATCCGCCTCTACGCCGAGCTTCAATATCGGCTCAACCGTAGATCGCTGACGTCTTCATCGGCAGTATCGCTTCTCAGGCCGGGAATAGCGCACCCGTACGTTTCGCCGTCCCTATTCCCGAATGCCCTCCGCGTGCTAGGAACAAAGCATGATCGACATGTATGGCTACACGCAGAAGTTCATTCTACGATGATGCGATTGGTCGTCGAATATGCCACGTTTCCCAGGCTACTGATTTGACGAAACTACGAATTCGGCGAACAAAATTCGAATATACATGCTGGACAGCAAGAGATCGAGGTTAAAACGTCGATGCGGGAAGACGAAAAGCTGTTCGTACACCTTTCCGACATTCATTTCAGATCTAGAGAGATCGGCCGTCGGGACGACCCAAATGCGGGATTGCGCGACGATTTGGTTACGGACGTCGCTCTGATGAGACGGGAAATTGGCCGCCCAGCCGACGGGATCCTGATCTCCGGCGATATCGCCTTCGCAGGAGCGGCGGACGAATACACGTTCGCCTACGAGTGGTTGAAATTGATACTCTGCCCAGCGGCGGGATGTAGGATCGAGGACGTCTTCGTCATTCCCGGCAATCACGACGTTGATCGGAGGCAAGCGGCGACGCCGGCGCATAGGGACGTCCGCGGGAAGCTGAGGGATTATTCGGCCGATCAAAGCGACGACATTCTGCGCAGCTATCTCTCGGACCCGTTTTCATCCCAGATGCTCTTCGGACCTATAGAGAATTACAATAGATTTGCCGCAGAGTTCGTCTGCAATCTTGCAGCTGAAGATCCGAAGAAGCCTGATCGGAGGCCGTTCGCTGTACGCGACTGGAAACTGAAGGGCGGCTCCACCCTTCGTATATGGGGCTTCAATTCGGTGTTGGTTTGCGACGAAAACGACGCTCCAGGTAACATGTTCGTCGATCCGGCTGCCGCTCAGATCACGAGAGGCGGTCCGGACGTCACGCATGTCGTGATGTGTCACCACCCCTATGGCTGGCTCAAGAACGGCGCCCCGTTCAGGGAGCGCATTGAGAGCGTAGCGAAGCTCCACCTGTTCGGCCACGAGCATACGCGACGGGTCGAGGACGGCAGGCGCTTCACAACGATTCGGGCAGGGGCTGTGCATCCCGATCGCCATGAGCCCGGCTGGGATCCAGGTTATAACTGGATCAATCTGTCGTTCGGACGCGATGGCGGGAAGAGGCATCTCGATGTCGAGATCTGGGTCCGCAAGAGGGAAGCAGCGCGGTTTATTGCTGTGCCAGATCCGGAGAATGCTAATCCGTGGAGCGTGCGCCATGCATTGCCGGATTGGTCTCCTCCGGCTGCTCCGCAGACGGCCGATGCGGCAGGATCTCCTGTCGGTTTGTCTGTCGGGATGACCGTGTCTACCGGATCGCCGCCCGTCACAGCGCGTACCGTCATCAGCAAGATGTTCCGCTTGTCCGAGCATGTGCAGCGGCAGCTGATCGTCGCGCTTTCGCTCGACGCGGATGGCGATCATGCCCTGAAGGACTACGAATTCGTGCTTGCCGCGGTCCGTCGCGCGAAGGAACGCAATCAACTTGTCGATCTGAACGACAGGGCGGATGAAGCTTTGGGGAGCGACGCCGGATGAGCGAAAACGACAGCAAATTCGAATTTACGGAGACTTACCGTAAGCTTCAGCCCGGCACGGAACGCAGCATTATCAGCTTCCGAGAAGCCACGCATAAAAAAGTGCGGAAGGAGCTGCCCAAAAGCACGATTAAAATTGTAGATCTCGCGCGTCTCGCCTTTGAAATTCCCACAGCCAGTGGGCGAGCGATTGTCTGGCTGGAAGAGATCGTGAAGGAGAAAGATGCACAGTTCTCCCTCGAACACGATCGCAATGAAGCCCGAATCATCGCAACGATACTGCTCGCCGACATGATAGCGTCGGGTTTTACCGGCACGCCCGCGCTCGTGCTGACTGGCAGCTTCGTCGGCCGGCGGCAAACCGTCGATCAAGAAGTGATCGGCCCCCACGAGGTGGTCCAAGGGTAGAGTTAGTGCACGGTGGGCCGCTCCGCCACGGGTAGCTTGGCCGGCGGAGCTGGTCTGGCAAGCGCAGCCGGCCAAGCAGAGAAGGCTGGCATGAACACCTCCGGGGCCGGCGGTCGCCCAGGCCATCGATGGCGTGTTAACACTTCGACAAGGGGTTGAGCGTGGCCCCGCCACCTCGTCTTCCCCGTCAGAGCCCGATGCCACGGACCCGCAGCCTCCTGCTCCCCCTTCGGGCAGCCGCCGTCGCGGCGCCCGCGTTGCTGGCCGCCCCGCCGGCGCAGGCCCAGAATTTCTTCGAGCGCCTGTTCGGAATCAAGCCCGAGCGGCCCCCGGTGCCGCCCCGCGGCGTGCCCGAGGGCCCCCCCGCCGCCCCGGCGCCCGGGGAGCCGGGGCCCGCCACGGCCCCCGAGGCGCCCCGGTCCGCGCCGGTTCCGGCCCGGCCGGTGGTGCTG
>NZ_JAKSYN010000099.1:0-34637 GCF_022829565.1 Methylobacterium sp. J-001
CGTCGGTCGCTGAGACCGTGAGGTTCGAGTTGCCCTTCGGGTTGAACTTGATCGTCAGGTTGTTGTTGTCGCCCTTGCCGTTGATCAGGTTCGTGCCGTTGAAGCTCGAATCGCCGGCGAGCTGATCGATCTGGGTCAGCACTGGGGGTGGTGCAGAAGGCACCGTTCCGTTCGAGCCTGAACCACCCCCACCCCTGCCCCTCCCCACAAGGGGGAGGGGAAAACGCACAGTGCTTCAAGCGCTTACTGATGAATGCGACGGGTGTGCCCCGTTGCCCGGCCTCAGGGCGCGATGGCCGCCTCCAGGGTCTGCAGGCTCGAATCCGTCCCGATCGCGTGGCCGGTCTCGGCCAGCCAGCGCTCGGCGGTGGCGCGGCCGAGGTCGCGCAGGGCGCCGATCGTCGACCAGCGGGTGTCGAGCTTGCTGATCTCGCCCCCGGCCAGCGCGCAGGGCGCCTGCAGCAGGTGGATGTTGATGTCGGCCACCGCCCGCATCCGGGCATCCTCGGTCTGCGTCTGCCGGGCGTAGCTCTGCAGCTCGGTCAGCGCCTTCAGGTCGCGCATCAGGCAGGCGTTGAAGCTGATGTCGCTGACCCGCCCGGCGATCTCGGAGGGCATCAGCCCGATCGCGTCGGTCACGAACGGCGTCAGCTGCAGGACGATCAGGTCGGTGGCGCCGTGGCCGTTGAACACCAGCGGCTCCAGGGCCGGGTTGGCGGCGTAGCCCCCGTCCCAGTAGCGCCGGCCGTCGATCTCCACCGGGGCGAACAGCTCCGGCAGGCACGAGGAGGCCATCAGCGCCTTCAGGGTGACCTCGGGACCGGTGAACAGCCGCGCCGCGCCGGTCAGGATGTCGGTGGCCGAGACGTAGAGGGGCACCCGCTCCTGCCGGGCGACGGTCTCGAGATCGATGCTGGCGCGCACCACCGCCTGGAACAGGTGCATGTCGCGCAACGTCGGCAGGAACGGCGAGACATAGGCCGAGGCCTCGCGGAACAGGGCCAGGGACCGGGCGACGAACGGGTCCAGGAAGGGGTCGAAAGAGGCCCCGAATCCCTCGAACCCGCGCAGGGGCGAGCGCTCGGCCGTGGCCCGCCACAGCCGCTCCAGGCCCTCCCGGCCGCCCGCATCGCCGCCGGTGGCCAGCCCCGCCACCAGGGCGGCGCCGTTCAGCGCGCCCGCGCTGGCGCCGCTGACCGCGACGATCTCGATATGCTCCTCCAGCAGCCGGTCGATCACGCCCCAGCCATAGGCGCCGTAGGAGCCGCCCCCCTGGAGCCCGAGGGCCACGCGCGGTTTCATCTCTGCCATCGTCCCTGCCGATCCTGCGCATGCAGCGCGCCAGCGGGAACGCGCCGGCGCCCGAATTGCTGCACCGCCGCGGACCGGTCCGGTTCGAGACCTGTTACGACAGTCACGGTTTCAAAAGGTCCGAGACCTTTTGCGGGTGCAGGGAGGAGCCCTGCGAACCTCAGGGGCTTCGCCCCTGAACCCCACCAAAGGGCCGCCCGCCCTCTGGAAACCCGTGCGTCCTTGAAGACCACCCGAGATCACGCGGTCGAACAGGCCCTCAGGCGGCCCGGGACTCCGCGTCCAGCCCCCTCCCCGCCTCCGCGCCGCCCCGGAACCGGGCGAAGCGCAGGGCGAGCTCGGGCAGGATCGCCAGGGTGAGCAGCGTCGCGGTGACGAGGCCGCCCAGGATCACCAGCGCCATCGGGCCCTCGATCTCCCGGCCGGGCTCCCCCGCCCCGAGCGCGAGCGGCAGCAGGCCCAGCCCGGTGACCAGGGACGTCATCAGGATCGGCACCATCCGGTCGGCGGCGCCCTCCACCGCGGTGGCCCGGTCCCAGGGGCGGCCCGCCTGCACCAGCTGCTCGTAATGGGCGATCATCATCACGCTGTTGCGCAGGCTGATGCCCGCCAGGGTGACGAAGCCGACGATCGACCCGAGGGAGAGCACGCCCCCGGTGAGCACGATCGCCGCCACCCCGCCCAGCCCCGCGAAGGGCAGGGTCACCAGCACCAGCAGCAGGTTCGCCCCCGAGCCGGTGACCACGGCGAGCAGCAGCACGATGCCGAACCCGGCGAGCGCGGCATGGGCCAGGAGATCGGTGCGGGCCCGGGCCTGCGCCTCCGCGGCCCCCGCGAAGGCGACGTAGACGCCCTCCGGCAGCCGGACCGACCGGGCGATCTTGGCGCGCGCCGCCGCCACGAAGCCGGCCACGTCCCGGCCCTCGACGCCCGCGGTCACCGTCTGGACCCGCTGGGCGCCCTGGTGCTGGACCTGGTAGCGGCCGGTGCTCTCGTAGATGTCGGCCACCTGCGCGAGCCGGACGTAGCGCCCGCCCGGATTGCGCAGGGGCAGGTCGCCCAGCGCGCTGAGCCGGCCGCGGGACCGGGCGTCGAGGATCACCAGCACGTTGAACACCGCGTTGCCGACATAGGTCTGGCCGACCGTGTCGCCCTGGTAGGCGGTGCGCACCGCCTCCAGCACCTCGATCGCGTCGAGCCCCCAGTGGCGCAGGTCCGCGGGGCGCAGGGCGGCGGTCACCTGCGGCAGCCCGGCCGGGGCGGCGAGCTGCACGTCCCGGGCGCCCCGGACCTCGGCGAGCTCGCGCGCCACCGCCCGGGCGGCGGCCTCGATCCGGGGCAGGTCGTCGCCGATCAGGTTGACCACCACGGGCGCGGTGTGGCCCGAGACCGTCTCCTCGATCCGCTCGGTCAGGAAGGTCTTGAGCGAGAAGGCCGCCCCCGGGAATCCGGCCGTGAGGGCGCGGATCCCGGCCTCCGCGGCCCGCTGGGCGGCGCCGTCGAGGCCGGGTTCGAGGTCGATATGGATCTCGCTGTAATGGGTGCCGGCGGTGTCCTGCCCCGCCTCGGCCCGGCCGATCTGCGCCGCCACGGTCCGGACCCCGGGGATGGCCTTGAGGCCCGCGGTGATCAGGCCGCCCAGCCGCTGCGATTCCTGCAGGGCGGTGCCGGGGGAAGCCGCCATGTGCAGGATCAGGTGCCCCTCCTTCAGGTCGGGCAGGAAGCTGGCGCCCAGCCGCGGCACCAGCGCCATCCCGGCCAGCACCGCCAGCGCGCTCGCGGCGATCGCGGTGCGCGGCGCCCGGCCGATCCCGGAGAGCAGCGCCCGGTAGGCCGCCCGGCAGAGGCGCACCACCGGCGGGTCGGCGGCCTCGGCCCGGGCGCGTCCGGTCCCGCCGAGCAGCATCAGGGCGAGGGCGGGGGTCACCGTCAGCGCCACCAGCAGCGAGGCCAGCACGGCGGCGATGTAGGCGAGCGCCAGGGGCCCGAACAGGCGGCCGGCCACGCCGGTGAGCGCCAGCACCGGCAGGAACATCAGCAGCACCGCCAGGGTGGCGTAGGCGACCGCGCCGCGGACCTCCAGGATGGCGTCGAACACCACCCGGGGCCCCCCGCCCTTCCCTTTCGCCCGAGCCTCGCGCAGGCGCCGGGCGACGTTCTCGACGCCGATCACCGCGTCGTCCACCACCTCGCCGATGGCGAGCGCCAGCCCGCCCAGCGTCATGGTGTTGAGGCTCTCGCCCCAGGCCTGGAGGGCGAGCGCCGCGGCGATCAGCGAGAGCGGGATCGCGGCCGCGCTGATCAGGGCCGTGCGCCAGTCGGCCAGAAAAACCAGCAGGACGACGACCACCAGGGCGCCGCCCAGCATCAGCGCCTGGAGGACGTTGCCGTTGGCGACGTCGACGAAGTTCGCCGGGCGGAACAGGTCGGCGTGCAGGCCGACCCCCGCCCGGGCCAGGGCGGGCCGCAGCTCCGCCAGGGCCGCCTCCAGGCGGCCGGTGACCGTCCGTGTGTCGACCCCGACCTGGGCGCCGACCATCAGCAGCACGCCGGGCTTGCCGTCGACCAGGGCGGCGCCGATCGCCGGCTCGGGGGCCGCCAGGACGGTCGCGACGTCGGCCAGGACCACGCTCGCCCCGCCCTCGTTGACCAGGACGGTGCGCCCCAGCGCCTCCGGGGTGAGCGACTGACCCTCGGTGCGCAGGCCGACCCGCTGGCTCGGCGTGTCCACGAAGCCGGCGCCGCGCACCCCCGTGGCCTTGCGGGCGGCCGCCAGCACGTCGTTGAGCCCGACCCGGTAGCGGATCAGGTCGTCGGGGCGGACCTGCACCTGGAGCGAACGCACGGCGCCGCCATAGACCGAGACCTGCGCGATGCCCGGCACCGCCTGGAGGCGCAGCCGGACCGTCCAGTCGGCCAGCGTGCGCAGGTCCATGGCGCTGCGGCTGTCCGAGGTCAGCCCGATCAGCAGCACCGTCGAGGTGGAGGAGGTCAGCGCCGTCATGGCGGGCGCCATCACGCCCTGCGGCAGCCGTCCGGCCAGGGCCGCCAGCCGCTCGTTGACCCGCTGGCGCACCCGGTCGACGTCGCTGCCGGCCCGGAACGCGGCGCTGATCACCGACAGGCCCTGGATCGAGGAGGAGCGCAGGGTCTCCAGCCCGGGCAGGCCGCCCACCGCCCCCTCGATCGCCTGGGTGACCAGGACCTCGACCTGCTCCGGATCGAGGCCGGGCGCCTCGGTCTGGATCGTCACGGTGGGCGGCGCGAATTCCGGAAAGACGTCGTAGCGGGCGCTGCGCAGGGCGTAGAGGCCGAAGGCCAGGAGGGCACAGGCCAGGGCCAGCACCACGCGCGGCCGCCGCACCGAGAACCCGACCAGCCCGGCCTGGGGGCCGCGGGGCAGGGGCTCGGCGCCGCTCACGAAACGCCCTCCCCGCCGGATCCCGGGTGTCCGAAGGGCTTGCAGCCCGTCGGCCGGATTCGCGGCCGGATGTCGGGACTTGGCCCCCGAGCGCAGGGCTCCGCCCCGCACCCGCAAAAAGTCCCAGACCCAGCCCTTTCAAGGTGTTGGTCTGAGAGCCAGGCCACGGCGTCGGGCCGGTCTGCACGGCCCTTTTCCCGGGCGCATGCAGCGCCAGCGGAATGCGACCCGGGATCCAGCACACGACGGCGCGCAGCGTCCGTTTGATCGACCTGTGCCGCTGGCGCGGCGCTTCGTGTGCTGGGTCCCGGATCAGGTTCCGCTTCGCTGCACCTGTCCGGGACAGGGGCGCGCGTGATTTGCTCGGGAGCGCCGATCCCACGACGCGCACGTGGCCAAACACCTTCAAAGGGCTGGGTCCCGGACCTTTTGAAACCGGATCGTCTCGATCCTCGATCCCCTGTCGCCCGGACGGGCTCGGAGGTGCGCCCGATGGCAGCGCGAGCGGGAACGGCTCTAGTCATCGTCGTCGCCGGCGACCCGGATCTGGCCCTTCATCTCCTCGGAGAGCAGGGCCTGGCCGCCCTTCAGCACGATCTCGCTGCCGTCGGGCAGGTCCTCGACCACGAAGGCGTCGGCCGAGAGCGGCGCGTCGGCCCGGACCGGGTGGCGGACATAGCCGCCGCCCTGGACCCCCCGGTAGACCCAGGTGCCCCCCTCCCCGTGCACCACCGCGTCCTCCGGGACCAGCACCCCGGTGGCCGAGCGGGCGGCGGGCAGGAACGCCATCGTGCTCATGCCGGGCAGGAGGCCGCCCGCCCCGGAGACGCGGTAGAAGAAGCTCTGGCCCTGGATCCGGGGATCGGTGCGGGTCGCCGGGGAGACGAGGCGCAGGGCGACCCGGTCGCTCTGCGGCGGCACCTCCGCGAAGGCAGCCTCCGGCGGCGGGTTCAGGGTCTCGCCCGGGGGCAGGGTCACCTGCATCAGGAAGTCGGCGCGCTCGATCAGGCGGGTGACCAGCGGCCCCCGCTCGACGATGCCCCGGCCGAGCACCGGGCCCCATTCCTGCTGGGCGGTGGCCGCCAGGGTGCGCAGCTGCGATTCGGCGGCCGTGACGGCGGCCTGGTCGGTCAGCACGGTGGCCTCGACGGTCTCGATCTGGGCGGCCGCCATGGTGGCGGGGCCGAGGCTGTGGGCCCGCCGCGCCGCGCTGGCCGAGACCGCGGCCCGGGCCCGGGCGGTCTGGAGCCCCGCCACCGCGCCGGCATAGGCGTTGGTCAGCTCGGTCACCCGGGCGAGGTCGAGGACGCTGCCATAGGCGGTCAGTTCCTGACGGTGGGGTTCGGCCGGCAGGATGGCGGTCTCGAGGCCGACCCGGGCGCGCTCCTCCGGGGTGAGCCGCACGATCGCGCGGCCGTCCTCCACGGCGACCCGCGCGGCGGCCTTCGGCTCCGGGACGCCCGCGGCTGGCGCAGCCGGCAAGACGGCGGTGACGAGGCCGTCCAAGGCAGCGAGCAGAGGGGCCCCCCGCGCGCGCAGGTCCGGCCCGGGGAGGGCGGCGAGCGCGAGGACACCCGCCAGGGCCAGCCCTGCCAGCAGCACGCGCCGCCGTCGCATCCCGCCTCCTCCGCACGCGCCCGTCCCAGGCGAGTCCCGGCGGCGATTGCCACTTTTGCCCGGTTTATTCGTCCGAATCTACCTGAACTTGAGCGGCCCCGCGGGACGGCCGCTCAGCCTGCCAGCGGCACCTCCAGCCGGAAGCAGGCCCCCTGCCCCGTCTGCGGCAGCGCGAGCGTGCCGCCGAGCTGCCGGGTCAGGCTGCCGACCACCCGCATGCCGAGGCTCTTCGAGGCGCGCCCGATCTCGAAATCCGCCGGCAGCCCGACGCCGTCATCCGTCACCTCGACCACCAGGCTGTCGAGTTCGCGCTCGGCCCGGACCCGGATCGCGCCGCCCGCCGGGTGGGTCTCGGGCGGGTAGGCGTATTTGAGGGCGTTGGTGACGAGCTCGTTGACGAGGAGCCCGATCGGGATCGCCCGGTCGGCCGAGATCCGCTGCGGGGCCGCCGTGCAGGTGAGGTGCAGGCCCGGCGCGCCGCTGTCGAGATTGGCGACCAGCTTCTCCAGGAAGGGCGCGAGGTCGAGCTCGCCGGGCACGCCCTCCCCCTCCCCGTCCCCGGCCTTGTCCCCGATCTTGTCACCCTGCCGCCAGAGCTGGTCGTGGACGCCGGCGATGGCCTCGACGCGGCTGCGCGCATCCGACAGGGCCGCCTGCACGGCGGGCTCGGCCTCGGCGGCCCGGGCCTGGAGGGCGAGCAGGCTCGCCACGATGGCGAGGCTGTTCTTGACCCGGTGGCTCATCTCGCGGGCCAGGAGGTCCTGCCGGGCGAGCGCGGCGCGCAGCAGGGTCTCGGTCCGCTGGCGCTCGATCGCGCCGCCGAGCAGGTTGGCGAAGCCCTGCATGAAGGCGATGTCGGCCTCCTCGAACATGCCCTCGCGGGTGTCGTCCACCTCCAGCACCCCGAAGGCGCCGTCCCGGTTCTCGATCAGCACGTTGATCGCCCGGCGGATGCCGTGCTCGGCCATGAGCTGGGGCGTGCGGAAGCGGGTCTCCTCGGCCAGGTGGTTCGAGATCACCGGGCTGCCGGTCTTGAGGGCGAAGCCCGCCGGGGAGGCGAGGTCGGCCCCGACCCGGGCCTGCCCGATCACGTCGGGCCCCCAGCCGACGCCGGCGCGCACCAGCAGCGTGTCCTCGCCGCGGCGGTATTCCAGCGCCTTGCAGAACTCGGCGCCCATCCCCTGCGCGCACAGCTCCGCGGCCCGCTGCAGCAGGTGGTCGACATCGGTGCCGCGCAGGGCCTCGACGCCGAACTCGGACAGGATCACCTGCTGGCGCAGGCGGTAGCCGAGATCGGGCGGCGCGAGGCCCGGCGCGGCAGGGTCCTCGGGGGCGTCCGGGCTGGGTTCCACGGCGGTGCGATCGATCTGTGCGGTCATGGGCGGCGGCAGAGTAGCAGGAAGGCGGTCCCAGGGCGACGCGGGTCCGCCTAGCCCCCGGCGGAGCCCCCCGTCGTCGCACCGGATCGTCGCACCGGATCGTCGCACCCCTGCCCGCCCCCGGAGCCCTCGGCGCCGGGCGGCGTTCCGTCAGTCCAACCCGTCTCGATGGAGGGCCCCATGGCCGACGATGTGAACGGACTCTCCGACAAGGCGCTCTCGATCTTCGCCTTCGCGGCCTATCACCGCCTGGTCAGCGGCGAGCGGGTCACCTCGGTCATCCGCAAGGACGGCGCCGGCCACGAGGCCGATCCGGCGGGCGTGAAGGAGCTGGAAGAGCGCGGCCTCGTCACCGCCGGCGAGACCGGTATCGATCTCGGTGACACCGCCCAGGCGACGGTCGAGGCGATGGTCGCGGCGTTGCGCGGGGCAGTCGGGCGCTGAAGGGACGCCTAGGTCGCTCGGCTGCGGCATTCCGGCCGGGGATACTCGGGAACGCCCCCGCCCCCGGCGGCCTTCTCCCGCACCGAAACGATGGAGCGCGCGGATGAGCAAGGCGGACGTGAAGAGCGGCGACGACGTGTCCTACAAGTGGGGCAAGGGCAAAGTCGAAGGCGAGGTCACCAAGGTCCACACCAAGGACGTCGAGAAGACCATCAAGGGCAACACGGTCAAGCGCGAGGCCTCGAAGGACGAGCCCGCCGTGGAGATCAAGACCGAGAAGGGCCAGACGGTGCTCAAGTCCGTCTCCGAAGTGACGGTCAAGTAAGCCGATCCGCGCAGCCCGCCCGGCTGGTGAGGTAGCGCACATGATCCCCGCCCCGGGTCTCGCCGGGGGCGGGGCGCCGGCTATCTGTAACGGTTCCAGCCTTTGCCAGCCGGGACCCAGCATGCATATTCCCCTCAGGCTCACCCTGAACGGGCAGGCCCGCGAGATCGCCCTCGACGATCCGCGCGTCACCCTCCTCGACCTCCTGCGCGAACGCCTCGGCCTGACCGGCGCCAAGAAGGGCTGCGACCGCGGCCAGTGCGGCGCCTGCACGGTGCTGGTCGACGGGCGGCGGATCAACGCCTGCCTGACGCTCGCCGTAAGCCTCGACGGGGCCGAGATCCTGACCATCGAGGGGCTGGCCGAGGGCGACCGGCTGCACCCGGTCCAGGCCGCCTTCATCGCCCATGACGGCTTCCAGTGCGGATTCTGCACCCCCGGCCAGATCATGAGCGCGGTCGGGCTGATCCGCGAGGGCCAGGCCGGCACCGATCCCGAGCGCATCCGCGAGGGCATGAGCGGCAACCTCTGCCGCTGCGGCGCCTATGCCGGCATCCTCGACGCGGTGCAGGAGGCCTCGCGCCCCACCGGACAGGTCGAGCAGCGGGAGGACGCGGCGTGAGAAACTTCGACTACATCCGCCCCGCGAGCCTGCCGGAGGCCGTCGCGGCCGGGCAGCTTCCCGACACCGCCTATCTCGCCGCCGGCACCAACCTGGTCGACCTGATGAAGGGCGGCGTCACCGCCCCCGCCCGGATCGTCGACATCACCCGGCTGCCGGGTCTCTCCAGCATCGAGACGCTGCCGGACGGCGGCACGCGGATTGGCGCGCTCGTCCGCAACAGCGACCTCGCGCACGACCCGGTCTTCGAAAAAACCTACCCGATGGTGGCCGAGGCCCTGCTGGCCGGCGCCTCGGCGCAGCTGCGCAACGCCGCGACAGTCGGTGGCAACCTGATGCAGCGCACCCGCTGCCCGTTCTTCACCGACGCGGTCTCAGCCTGCAACAAGCGCGCGCCCGGCTCCGGCTGCGCGGCGCTTGGGCACGCCACCCGGATTCACGCCGTCCAGGGCTGGAGCGAGCAGTGCATCGCCACCAACCCGTCCGATTTCTGCGTGCCGCTCGCCGCTCTCGACGCCGTGGTCGAGATCGCCGGGCCGGACGGCACGCGCGAGGTGCCGCTCACCGCCTTCCACAACCTGCCCGGCGACCACCCGGAGCACGAGACGGCGCTCCGCCCGGCCGAGCTGATCACCGCCCTGCGCCTGCCCCCCGAGGCGGGCTCGTTCCGGGGCAACGCCCGCTACCTCAAGGTCCGCGACCGCACCTCCTACGCCTTCGCGGTGGTCTCGGCCGCCGCCGCCCTCACGCTCGACGGCCAAAAGATCGGCCGGGCCCGGCTCGCCTTCGGCGGGCTCGCGCTCAAGCCCTGGCGGGTGGAGGCGGCCGAGGCCGCGCTCGCCGGCCAGGCGCTCTCCCCCGAGGCCTACGCCCGGGCCGCCGCCCTGGCGCTCGACGGCGCCAAGCCCACCGGCGAGGCCAACGCCTTCAAGATCGAACTCGCCCGCCGCGTCGCGGTCCGGGCGCTGACGCTGGCGGCCGCCGGGACGCCTGCGCGGATCCCGGCGCTTCCCGCCTCCCCGTTCGGCATCGTCTGAGGACAGACCGCATGACCGCGACCGCCACCCCCCTGAACGCCGCCGCCGGCACCCGCCACGGCTCCAGCATCGGCCAGCCGCTGACCCGGCGGGACGGACCCCTCAAGGTGACCGGCCAGGCCCGGTTCTCCGCCGACAACCTGCCCCCCGGCACGCTCCACGCGGCGCTCTGCGTCGCCCGGATCGCCAAGGGCCGGGTCACCGGCCTGAACCGGTCCGCCGCCGAGGCCCATCCGGGCGTCGTCGCGGTGATGACTCCGGAGAACGCCCCGAAGCTCGCCCAGGACCCGGACGCCAAGGCCGGCCCGTTCATCTTCCGCCTGGACCTGCTGCAGAACGACCGGGTCCGCTACGCCAACCAGCCGATCGCCGTGGTGATCGCCGAGACGCTTGAGGCCGCCACCGAGGGCGCGCGGCTGCTGGCGCCGACCTACGCGACCGAGACGCCGCGCATCGGCCTCGATGCGGGCGACGTGTTCACCCCGGATTCCGTCGGCGTTGGCGCGGCCCCGTCCGAGAGCGACGGCGATGTCGAGGCGGGCCTGGCGGCGGCGTCGCGCACCATCGCGGCCACCTACGAGACCCCCGCTCAGTACCACAACGCCATGGAGCCGCACGCGGCCCTGGCCCAGTGGGACGGCGACCGGCTGACCCTCCACATGCCGACCCAGGGGCTGGCGATCTCGCAAGGCCGGCTCGCCGGGCTGTTCGGAATCAAGCCCGACGACATCCACATCGAGAGCCCCTATCTCGGCGGCGGCTTCGGCTCGAAGGGCGTGCCCTCGGGCCCGCAGGTGCTCGCCTGCATGGCGGCCAAGCTCGTCGGACGCCCGGTCAAGCTGGTGCCGACCCGGTCGCAGATGTACGGGCCGATGGGCCATCGCGGCCCGACCCGCCAGACGCTGCGGCTCGGCACCGACGCGGCCGGCAAGCTCACGGCGCTCGACCACCATATCCTCACCGCCTCCTCGAGCTTCGACGACTTCTTCGAGCCGGCCGGCCGGGCGACCAGCACCCTCTACGCCAGCCCGGCCATCGCGATCCGGCACGAGGCGGTGCGGCTCGATACCGGCACGCCCCTGTTCATGCGCGCCCCCGGCGAGGCCACCGGCAGCGTCGCCCTGGAGAGCGCGCTCGACGAGATGGCCCACGAACTCGGCATGGATCCGCTGGAGTTCCGGCTGGCCAACTACGCCGAGGTCGAGCCGATCACCGGAAAGCCGTTCTCCTCCAAGGCCCTGCGCGAGTGCTACCGGCGCGGCGCCGAGGCCTTCGGCTGGGCCGGACGCCCCCTCCAGCCCCGCCAGAACCGGGACAAGGACGGCTTTTTGGTCGGCATCGGCATGGGCACCGCCACCTTCCCGGCCCTGATCTTCGAGGGGATGGCCCGGGCCGAGATCCGCGCCGACGGCACCGGCACGGTGGAGCTCGGGGCGATCGACATGGGCCAGGGCGCCTGGACGGCGCTCGCTCAGATCGCCGCCGACGGGCTCGGGATCGGCATGGAGGCGCTGACCTTCCGGATGGGGTCTTCCGATCTGCCGAATGCCGGCATCGCGGGCGGCTCGGGCCACACCGCCACGGCCGGCAACGCGATCCATGCCGCGGCCGGCGACGTGATCGCCCAGCTGGCCAAGCTCGCCACCGACGACCCCGCCTCCCCGCTCTACGGCGCGGGCAATGCCGGCGTGACCGCCGCGGACGGCCGCCTGACCCGGCAGGACGATTCGAGCCGCAGCGAATCCTTCGCCGACATCCTCAAGCGGGCCGGGCGGGCGAGCATCGAGGGCCAGGGCAAGGCCGGGGCCGACCCGGCAGCCCAGAAATCCTACGCGATGCACGCCCACGGGGCGGTCTTCGCCGAGGTGAAGGTCGATCCTGACTTGGGCCAGATCCGGGTCAGCCGGCTGGTCGGCGCCTTCGCGGCCGGCCGGGTGATCAACCCCCGGCTGGTCCAGAGCCAGTATTACGGCGGGATGATCTGGGGCCTGTCCTTCGCCCTGCACGAGCGGGCCGAGATGGACCCGCGCACCGGCCGCTTCCTCAACGACAATCTGGCCGAGTACCACCTGCCGGTGAATGCCGACATCCCGGCCATGGAAGCGATCCTGGTCCACGAGGAGGATTCCGTGGTGAACGCGCTCGGCGTGAAGGGCGTCGGCGAGATCGGCATCACCGGCACGGTGGGCGCCATCGCCAACGCGGTCTGGCACGCCACCGGCGTGCGGGTGCGCGAGATGCCGATCACCCTGGACAAGCTCCTGGGCTGAGCCCGGCGGGCCGGACGGCCAGAACCCTGCCCAATCGGGCAGGGTTTTTTGCTGTTTGACGGACCGCTTGCCTCAACTGAGGGAGGGCACAGGCTCGCGGCGCGGCCGCTCCTGGGGGCTCACCAATCCACACAGGGGGTTCTGGGCGATGCGCACCCTTGGATAAGAAGGTCGCCCCAGAGAGGCTGCGCCCTCCCTCCCCCCTTTGCGGGGGAGGGAGGCCCCCGAAGGGGGGCGGGAGAGGGGAGCGACGGCGCAGGAAAAAGCGCTGACCCGCACATCGGCTCTGCCTCATTCGGACGCCGGGCTCCCCTCTCCCGACCCGGCCTGACGGCCGGCCCACCCTCCCCCGCAGAGGGGGGAGGGAAAGGCGCGTGACCTCATTCAGCCCCTCATAAACTCATACAATTTGATCTGCGGAAAACCATCCGCTCGGCGAATCGCCGGCTCGGCACCCGGCGGAAAGCCGATTGCTGCGCGGCGACCGGCCTCTCGGAACGCGCGGCGGCAAAGGCGAACAGCGCTTGTCGGGAACCCGGTGCCGCAAGGCGGCTTGCCATCCCTCAAAGTCGTCCAACGATCGTAAGGGTCTGGAATAGAGAGCTGTTTCGCGGGGCGGGCAGCCGATGTGCCGAGGCGAAGAGTGCCGGCACCCCAGCCTCGGCCGCTCGGTCAACAACCCCAGGGATGCGTTGCGAGACCGGCTGTTCAACGCACCGCACATATGTCATACATATGGTGACCGATCGCCCTGAAGAGGCGGCGGACGCATTCACTTGGGGGGACGTCGATGAGAGGGACCATTTCCATCAAGGCCATGCTCGCGGGCCTGATCCTCGCCTGGGGCGGCGGGGCCCAGGCGGCTTCGCTGACCGTCGGGTTCTCGCAGATCGGTTCCGAATCCGGCTGGCGTGCCGCCGAGACCACCGTGACCAAGAACGAGGCCAAGACGCGCGGCATCACCGTCAAGATCGCCGACGCGCAGCAGAAGCAGGAAAACCAGATCAAGGCGATCCGGTCCTTCGTGGCGCAAGGGGTCGACGCGATCCTGCTCGCCCCGGTGGTCGCCACCGGCTGGGATGCGGTGCTCAAGGAAGCCCGCGACGCGAAGATCCCGGTGATCCTGCTCGACCGCGACATCGATCCCGCCGGCAAGGACCTCTACCTGACGGCCGTCACCTCCGACAGCGTCGAGGAGGGCCGCGTCGCCGGCACCTGGCTGGCCAAGACGGTCGGCGAAAAACCCTGCGCCGTGGTCGAGCTCCAGGGCACGGTGGGCGCCAGCGTCGCCACCAACCGCAAGAAGGGGTTCGACGCCGCCATCGCGCCCCACGCCAACATCAAGCTCGTGCGCAGCCAGACCGGCGACTTCACCCGGACCAAGGGCAAGGAGGTGATGGAGAGCTTCATCAAGGCCGAGGGCGGCCATTCGATCTGCGCGGTCTACGCCCACAACGACGACATGATGGTCGGCGCCATCCAGGCGATGAAGGAGGCCGGCCTGAAGCCCGGCAAGGAGATCCTGACGGTCTCGATCGACGCGGTGCCCGACATCTTCAAGGCGATGGCCGCCGGCGAGGCCAACGCCACCGTCGAGCTCACCCCCGACATGGCCGGCCCCGCCTTCGACGCGCTCAAGGCCTACCGGGAGAAGGGCACCGTCCCGCCCAAGTGGATCCAGACCGAGTCGAAGCTCTACACCGCCGCCGACGACCCGATGAAGGTCTACAACAGCAAGAAGACGCTCGGCTACTGACGCGCCGCCCGGCCTCTGCGATTGCATCGTGCCCGATTCCGTCCTGCTCAGCGTCCGCGGGCTCTCGAAGAGCTTCGCCGGGCACCAGGCCCTCGCGGGGGTCGACTTCACCTTGCGCCGGGGCGAGATCCACGCCCTCCTCGGCGAGAACGGCGCCGGCAAGTCGACCTTCATCAAGACCCTGACCGGCGTCGTCCGGCGCGATGCCGGCGAGGTCTGGCTCGACGGCGCGCCGATCGCCCCGCGCTCGGCGGAAGCCGCGGCGCGGGCCGGCATCGCCACGGTCTACCAGGAGGTCGGCCTACTGCCGAACCTCACCGTGGCCCAGAACCTGTTCCTCGGCCGCGAGCCGACCCGGTTCGGCCTCGTGCGCACCCGGGAGATGCGCCGGCGCGCCGTTGCGCTGCTCGCGGATTTCGGCCTGGCGATCGATGTCGGCGCGCCGCTCGGCCGCTACCCGGTGGCGGTGCAGCACCTCGTGGCGATCGCCCGGGCGGTGGATCTCTCGGCCCGGGCGCTGATCCTCGACGAGCCGACCGCGAGCCTCGACACCCACGAGGTCACGGTGCTGTTCGGCGTGATGCGCCGCCTCGCCGGGCGGGGGATCGGCATCGTGTTCGTGACCCACTTCTTGGAGCAGGTCTACGCGATCACCGACCGGATCACGGTCCTGCGCAACGGCCGGCTGGTGACCGAGCGCGAGACCGCGCGCTTCCCGCGCCTCGAGCTGGTGCACACGATGCTGGGCCACGCCCTCGCCGAGACCGAGGCGCGGGCGGAGCCGGCGGACCGGGCGTCACAGAAAGAATCCGGGACGCCGGTCCTGCAGGCGGAGGGGCTCGGCAAGGCCGGCTACCTCCAGCCCATCGACCTCACGGTGGCAAGCGGCGAGGTGGTCGGCCTCGCGGGCCTCCTCGGCTCCGGGCGGACCGAGACCGCCCGCCTGCTGTTCGGTGCCGAGCGGGCCGATCGCGGCCGCATCCGGCTCGACGGCAAGCCGGTCCGGATCGCCGGCCCCCGGGACGCCCTGCGCCACCGGTTCGGCTACTGCCCGGAGGAGCGCAAGACCGAGGGCATCGTCGCCGACCTGACCGTGCGGGAGAACATCGTGCTGGCCCTGCAGGCCCGGCGCGGCCCGTTCCGGCCGCTGGGCCGGGCGGCGCAGGACAAGATCGCCCGCGACTTCATCGCGATGCTCGACATCCGCCCGCCCGATCCGGAGCGGCCGATCGGGCTCCTCTCCGGGGGCAACCAGCAGAAGGCGCTGCTGGCGCGCTGGCTCGCCACCGAGCCGCGCCTGCTGATCCTCGACGAGCCGACCCGCGGCATCGATGTCGGGGCCCATGCGGAGATCATCCGGCTGATCCGCCGGCTCTGCGACGAAGGCCTCGCCCTCTTGGTGATCTCCTCGGAGCTGGAGGAGATCGTGACCTATTCCGACCGGGTGATCGTGATGCGCGACCGCGCCCAGGTGGCCGAGCTCGCCGGCAGCGCGGTCGACCTCACCGCCATCCTCCGGGCGATCGCCGCCGAGGCGGCGCCCGCACCGGTCCCGGAACCCGCCTGATGCGCGTCCTTCGCTCCGGAGCGCCCCAGCTCCTCGCCTTCGCGGCCGTGCTCCTGGCCGACCGGCTGGCCTCCCCGCAATTCCTCGCGGTGCATCTCCAGGACGGGCGCCTGTTCGGCAGCCTGGTCGACGTGTTCAACCGCGGCGCGCCGGTGGCGCTGCTGTCGCTCGGCATGGTGCTGGTGGTGGCCACCGGCGGCATCGACCTGTCGGTGGGCGCCGTGATGGCGATCGCCGGGGCGGTCGCGGCGAGCCTGGCGGATAGCTACCCCCTGCCGGTGGTGCTTGCCGCCGCCCTCGGCACCGGGCTCGCCTGCGGGCTGTGGAACGGGTTCCTGGTGGCGAGCCTGCGGATCCAGCCGATCGTCGCCACCCTGATCCTGATGGTCGCCGGCCGGGGCATCGCCCAGCTGATCACCGAGGGGCGCATCGTCACCTTTGCGTCCTCCGAGCTGGCCTTCCTGGGCGGCGGCGCCCTGCTGGGCGTGCCGATGCCTGTGGTGCTGGTGCTCGTCATGCTCCTCCTGACGCTGGCCCTGGTACGCGGCTCGGCGCTCGGCCTGATGATCGAGGCGACCGGCGGCAATGCCCGGGCCAGCGCGCTCGCCGGCATCGACACACGGTCGGTGACGGTGGCGGTCTATGCCTGGAGCGGCCTCTGCGCGGCGCTGGCCGGCGTGGTCGCGGCGGCCGACATCCTGGGGGCGGACGCCAACAATGCCGGGCTGTGGCTGGAGCTCGACGCGATCCTGGCCGTGGTGGTGGCCGGCTCGTCGCTGCTGGGCGGGCGGTTCAGCCTGTGGCTGGCGGTGCTCGGCGCGTTCATCATCCAGGCGATGAACACCGGCATCCTGCTCTCCGGCCTGCCGCCTGAGCTGAACCTCGTGGTCAAGGCCGCGGTGGTGCTGGCGGTGCTCCTCGTCCAGTCGCCCCGCCTGTCGGGCCTCACCCTGCTGCTGCGGAAGCCGTGATGAGCCGCAACCTTCCGGTCCTGGTCGCCGCGCTCCTGTTCGCGGCCGGCTACAGCCTCTGCGCGACCCAGTTCCCCGCCTTCCTGACCACCCGGGTCGTCGGCAACCTGCTCACCGACAACGCCTTCCTGGGCATCGTCGCGGTCGGCACGACCTTCGTGATCATCTCCGGCGGCATCGACCTCTCGGTCGGCTCCGTGGTCGGCTTCACCACGGTGTTCCTGGCGCTCGCCATCGACCGCTGGGGGATCCCGCCGCTCGCCGCCTTCGGGCTCGTGCTCGGGGCCGCCGCCCTGTTCGGCGCCGCGATGGGCGCGCTGATCCACGTCTTCGAGATGCCGCCCTTCATCGTGACGCTGGCCGGCATGTTCCTGGCCCGGGGCGCCGGCTTCCTGCTCTCCACCGAATCGGTCCCGATCAATGCGCCGCTCTACAGCGCGGTCGCCGACCTGTCGGTGAGCCTGCCCGGCGGCGGCCGGCTGACCCTGACGGCCTGCGTGATGCTCGGCGTGTTCCTGGTGGGCGGGGTGCTGCTCCACGCCACGCGCTTCGGCGCCACAATCTACGCGCTGGGCGGCAGCCGCCACACCACCGGGCTGATGGGCGTCCGGGTCGGGCGCAACACCATCGCGATCTACGCCCTGTCGAGCCTGCTCGCGGCGCTCGCCGGGATCGTGTTCTCGCTGGACACCGCCTCGGGCACCCCGCTCTCGGCGATGGCGTCGAGCTCGACGCCATCGCCGCGGTGGTGATCGGCGGCACGCTGCTCACCGGCGGCCAGGGCGGCATCCTGGGCACGTTCCTGGGCGTCATGATCGGCGGCCTGATCCAGACGGCCATCACCTTCGACGGCACCCTGTCGAGCTGGTGGACCAAGATCGCCACCGGCCTGCTGCTCTTCGCCTTCATCGCCCTGCAGCAGGGCTCGGTGGCTCTGGCCGGGCGCCCCGGCCGGGCCGCCCGCCCCCGCGCGGAACAGCCGGTCGGCCGGCCGGCCGAAGCCCGCCCCTGACAGGGGCGGATCTTTTTGGCGAAGCCGGCGACCACCTTTCGGAGGGATGCCCTATGATCCCCGCCCGCGCGGCCGCCCCCTCGGCTGCCCCCTTGCCGCGCGACGGAGGACAGAACCGGCATGCCCCTCACCAGCGATCTCCGCGGCGTCGTGCCGATCGCCCCGACGCCGTTCCACCCGGACGGCCGGATCGACGAAGTCTCCCTCGACCGGATGACCGACTTCTTCGGGGCTTCGGGGGTCGACGGCCTGACCATCCTCGGCCAGCTCGGCGAGGCGGGTAAGCTCGACCATGACGAAGGGCTCGCCGTCGCGAAACAGGTCCTCAAGCGCACCCGGCTGCCGGTGATCGTCGGCGTGACGGCGCCGGGCTTCGCGGCCATGCGGGCGCTCGCCCGCGAGGTGATGGCGATGGGCGCGGCCGGCGTGATGATCGCGCCGCCCAACACTCTGCGCACCGACGACCAGGTGGTCGGCTATTACCGCAACGCCGCCGAGGCGATCGGGCCGGACGTGCCCTTCGTGCTCCAGGACTACCCCCTCACCTTCTCGGTTCAGATGACGCCGGCAGTGATCCGCCGGATCGTGTCCGAGAACCCCTCCTGCGTGATGCTCAAGCACGAGGACTGGCCGGGACTGGAAAAAATCTCGACCCTGCGGGGTTTCGAGGCCGACGGCGCGATGCGCCACATCGCGATCCTGGTCGGCAATGGCGGCCTGTTCCTGGATTTCGAGACCGAGCGCGGCGCCGACGGGGCCAATACCGGCTACGCCTTCCCGGAGATGCTGGTCGACGTGGTCCGTCTCGGCCGGGCGGGGGAGCGCGACGCCGCCCACGACCTGTTCGACGCCCATCTGCCCTACCTGCGCTACGAGCAGCAGCAGGGCCCGCTGGGGCTCGCGGTGCGCAAATACGTGTTCCAGCGCCGGGGAATCTTTGCCTCCGACGCCCAGCGCAAGCCGTCCCAGGCGCTCACCCCGCAGGCCAAGGTCGAAATCGAGTACCTGCTGGCCCGCCTCGCCCGCACGGATGCGCGGGCGAAGCTGATGGATTCACGAGCTCTGTGACCTGTCAGGGCTCCGCCCTGACGACCCGCCAAAGGGCTCAGCCCTTTGGAAACCCCATCCAGGCGCTCAGTCGAGCCGGTAGGCGATGACCGAGTCGCCCGGCGTGGTGCCCAGCGAGCCGTGGCCGCCGGCGGCGATGACCACGTATTGCTTGCCGTCCTTGCCCCGGTAGGTCATCGGCGTCGCCTGGCCGCCCGCGGGCAGCTTCATGGACCAGAGGGTCTCGCCGGTCTGCATGTCGTAGCCGCGGATCAGGTCGTCCAGGGCTGCCCCCGCGAAGGCGACCCCGCCGGCCGTGGTCAGGGTGCCGCCATGGGCGAGCATGCCCATCTCGAACGGGATCGGGAAGGTGACGCCGGCGACCTTCTGCCCGGCCACGGTGCCGTTGCGGTGCTTCCACACGGTGGTGCCGTCCGCGAGGTTCACCCCGACCCGCACGCCCCAGGGCGGCGCGTTGCAGGGCACGCCGAGCCCCGAGCGCATATGGGCGATCGACACCGCGTAGGGGCCGCCGAGATTCTCGTTGCCGGGCTTCGAATTCGGGTCGCCCGGGAACATCCGCTTGTTCGGCTCGCCCACGGGGCGCCGGACCAGCTGGTAGATGTAGGGCAGGTATTGCGGTGTCGCGATCATCCAGTGGTTGACCGGATCGACGGCCACGGAGCCCCAGTTGAACACCCCGATATTGCCCGGCCACACGAGCGAGCCCCCCGAGGCCTGCGGCGGCGTGAACGGGTTGCCGTCGTAGCGGTTCGACCGGAACGCGATCCGGCACTGGATCTGATCGAAGGGCGTCGTGCCCCACATGGCGGCCTCGGTCAGCGGCGCCGGGGTGAAGCGCAGCGCCGACATCGGCTGGGTGGGCGCGAGCGTCTCGCCCGGGATGTCGGTCTGCGTCGAGACCTTGACCTGCTCCACCGGGACGATCGGCGCGCCGGTGCGGCGGTCCAGCACCCAGACGTTGCCGATCTTGGTCGGGATCAGGATCGCCGGCACCGCGGCGCCCTGGTGCGGCAGGGTCAGCAGCACCGGCTGGGACGGGTTGTCCCGGTCCCAGAGGTCGTGCGCCGCGGTCTGGAACTTCCAGATCAGCCGGCCGGTCTTCAGGTCGAGGGCCGCCAGGGCGTCGATGAAGGCCTCGTCCTCCTTGGAGCGCGACACGCCGACCTGGTCGGGCGACCGGTTGCCGAACGGCACGTAGACCTGGCCTAAGCCTTCGTCGGCCGCGAGCTGGGTCCAGGCCACCGCCGAGTTCGGCTCGTAGAGTTCGCCGGCCTTGAGCGGCGCGGTGTCGTCGGGCTTGCCGGCGTCGAACTTCCACACGATCGCGCCGGTGCGCACGTCGTAGGCGCGGATCGCCCCCGACGGGTTGGTCTCGTAGTAATTGTCGGCGATGGCGCTGCCGAGGATCACGAGGTCCCGGGTCACCAGCGGCGCCGAGGTCTCCTGGTAGGTCGCCCGCTGCAGGCCGGGCATCTGCGCCTTCAGATCGACCGCGCCGTCGGTGCCGAAGCTCTTGCACGGGGTGCCGGTATCGGCGTTCAGGGCGTAGAGCTTGGCGTCCACCGAGGCCGCGATGATCCGGCGCGGGCATTCGGCGATGGCCGCCGCGACCGCCTGGGCCTGAGCCGGATCGGTTTCGGCCGGCGCCACGTACGTGGCGGAGTCGTTGTAGGACACGCCGCGGCAGGTCTGGTGCTGGTACTGGGCGTCCCGCTGCATCTTGGGATCGAAGGACCAGACCACGCGGCCGGTCTCCGGCTCCAGGGCCCGGACGATGCTGTGCGGGGTGCAGAAATACAGCAGCCCGTTCACCTTGATGGGCGTCGCCTCGAAGGTGTATTCCTTCGAATCCTTGCTGTCGCCCTCGCGCAGGTCGCCGGTATGGTGCTCCCAGGCCACCGTGAGGCCGCGGACGTTGCCGGTGTTGATGTCCTTCAGCGCCGAGTAGCGCTGCCCGAGATTGGTGCCGCCATACGCGACCCAGTCGTCCGCCGGATAGGCGACGCCGCTCGGATCGACCGCGGCGTTCCCGGCCTGCGCGACCTTCGGCAGGCTGCCCTTCGTCTCCACCGGATCGACGAACCACGCCGCAACGCCCAGGATCGCCAGGAGCGCCACGACGGCGCGCAAAGCCAGTGGCCCGTTGCCCAGGCCCGGCGCCCAGGGGCTTTTCGGCGCGTTCCGCAGGCCCCCCGGCACGAACGGCAGAGACAAGAGCAGGCCGAGGGCCAGGATCAGCGCGCCGCGCGGGATCCACTGCCACTTGTCGAACCCGACCTCGTGGATCGTCCAGGCGAAGGCGGCCGCCAGGGTGAGCGCGTAGAGCCAGAAGCCGCTCTGGCGGCGCCGGGCGAGCTGGATCCCGGCGGCGAGCAGGCCGAGGCCGATTGCCGTGTAGAACGGCGATCCACCGACCGCCGCAAGTTTGTATCCGAAGCCGATCAGGGATAATCCTAGTATAGCGGTCAATAATCCCAGAAATTTGACTGCCATGTCATTGCGTTCCGCTCTCGTGATCCGGGAAAAGCTGGGATCTTGGGGCGTCGCCCGGCGAAATACGCGCGCGATGCTCCGAGTCGGGCGGCTTATCTTCGCTGTAGCTGGTCTCAGGCTGTGCAGTTCGTACGGGGGCGGGGCCGCACCGGGGCTGCGCTCACGTCCTGGCCTTGCCCTCCGGCCGCAGCGCGACCGGGTCGCCGTCGCGCAGCGAGGCCGGCGGTCCGACCACGACCTGCTCGCCGCCGCTGAGGCCCGTGCGCAGCTCCAGCACCGTCCCGGTCTGGCGGAAGATCGTGACCGGGCGCATCCGCACCACCAGGCCCCCGTCCTGCCCCGCCTCCACCACCGCCACCCGCGTCCCGGCCTGGTCGAAGATCAGGGCGTCGTTCGGCACCGACACGGCGGGGGCGACCCGGGGGATCGCGAGCGTCAGGGTGATGTAGAGGCCGGCCTGCAGGGCGCGGTCCGGGTTGGGGATGTCGACCTGCGTCACCAGAATGCGCGAGGCGTAGAGGAGTGTGGACGACGAGCGCGAGACCCGGCCGGGGAAGACCTTCCCGGGGAGCTGGGCCACCTCGGCCTGGGCCTCCAGGCCGTCGCGAACGCCGTCGGCCGCGTAGAGCGGCACGTTCACGGCCATGCGCAGCACGTCGTCCCGGGCCAGGGTCAGCAGCGGCAGGCCGGTGTTGGTGTCGGCCGTGACCGCGTCGCCGACATCGGTGTTGCGGGTGGTCACGACCCCGTCGAAGGGCGCGCGGATCTCCTCGAACCCGGTCAGGACCTTGAGCCGGGCGACCTGGGCCTCCTGGGCGGCGATGTTGGCCTCGGCGACCTTCACGGCCGCTTTGACCGCATCGACATTGGCGCCCTGCGCCAGCACCCCGGCCTGCGCGGTGTCGGCGTTCTGCCGGGTCTCGGCCCCGGTGCCGGCCAGCGTCGAGGTCCGCCGGTTGGTCACGTCCGCGAGGTGGCGGTTGGCCTCGGCCTGATCGACCATGGCGCGGGCCTGGATCAGCGCCGCCTGCAATTGCAGGATCTGCGACTGTGCCTGGACGAGCTGCTGGTCGAGGTCCGGGGCGCTGATCCGGAAGAGCAGGTCGCCCCTCTTCACATGTGTGCCGATATCGACCTTGCGCTCGACGATGTAGCCGGTCGCCCGGGGATAGAGGCTCGCCGTGTCGAAGGCCTGGGTGGTGCCGGTCTGGGTCAGGCTGAGGGTGTCGGAGGCCCGCTGGGCCTTGGCGACCCGCACGGTCTGCGGTTTCTTGACGGCCGCCTGAGACGGCGGGCTCGCCGCCCGGGACGGGTCCGGCCAGTGGCGGTAGCCCAGGAGGCCGAGGCCCGCCAGCGCCAGCAGGGCGACCCACAGGCGGCCGCGCCGTGCGGGGCCGCCGGCCTCGCCCGCCGCTGAACTGTCCCGGTCCGCCATCCTGGTCCTCGGGTCACGCTGCGTGTCCTGCGTCACGCCGGCGACCCGCCCTGCGGCCGGCCGGGACGCATCCCATCGTGTATTCAATTCATAGACCACGCCCGGGGTCCGGGCGAGATGCCGCAGTGCACGATCATGTGCTGGATCCTCCCGTGCCGCGGCCGGTTACCCGGCGACAGGGCTGGATCCTGCCCGTGTTCCATGCACGCTGACGCCGGACCGGTCCCCGTTTCGGCGATGCGCGCTCACGAGACCGAGACGCGATGACCGAGATTTCCCGGCGTTCCATGATCGCCGCCGCGGGCGGTGCGATGATGGCCTCCCCGGCCCTGGCGCAGCCCGCCGCCGCCCGCGCCGCCCCCCTGCCCGAGCGCGGCGCGAAGGGCGCCGACATCCTGGGCCCGACCAACGACCCCCGGGCCGCCGAGGAGCCGTTCACCCTGGCCCCCCCGGCCACCGACCACGGCACGATGCCGAACCTGAAATGGTCGTTCAGCGACAGCCACATGCGGCTCGAGGACGGCGGCTGGGCGCGCCAGACCACTTTGCGCGAGCTGCCGATCTCCAAGGCCATGGCCGGGGTCAACATGCGGCTCAAGGCCGGCGCCGTCCGCGAGATGCACTGGCACAAGGAGGCCGAGTGGTCCTACATGATCAAGGGCAAGGCCCGGATCACCGCGGTCGACCAGGACGGGCGCACCTTCGCGGACGATGTCGGCGAGGGCGACCTCTGGTACTTTCCGGGCGGCATCCCGCACTCGATCCAGGGGCTTTCGGCCGACGGGATCGACGGCTGCGAGTTCCTGCTGGTGTTCGACGACGGCAGCTTCTCGGAGGATTCGACCTTCCTGCTCACGGACTGGCTGGCCCACACCCCGAAGGACATCCTGGCCAAGAACCTCGGCGTGCCCGAGAGCGCGCTGGGCAAGATCCCCGAGAAGGAGCTCTACATCTTCCCGGGTCCGACGCCCGGCCCGCTCTCGGCCGACCTCATGGGGGGCGCCGGCCAGATCCCAAAAACCTTCAGCCACCGGATGCTGGCGCAGGAGCCGATCCGCACCCGGAGCGGGCGCGTGCGGATCACCGATTCCACGGTGTTCCCGGCCTCGGCGACGATCGCGGCGGCTTTGGTCGAGGTCGAGCCCGGCGGCATGCGCGAGCTGCATTGGCACCCCAACGGCGACGAGTGGCAGTACTACCTCTCGGGCCAGGGCCGGATGACGGTGTTCGGCTCGGAATCGAAGGCCCGCACCTTCGACTACCAGGCCGGCGACGTCGGCTACGTGCCCTACGCCATGGGCCACTACATCGAGAACACCGGCGACACGACGCTGACCTTCCTGGAGATGTTCAAGAGCCCGCGCTACGCTGACATCTCGCTGAACCAGTGGCTGGCGCTGACCCCGCATCCCCTGGTGCAGGCGCATACCGGGCTGGATCCCAAGCAGATCGACGCCCTGCCGCAGACCAAGGCGCCGGTGGTGCCGAGTTGACGCGGCCAGGAACCTGATCGAGCCTGGATGCGTCGATGGGATGGACAATATTCAGGCCTGATCATGGAGAGATCGATGCGCGCCCTCGCTCGCGCGTTCCTCGTCCTGGCGCTCGCCCTCCCGGCGGGCGCCGCCCGGGCGCAGGTGCAGCCGAACGACCCGAACGCGGCCAATTCCTCGTTCGCCCTGCAGAGCCAGATCCGCACCCTCAACCAGCAGCGGGTCTCCGACTACAACACGTTGAACCAGCAGTTTCAGCGCAACGTCCAGTTCCAGCCCCACGCGCCGGTCTACGGCGTCTACGGCGGGCGCCGGGTCGGCCGGCACGGGATCGTGCGGGCGCCCCGGGGCGGGCTCAACACGAGCGTGTGCATCGGCTGCTGACCGATGGGGGTTCGGGCATAGCGGGGACAGCCCGAAAAAACCCTTTTCCCGTCCGCATGCTTGGCCCAGAAGCTGGGCCCATGGTGGCGCGCGCATGAACATTCTGCTGATCGGCTCGGGGGGGCGCGAGCACGCGCTGGCCTGGCGTCTGGCCAAGAGCCCGCTCTGTACCCGCCTGTTCACGGCGCCGGGCAATCCCGGCACCGCCCGGCACGGCACCAACCTGCCGGACCTCACGATCACCGACCACGCCGCGGTAGCGGCCTTCTGCGCCGCCGAATCCATCGGCCTCGTGGTGGTGGGCCCCGAGGCGCCGCTGGTGGCCGGGCTGGTCGACGACCTGAAGATCGCCGGGATCCGCACCTTCGGGCCGACCCGCGACGCCGCGCGGCTCGAAGGCTCCAAGGGCTTCACCAAGGATCTCTGCGCCGCCTGCGGCATCCCCACCGCCGCCTTCGCGCGCTTCACCGAACTCGAGCCGGCCCTCGCCTATGTCCGCCGGCAGGGCGCTCCGATCGTCGTGAAGGCCGACGGGCTCGCCGCCGGCAAGGGCGTCACCGTCGCCGAGACCCTGGACCAGGCCGAGGACGCCCTCACGTCGCTCTTCGAAGAGCCCGGCGCCGAGGTGGTGGTCGAGGAATGTCTCTTCGGCGAGGAGGCGAGCTTCTTCGCGTTGTGCGACGGCACCCGGGCGATCCCGCTCGGCACTGCGCAGGACCACAAGCGCGTGTTCGACGGCGACCGCGGCCCCAACACCGGCGGCATGGGCGCCTATTCCCCGGCCCGGGTCGTGACCCCGGAGATCGAGGCCCGGATCATGGCTGAGATCATAATGCCGACGCTGGCCGGCATGCGGGCGCGCGGCTGCCCGTTCACCGGCATCCTCTACGCCGGCCTGATGCTCACTGCGGACGGCCCCAAGCTGATCGAGTACAACACCCGCTTCGGCGATCCCGAGGCGCAGGTGCTGATGCCCCGCCTCGCCTCCGACCTCGTGCCGGCCCTGCTCTCGGCGAGCGAAGGCGACCTCTCCGGGGTCACGCTCGAATTCGATCCCCACCGGGCCGCCCTCACCGTGGTGATGGCCGCGGCCGGCTATCCCGGCGCCGTGGTCCGGGGCTCGGCGATCCGGGGCATCGCGGCGGCCGAGGGCGATGATGTGGTCGTGTTCCAGGCCGGCACCCGGGCCGAGGGCGGGCAATTGCTCGCCGATGGCGGCCGGGTGCTGGCGGTCACGGCGCTCGGCGACAGCGTCACCGACGCCAAGGACCGCGCCTATGCGGCGGTAGCCCGGATCGACTGGCCGGAGGGCTTCTGCCGCAGGGACATCGGTTTCCGCGAAGTCGCCCGGGAAGCCGCCGCGCGGGGCTAAAGTCCTGGTTTCAAAAGGTCCGGGACCTTTTGCGGGTGCGGGCGGAGCCCGCTGTCTTCAGGGGCTCCGCCCCCCCAACCCCCGCCAAAGGGCTTGCCCTTTGGGAGCCCGTTACTCGCCGATCGCGGCGCCGGCCGGCCGCCGGTTGTCGTTGGCGCCGTAGAGCAGGCCCGGGCGCATCCGCTCGGTGCGGGTCGCGTCGTTGCCCGAGGTGGCCACGTCGGCGGCATCCGGCACGGCGGCGCGGATTGCGATCAGCTCCTGTGCGCCCCAGGGTTTCTGCTCGACGATCGTGTGGCCCATGCCGCGCAGGATACCTTGCGTGTCCGCCGAGAGCGCGAAGGGCTCGGCATAGACCGTGTCGGGCAGCCACTGATGATGGATCCGCGGGGCGTCCACCGCCGCCTGCGGCTCCATGCCGAAATCCAAGACGTTGATGAGCGTCTGGGCGTTGATCGTGATGATCCGCGAGCCTCCCGGCGAGCCCGCCACCAGGGCGACCTTGCCGTCGCGCAGCACGATGGTCGGCGCCATGGACGAGAGCGGGCGCTTGCCCGGCGCGATCGCGTTCCGGGTGCCCTGGACGAGGCCGAACAGGTTCGGCACGCCGGGCTTGACGGTGAAATCGTCCATCTCGTCGTTGAGGAAGAACCCGGTGTCGCCGGCCATCACCCCGGCGCCGAAATAGCCGTTGATCGTGTAGGTCAGCGAGACCGCGTTGCCGGCCTTGTCCATCACCGAGATATGGGTGGTCTCGGGCTTCTCCTGCGGGAGGTTTTCGGGATCCGGGCGGATCTCCGCCGACGGGGTCGCCCGGTCCGGCCGGATCGTGGCCCGGAGCTGCTCGGCGTAAGCCCGCGACAGCAGGCGCGCCACGGGATTGGCCCCGAAATCCGGGTCGCCCAGCAGGATGTTGCGGTCGGCATAGGCGCGCCGCATCGCCTCGACCATCAGGTGCACGGTCCGGGCGGAATTGAACCCCGCCGCCCGCAGGTCGTAGCCGTCGAGGATGCTCAAGATCTCGCAGAGCGTCGTGCCGCCGGACGAGGGCGGGGGCGCCGACAGGATGGTGGCGCCCCGGTAGCGGCAGGTCAGCGGCTCGGATTCGGTCACCGTGTAGGCGGCGAAGTCGGCCGCCGTCAGCAGCCCGCCTCCCGCCCGGGACGCCGCCTCGACCTGGCGGGGGATCTCGCCCTTGTAGAAGGCGTCCGAGCCGCCCTCGGCGATGGCCTGGAGGGTGTGGGCGAGGCCGGCCTGGACCATCCGGTCTCCGGGCCGCCAGGGGCCGCCATCCGGGCGCAGGAACACCCGCGCGACGTTGGCCTGCCCGGCGAACAGTTTTGTGCCGGATTCCAGGATGTCGGTGTCGCCGCGGGTGAGCACGAACCCGTCCCGGGCGAGCGCGACCGCCGGGGCCATCACCCGGGCCAGCGGCAGGGTCCCGTATTCGGCCAGCGCGGTGTTCAGGCCGAGCACGGTGCCGGGCACGCCCGCCGCCTTCCAGCCGCGCAGGCTCGCGCCCTTCACGACGCTGCCGGCGGCGTCGAGATACATGTCGCGGCTGGCCGCCCCGGGGGCCTTCTCGCGGAAATTGAGGAAGCGGCTCTGTCCGTCGGCCCGGTGCAGGACCAGGAAGCCGCCGCCACCGAGATTGCCGCAGCACGGGTTCACCACCGCCTCGGCATAGGCCACCGCCACCGCGGCATCGATGGCGTTGCCGCCGGCCTTCAGGATGTCGGCGCCCACCTGCGAGGCCAGGCGCTGGGACGACACCACCATGCCGGTCTCGGCCTCGACGGCCGGTCCCGAGGCGGCCCGCGCCCTGGGGCCTCCGAGGGCGACGAGAAAACCGAGGAGCAGCGCGCGTGCCGGTGCGATCATCCAGGCTCTCTCCGATGCGGGTCCGGCGCTACCATATAGGGGGCCGTGCGCCACAATCCGCTTCTCCAGCCCCCTCCCTCATCCTGAGGTGGCGCAGCGCAGCGGAGCCCTCGAAGGAGGGCTCCAGGAATCTCGCGCTTTCTGGAGGGCTCCTTCGATCGCCGGGCGCCTCAGGATGAGGGGGTTGCTGGGAGAGGCGGTTCGGCGGCCGAGCGCGATCAGCCGTTGCGGAACGTATAGCTGTAGCCGTTCAGCGCCGGCGCACCGCCGAGGTGGGCGTAGAGCACCTTCGAGCCCTTCGGGAAGAAACCCTTCTTCACGAGGTCGATCATGCCCTGCATGGATTTGCCCTCGTAGACCGGGTCGGTGATCATCCCTTCGAGCCGGGCCGAGAGCCGGATCGCCTCGACGGTCTCCTGCGAAGGCACGCCGTAGACCGGGTAGGCGTAATCCTCGTTGAGCACGACGTCGTCGGCGACGATGTCGCCCGCGCCGACCAGGGCGGCGGTGTTCCGGGCGATCTCGAGGACCTGGGCCTTGGTCTGGGCCGGGGTGCAGGAGGCGTCGATGCCGATGACGTTGCGGGCGCGCCCGTCCGCGGAAAAGCCGACCAGCATGCCGGCATGGGTCGAGCCGGTGACCGTGCAGACCACCACGTAGTCGAACGCCAAGCCCATCTCGGCCTCCTGCTTGCGCACCTCCTCGGCGAAGCCGACATAGCCGAGCCCGCCATACTTGTGCACCGAGGCGCCGGCCGGGATCGCGTAGGGCTTGCCGCCTTCGGCCTCGACCTCGGCCAGCGCGCGCTTCCAGCTGTCGCGGATGCCGATGTCGAAGCCGTCATCCACGAGCTGCGTCTGCGCGCCCATGATCCGCGACAGGAGGATGTTGCCGACCCGATCGTAGACGGCATCCTCGTGGGGCACCCAGGCTTCCTGGATCAGCCGGCACTTCATGCCGATCTTGGCCGCCACCGCCGCGACCATGCGGGTGTGGTTCGACTGGACGCCGCCGATCGAGACCAGGGTGTCCGCGCCGCTCTTGATCGCGTCCGGCACGATGTATTCGAGCTTGCGCAGCTTGTTGCCGCCATAGGCGAGGCCCGAATTGCAATCCTCGCGCTTGGCGTAGATCTCGACCTCACCCCCGAGATGGTCCGTGAGCCGCTTGAGCGGCTCGATCGGCGTCGGGCCGAAAGTCAGGGGGTAGCGCTCGAAGTCTTGCAGCATCGGGTCTCTCCGGGTCTTCCGGCCGCTGGGATCATGTTCCGCCCGGCGCGGCCGCCTTCGGGTTACGGCAGAAACCTAACCCGGATCGCCTGAAAGGTGCTCTCGATCTTGGTCTGCCGATGGCCGTCCACTTGCATCGATCGCCGCAGCGGACGAGAAATCATCCGGAAAGTTCCAAAAAAGTGAAAGAAACCGCCATGTCCGCAGGGCTCGACCGGATCGACCTCAAGATCCTGCGCCTGCTGCAGGCGGACGGGCGCATGGCCAATGCCGAGATCGCCGAGCGCTCGGGCACCAGCGCGGCCACCTGCCATCGCCGGATCCAGCGGCTGTTCACGGACGGGTTCGTGCGGGCGGTCCGGGCGCTGGTCGATCCGGCCCGGGTCGGCCGGGGTACCCTGGTCTTCGTCGGCGTCGTGCTCGACCGCTCGACGCCGGAGAGCTTTTCAGAATTCGAGGCGGCGGTGCGGGCGATCCCCGTGCTGCTCGACTGTCACCTTGTGGCCGGCGACTTCGACTACATCCTGAAGGTCCGCGTCTCTGACATGGCCGACTTCAACCGCCTCCACAGCGCCACGCTGATCGGCCTGCCGGGGGTGCGCCAGACCCGCACCTTCTTCGTGATGAAGGAGGTGATCGACAACGCGCCGCTGGACCTGTGAGGCGCGGGGCGCCGCATCAGGGCTCCGCCCTGATCACCCGCCAAAGGGCTGAGCCCTTTGGAAACCCATGACGGGCCGCCCTACCCTTCCCCGCGCCGCGCCTTGCGCAGGGCCTCCCAGTGGGCGAGGCGCTCGGCCAGGCGGGTCTCGTAGCCGCGCTCCGTGGGCGCGTAGAGGTGCTGGCGCCCGATGGCGTCCGGCCAGTAATCCTGGCCCGAGAAGGCGTCGGGCTCGTCGTGGTCGTAGCGGTAGCCCTCGCCGTAGCCGATCCGCTTCATCAGCTTGGTCGGCGCGTTGAGGATCGTGCGGGGCGGCGGCAGGGAGCCGGCCTCCTTGGCGAGCCGGGTCGCGGCCTTGTAGGCCGTGTAGACCGCGTTCGATTTCGGCGCGCAGGCCAGGTAGATCGCGGCCTGCGCCAGAGCGAGCTCGCCCTCCGGGCTGCCGAGGAAATCGAACGCGTCCTTGGCGGCGTTGGCCACCACCAGGGCCTGCGGGTCGGCGAGCCCGATATCCTCCACCGCCATCCGGACCAGCCGGCGGGCGATGAACAGCCGGTCCTCGCCCGCATCGAGCATCCGGCACAGATAGTAGAGCGCCGCATCCGGATCCGAGCCGCGCACGGTCTTATGCAGCGCCGAGATCAGGTTGTAGTGGCCCTCCTGGGCCTTATCGTAGATCGGCGCCCGCCGCTGCACGATCTCCTGCAGCGCCTCGGCATCGAGGGTCTCCCCCGGGCCGGCGGAGCGCCAGACCTCTTCGGCGAGCGTCAGCGCCGCGCGGCCATCGCCGTCGGCCATCCGGACCAGCACGCCCCGCGCCTCTTCGGTGAGCGGCAGGGCTTGGCCGGTCAGCGCCTCGGCCCGGACCAGCAGCCGTGCGATTGCGCCCGGGTCGAGCGCCCGGAACAGCAGCACCCGGGCCCGCGACAGCAGGGCGGCGTTGAGCTCGAAGGATGGGTTTTCCGTGGTGGCGCCGACCAGCGTGACCGTGCCGTCTTCCATCACCGGCAGGAAGGCGTCGAGCTGCGCCCGGTTGAACCGGTGGATCTCGTCGACGAACAGCAGGGTCGCCTGCCCGGTCGCCCGGCGCTTGCGCGCGGCCTCGAACACCTTGCGCAGGTCGGGGACGCCGGAAAAGATCGCCGAGATCTGCTCGAAATGCAGGTCGGTGCCCTGGGCCAGGAGCCGCGCCACCGTGGTCTTGCCGGTGCCGGGCGGCCCCCAGAAGATCAGCGACCCGAGGCTGCGTCCCCGAAGGAGGCGGGTGAGCGCCCCGCCCTCCCCGGTCAGGTGCTCCTGGCCGACGACCTCCGCCAGACTCTGCGGGCGCAGCCGATCGGCGAGCGGGCGGCTTGCCTCCGCGACGGGGGCGTGGCCGGAATCCGGTGCCGATGGAGGCTCGGCGGAGGCGAACAGGTCGGACATCCGTGCATCAACACCGGGCCCGGCAGCAGGCGCAACCCGGGATCCGGGCCTTGCCCACGGCCAAGAGCCGGATGCGCGCCGTCCGGTTCAGCCCCCGAACACCGAGGTCATGATCTCGCCGTTGCGGTTGATCACGACCTCCCAGGAATTGAGGGTGTTGCGGGTGACCCGGTCCAGGTCCTTGGTGGTCGGCACCGGCACGCCGTTGACCGCCACGATGATGTCGCCCTTCTGCAGGCCGAGCCGGCCCGCGATCGAGCCCTCGTCCACCGCCTGCACGGCCACGCCCTCGGCCGGGAAATCGACCTGCAACTCCTCGGCCACCGCCGGCGAGGTGTTGACCAGGCTCGCACCCTGGAACGGCGAGCGGGTCTTCACCTTCAGCACGTCGCGCGGGCGCGTCTCCGGGGCGGGGGCGAGCTTGACCGTCACCGTCTGGCGGTTCGTGCCGCGCAGGATCCCGAAGCGGGTCTGGCCCTGGACGCCCTTGAGCGCGAAGCGGTAGCCGAACGCCTCCGGGTCGGCCACCTCTTGGTTGTCCACGGTGAGGATCAGGTCGCCGCGCTTCAGGCCCGCCTCGTCGGCGGGGCTCTTGGGCTGCAGGCTCGCCACCAGCACGCCGGTCGGGTGGTCGAGGCCCATGCTGTCGGCGATGTCCGGGGTGACGCTCTGGATGCGTGCACCGAGCCAGGGCCGGCGCACCACGGTCGCGCCGTCGCGGGCCGCATCGACCACCGCCTTGACCATGCCCACGGGGATGGCGAAGCCGATGCCGTGGCTGCCGCCGGATTGCGAGTAGATCGCGGTGTTGATGCCGACCAGCTGGCCGCGCAGGTCGACGAGCGCACCGCCCGAATTGCCCGGATTGATCGCCGCGTCGGTCTGGATGAAATACTGGTAGTCCGCCGAGCCGACCTGGGTCCGGGCCAGGGCCGAGACGATGCCCTGCGTCACCGTCTGGCCGACGCCGAACGGGTTGCCGATCGCCATCACGAAGTCGCCGACCTCCAGGGCGTCGGCATCGCCGAACGGCATCGGCACCAGGCCCTTCGGGGCCTCCTTGAGCTTGAGCACCGCCAGATCGGTGCGGGTGTCGCGCATCACGATCGTCGCCTCGAATTCCCGGCGGTCGGAGAGCGCGATGCGCACCTCGTTCATGTTGTCGATGACGTGGTTGTTGGTGATCACCAGGCCGTCGGCATCGACCAGCACCCCGGAGCCGAGGGACCGCTGGGCCCGGTCGCCCCGGGGGCCGCGGCCGCCCTCCGGCTCGCCGAAGAAGCGGCGCATGAACTCGTCCATGGCGCTGGCGCGCGCGGTGGAGCGCTTCTCGACATGGGAGGCGTAGACGTTCACCACCGAGGGCGCGGCCCGCTTCACCACCGGGGCGAAGGAGAGCTGGACGTCGCTGCGGCTCAGCGGCACCGTCTTGGCCGTCCCCTCCTTGGGGGCGGCCGGCGCCTCCGTGCGGGCCATCTGCGCTCCGGCGGGGCCGGCGGCCAGCAGGGTCGCGGCGAGGGCGGGCAGGACGAGGCGGATCAGCATGCAGGGCTCCGGCGGCGGGTCTGGCGCGCCGTCCGGATCGGCGGCGGCGTGCCGTGCGGCCTTACGCTATCGGAGCCGATTGCGGCAGGCCCACGACACCGTCGCCGCACGCCCGCAGACCTGAGCCGGTCAGGCGTCTTCCTTGCGGCGCGACGTCCGCTTCTTGGCGGCCTGGGGGGTGGGCTCGGGCTCAGGCTCGGGGGCCGGCGGCGCGGCGGATTTCCGACGCTGCTGGCCGAGGCCGAGCGAGCGGGCGAGCTGCGAGCGCTGCTCCGAATAGCTCTGGGCGGTCATCGGGTAATCGGGATCGAGGCCCCACTTGGCGCGATAGGCCTCCGGGGTCAGGCCCCGCAGGGTCAGATGGCGGCGCAGGGTCTTGTAGGGCTTGCCGTCCTCGAACGAGATCAGAAAATCGGGCGTCACCGAGCGCCGGATCTCCTGCGCGGTCGCCTTGCTGGGGGCCGCGGCGGCAGGGCTGCCGGCGCAGACGCTCTGGATCGCACCATGGATGTCGTTGAGGAGTTTCGGCAGATCCGAGCTCTGCACGTGGTTGTTGCTCACATAAGCCGAGACGATCTCGGATGCGAGCACGACGAAGCGGCTCTTATCGCCATCGGGTGGGGTCATATTGTGTACGCTGCCTTCTCGTGATGTCGAAACTGGCCAGAACGCAAGCACAGCGTCGCGATCCCGCAGGCCGATACAATCGCTTTTCGAAGACCCGTCAAGTCTCGAATTCAATGTCGCGCTATAGATCCAGGAGCGTGAAAGAATGGATGCTTTGCAGGATCAACCTCAAGGAAAGCGATGGCCTAGGACATTACTTGCGCGCAATCGAACGTGATGCGCCGGCGGGACTTCGGCGCCGCTCGGAATGCCGATCCTGGACTCGTTGGGGGAAGCAGGACTTGGTGTGTTGCGCGACGGATCTTGGCGCCGGGATCATGCTGCCAGGCAGAACGTCGGCATGCGCGCTCGACCACCGCACGGGCGCCATGTGCAACCCCAGCGTGCCTACAGTTGGGTGTGGGCAACAATCTCGCGGGCTGCTCGAGCGCGATCCGTCGTCCGCCCGGCCGTTCCGGAGCCAGCCCAGAGCGCGTCCCACGCGAGCTGGGCGGTGTCGGCGACGCGCCCCGGGAGCGTATCGCCATCGCGCTCGGAATCACGGAGTTCGAGCCGCCGCGACGGAGGGCCGAGCGATCAGATCGGATCCCGGCGTTCCAGGTTTAGCCGGAGCGGTTGATCGGCCGCGACGAGCTTGCGCGTTCGCTGCGTCTGGTCCTTGGAGGCGAGGGGCGCTGAGCCCCAAACGCAAAAACCCGGTCCGCGTGAGCGGGCCAGGTTCTGAATCGGTGTGTATGGTTGGTTGCGGGGACAGGATTTGAACCTGTGACCTTCAGGTTATGAGCCTGACGAGCTACCGGGCTGCTCCACCCCGCGCCAAGGTTGTGCGGCTGATCCGGTCTGGCTGTCCGCCTGTGTCGGGCGGGCTCCGGGGCCGTAGCGGTGATCGTGTTGAGGGGATGTTGGGTGTGATTGCGTTGTGCGGGTCTGGCGGCGACCGACTCTCCCGTGCCTTGAGACACAGTACCATGCGCGCTGGCGTGTTTAACGGCCGAGTTCGAGATGGGATCGGGTTCTGGGCACGCCGCTCAAGCCACCAGACCGGCGCAACGCAATTTGTTTCGGACTTCGCCTGCGCAGGGTGCTGCGACGGCGGGGTCCTCGTTCGGCAAGCATGCGGCAGCTGTCTGAGCTGCTGGTCTTCGTGTGACCGTATCGTGTGTCACGGACACGGATCACGGGAGCGATCAAGTCAATCGGGCGATTAGTACCGGTCGGCTCAACGCGTCACCGCGCTTGCACCCCCGGCCTATCGACGTGGTCGTCTTCCACGGCCCTCAAGGGAGGTC
>NZ_JAKSYN010000105.1:0-6549 GCF_022829565.1 Methylobacterium sp. J-001
TCTCGGGGCGCTCGGACACGACCTACGCCGAGCGCGTGGCGCTGGACCTGGACTATGCCAGCCGCTGGAGCCTGCGCCGGGACATCGCGATCATGCTGCGCACCGTCCCGGCGGTGCTGGCCCAGCGCGGCAGCAAGTAGCCCGGCAAGCCGAGCGCGCGGCCTGAGCCCGTCGCGGAGCCCGTCGCGGACATGCGCCGGGCCGCACGGGCTCGGTCGGGCGCCGGGGTGGCGCCGGGGGTGTGCGGGGACGGGGTCGCCGACGGGATCGTCATGAAGGGTCTGCTGCTGAACGCGCTGCTCGGGGTCGGGCTGGGGCGGTTCGGCTCGGTCTGGGGTCTGCCGGTGTTCCTGCCGGTGGTGGCGGCCGAGCTCGCCTACGGGTTCCACGTGCACCACCTCGGCGTCGGGGGCGGGCTGCGGCGCGGGGTGGCGCTGCTGGTCTGCGGCCAGCTCGGCTTCCTGCTCGGCGCGCTGCTGCGGCCGCTGCCGGGGGAGCGGTGAGGCGCGGCCCCGGCCGATCCGTCTGGTGAACGAATTGCTCACGCACGAGGCCGCGTCCGGGTTTGCGGCGCAGGGAGTTCAGTCTTGGACGAGAACGATCCGCACTGGGACGCCGACCCGCTCTGGTACGACCGGGCGGAGCCGGAGGCGCCGCCGGGCGTCCTGCTGGACGGGCTGGCGTACCTGGTCCTGCTGCTGCTCGCCGGGCTGGCCTGCGGGGTGCGGGTGTACCGGCTCCCGGACCGGCTGTGGTGCAAGACCGCCGCCTGGCTCACCCGACAGACCACAAGACCGCGACGGTCGTAAGTCAGGTGCCGATGCCGGCCGACGGCAGAAAGCCCTGATCGACGCGACGGGCGCCCGAATCGCTGAGCTTATGGCCCGCTGACGGGAAGTTCGGCGCGGTGATCGTCACGGAACCCGCCTCGAGAGCCGGGGCTTCTCGGTGGAGAGGGAGACTGGGCCGATGAAGATGCCACCGAGCGAGGCCGGACCGGCCTCTGAGCACCGGAGCCTCGGCCAGCGCCTCTTCGCGCGCTACGGCTCCACCGCGATCCTGACGACGGTGTTGCTCGTGGTGGTCGGCTGGATCGGAATCCTAGGCTGGGCGGTGACGCGGCTGCTCGGCTGAATCCAGCTCGACCCGATACGGCCGGGCGCTCTCATCGGGCATCAGTGGGGCGTCGCGGCAGAGCCGCCAGAACTCGATCAGACCAGCGGAATAGGCGGCGAGGATCACGGCAGCCCAGTGCATGATCGTGTCTTCCCCCAGCGCCATCGGTGCACGTTCGTGCACGCGAAAGCTTGACGTTTCCTCACCAGGCTTATCGAGCTGCTTGGTTTAGGCAATATAATGGCATATCGCTCCCACTACACTAGGCAATGTGCATTTATTTTGCGCAATCTGGCAGTATGGCTTAACTGCACCGGCTTATTTGGGTGCCGCTCGGCGTCTTCTCGCGCTGATCGGCGAATCGCCGGCGTTTGATCCGCCGGTCTGGATCGCACCCAGCGGTCATGCCGGCCCACCTCGGCCGCGGGCGAGAGCCGCCGGCTTGGCGTCCCCCTCCGGGAAAGCCCCGAGATCGACCACCACGATTTCCGGCGGTATGCCCAGGCGCAACGGTCGGCCCGCCACGAAATGGGAGCCGAGCCCCGCCGAGACGATCAGGTCGCGCCCCGCCTCGACCATGTGGCCATAGGCGTAGCGCAGCCCGTAGCGGGATGGGATCCATGGCGACCAACCAAAGATCCGCACCTGACCGCCATGCGTATGGCCCGACAGGGTCAACGCGATCCGGGGGTCGAGCCCGGTGGCAAACAGATCCGGCTCATGCGCGAGCAGGATCGCGGCTCCCTCAGCGGGCACATCCCGGAGTGCCTGCGCGAGCATGCCCGCCCTCTGGCGGTCGAGGCGTACCGGATCCAGGGCGCGGCCGGGTGTCGCCTCACTCTCGAGGCCGACCAGCCAGAGCGGGTCGGGGACATCGAGGCGCACGCCGACGTTTTCCAGGAACGTGATGCCGGCCGCCCGCAGGGCCTGCTCGGCGCGGGTCGGGCCGTGGCCGCGCCGGAGCGCCGCGCGGTCATCCCCCCAGTCGTGGTTACCCTGGATGGCGTACACCCCCTTCGGCGCCCGCAACCCACGCAGGAGATCGGCCACCGTCTCGAACGGGACGGCGCCCCGGCTCTGGGATCCGTAATCCCCCAGCAGCACTGTGACGTCGGGGGCGAGCGCGTTGGTGCGCGCGACGACATCGGCGATCGCATCCTCGCCCATGCAGCGGGGATGGGCGTGGAAATCCGTGAGCACGGCGATCCGCAACGTCAGGCCGGCCGGCCATCGCGGCGGGCACAGCCGGTAATGCGTGACCTGAACCCGGTGGGGCTCGAACGCCGTCGCGTAGCCGGCGCTCGCGAGGCTCCCCGCCGCCGCACAGGCGGCAACGAGGGTCGGTCGGGACAGGAGCGTGCGACGGGTCAGCATCAGGGACGGCTCGGCTCGGATCGCGGCCTGCGTAGCACGGCCCGGCGTTCCGTCCGGCATCGGCCCCATGAGACACCGACGCCCGTCGCCTACGCGGAGCGCCGATCCGACGGTGCGCGTGCTCCTGCCACGATAGATCCCATACAAAAGGCCGCGCCGGACTGGCCATCAACGCAACTGCCGATCCCCACGCCGCGGGTCACACGCCCAAAGCCGAGATGGCCCTATTGGATACGCGCAAGACTTACGGTGCGGCCGGGCAATCGCGATGTCCCCCGCCCCGTCGTGTTGCTTAGAAGCGATATCGCCGCCATCCGATCACGAGAGAACACACGATCGTGGTTTGTCGATCTGGCACGGCTTCGCGCCGACACGCAAGTACCGGATGGCGTGCGTGTAAGGTGCTGCCGGGCATGTTTATTCCTGCGCATGAGATGTTGACAGTCTTAGGTCTATAGGTGTGCCGCTTGGATGGGTCGGTGCTGCGCAGATTCCCCATGCTGCCGCGATAGAAAATTTTGAATTAGCTATCAAATAAGTATTGATCCGAGAAAAATAGCATGCCATGAGGTTTTCAGTTCGTAGGCAAGGGTATCGTTGAAGCCCAGGATTGACTTCATGCACGCCGTCTCTTCCATCGAGCCGTCGACCCGCGGGTCAGTCCTCGACCGTCGTTCCATCGCCTTGGCGAATGCCCGGTGGTTTCGGGCGATGGCGTGGCGCGCCCTGCGGGATGGCGCCCCGAAGGGCGAATTACGCGCCGCCAATGCGCGCGCGGCCGCCCGCATCGCCCTGGGCCAAGCAAGACGCGATGCTCTGGTCAATCGCCTGGTAACCGACGCCCTGGCGATGCGTGACTGATCCGCCGCGGCGCTGAAGATTGCTCTGTCCCGGTGGTGACCGCGCCTGGCGATCTCCAGCGTCCACATCCGTTCATGGGTCATGCCCGGACGAAGCATCGTCTGGCGTGCTGGCGAATACCGTCAAGCAACACACCATGCCCTCGGGCTTCAGCCTTCATATTCGTGACGCCGCGTGCGGGCCCACGTGAGGGATCATGATGGTCGTCATGATCGAAAGTCGCGCTTGGTTGCGCGCCTCGCAGGGACTCCGCATGCGGTGTGGAACTACCTGCCGTCTCACCGTGAGAAGAGCATCAATACTATCGAACTTCGGACAACCGCGCAGGGCGTTCCTATCTGTTAACGAACGCTCCGTCGCTCGCCTCGCCGAACACGCGTCGTTAACGCTCAATGAACTCCCGTGCCGACAACCGGAACGGATCACCGCCTCCCCCGTAGATGCCCCGAGGTGTGACGAAGGTTGTGCCGCCAGGAGTCAGTGATGGACGACGATCTCGAAGCGCGGCATCTCGATATGAGGCACTTAACGGCCAATATCGTGGCCGCCTATGTTTCCAATAATCATGTTCAAGTCTCAGAATTACCTAAGCTTCTTGCTGGCGTCCATGCCGCCGTGCAGGCCGCCGCGCAGGGGCATGCCGCGGCGCCTGCGGTTACGGGGGGCCCGGTCGAGAAACCGTCCGCCGCCGAGATCCGGCGCTCGGTCGGCCGCGATGCCTTGATCAGCTTCGAGGACGGCAAACCCTACAAGACCCTGAAACGGCATCTGACCGGCCGCGGCCTCACGCCGGAGCGTTACCGCGAGAAGTGGGGGCTGCCGCGCGATTATCCGATGGTCGCGCTGGATTATGCCGAACGGCGGTCGGCCCTGGCGAAGGCGATCGGCCTTGGGCGACCGAGTGGCGGGTCCTCAGCCCGGAACGAACCGGAGGTCAGTCCGCGCCGGGCGGAGCCCAAGGCGCACCGCCGGACGAAATCGGCCTGATCCGGGTTTCGGCCCAAGGCCGCGGCTTGCCTCGGCGCGATGATCCTCACGGGCGTGGCGGCCGGAGCCAGGACCGCGCAAGACGGGAAGGCGCGGCGGGCGACGGCACGAGCGCGCTGTCCGCGCCGCGGCCTGACGCTCACCGGGCGTCCGGCCACGCCGTCTGACACGGGCGGGGAACCGCGAGCGACTTCGCGGGAGAATGCCGCCCGATCGGCCCGCGCGTAACTGTGTCGCTGATTCAGACAGTCGGCGCACCGAGAATTGCGATCGGGGACGTCGGACTGGTATTCACCCGCTCGATGCCGAACGAGAGATCGATGCCCCCGGCACGCGCCACCTGTCGATCCTGCGGCGAGCCGATCCGCGCGGGCACGACCTATTGTGTCGCGTGCGCGACGCGTCAGGCCGACAGCGACGCTGCCGGTTTCGATCGCTGGCTCGCGATCGTGTTCAGCGGTGCGGGCCTCCTCGTCGTGGTGCTGGCCGCTTATATCGCCGCCCGCTATCTCAACATCCTGGCGTAATCTCATGCGCGCCGCCCCATCGGTGAGGACGGCCCTGCCCGAGCATCCTGCCAGCCGCGGCACCCTGTAAGACGGGGCTTTCGCCCACCCGCCCGGTGAAGGCCGCGTTGGGCCCGTGGCGGCGTCGAAGCGCCCCGTCGTCCGGCACCGGCGCGCGCGCATCCTTCGCCTTAAGGCCAGGTCTCGTCCGCCCGTGGCTGCGCCGAAATATGTACGTCGCGGCCCGAGAGAGCCACGCTATGCCCAGGCATACCCTGTCTGGGAACTGTGGGGTCTGAAGGATGGCTCGGCGATCGATTCTGGTCTTGGCGTTCGGCCTCGCGTCATCGGCCTCGTGGGCCACCGGCGACATCGCCGTGGACATGGCGATGATCTCCAACGGCGATCTCAGGGTCTTCGGCACCTTGGCGCCGCCGCATGCCGCCAGCGTCGTCCTCGACGACAAGTTCGACACGCGGGCGGATCAGGACGGGCGCTTCGCGTTCCGGATCCCCTATCATCCGGAAACCTGCGTGGTGACGCTGAGATCGGAGGCGGTCAGCCGCCAGGCCGTCGTCGGCTATTGCGCCCGGCCGGCCGTCGCGAAGCAGGCGGCGGCGCACCCGGCCCCGGTGATGCTGGCGGCGAACACGCCCAGAGGCGAGATCGGCCCGCGTGGCCCGCAGGGCGCTGCCGGTCCGCAGGGACCCGAGGGGCCGCAAGGCGAGCGCGGCGCCAAGGGCGAACCGGGCTCGGCCGGTTCCATCGGACCGCCCGGTCCCGTCGGACAGGTCGGCCCCAAAGGCCCGGCGGGCGAGCGCGGCGACCGTGGGCCGGCGGGACCGGCTGGCCCCGAGGGCAAGGCGGGAGCGTCCGGCATCACCCTACGGGTTCAGGTCGAGGAATGTGCCGCGGGCGGCCGATGCGTTGCGACCTGCATCGCCGAGGAATTCGCCGTGAACGGCACCTGCAGCGGCGGCGAACGCCCTGCCATGGACGAAAGCAGCATCTACTGCTTGGCCATGGGGGCGGCCCCGACGGCCATGAAGGCCCGGGCGATCTGCGCGAAGCGATGATCCGGGAAAGCGCGCGGCTGCGCAGGGTTTGGGTCGGCCCGGCCGCTCGCTGACCGGGCGCCGTGCCGATGGAGTCGGGGCTGGCGCGAGAGCGCTCGCCGGCGCCCCGAGGATCCGCAGGGCGAGCGTTTTGGCGGTCGCCTCAGGCAAGTGATGCGATCGGTCGCCACCCGTCAGGGGTTTCGGCATGTCTCAATGCGAACGCGCATCGCCCGGTCGCCGCGCGGAGCCGGTGCGTCAAAAGCTTCGTTTACGACCGTCGCGGTCTTGTGGTCTGTCGGGTGAGCCAGGCGGCGGTCTTGCACCACAGCCGGTCCGGGAGCCGGTACACCCGCCCCCCGCCGCCGCGCTCACGGAGGCCCGCACCATGCTCGGCGCCCCTGGGGCTCTCGATGGCGACGGGCGGCTCACCGAGATCGGCACGCGGCCGCGCCCCCTGCCGCTGCCGCCCCGGCCCGCCCGGCCCGTGTCGGTCGCGTCGGCGACCGACCCGGCCCGGGCCCCCGCCGACCTCGCGGCGGTGCGGGCGCGTCCCGGTCCCTCGTGCGACGGCATCCATCTCGACCAGCGGGTCTGGCCCTCCCGGCGTGACCGGCGGCGCCGGATCCCGACCATCCAGCGCGTTTACG
>NZ_JAKSYN010000109.1:0-306 GCF_022829565.1 Methylobacterium sp. J-001
CAGTCAATCCTTATGATCGCGGTAAAGGGCCGTTAGGGATTGCCAGAATTACACGGTTCTCCCCATGGCCGCTTATAGTCACAGGGAAAGAATGGCTCCCATATGTGCGGAACGCCCTCTCGGGGGGCGGTTGAGGCAGGCGGTTACAGACCATGCACCTCCGGGCGGGCCCGTGTGGCCGGCCATCTCGGAGGCGCGTCAGATTCGCGCGCTCTGAGGAGCCGCGGAGATGACCGCCCGCATCAACCGCCGCGCTCTCGCCGCCGGCCTCCTCGCGGCCAGCGCTGCGCCCGCCGCGGCCTCGAC
>NZ_JAKSYN010000113.1:0-436 GCF_022829565.1 Methylobacterium sp. J-001
CGCATCTGGAGGGGCGGTATCTGGGGGGCTGAATGCCGGACGCGGCACAGGTCCCTGTTTCCCCACCGGCGAGGAAGGTCCCGTCCCGGCCTGTGTTAGGCGCGACGTGCCCCTCTCCCCTGCGGGCTAGCGGATTCACGCTTCAACCAGCTTTATCCCAAGTCTCTGATACTCCCGGCGTTTCTCCTCCCCCTTCCGGGGGGGGGCCAGGGGTGGGGGTGGTACCGGCCAAGGCGCAGTGGCGCCTTCTGGGCGACCCCCACTTCCAGCTCCTCCCCGCAAGGGCGAGGAGAGCGCGCCGTGGTTGCCGCAAGCCGTTGTGTGAGTATTGTAGCCCGTGCGGGTGAGGGGATCCGTGCCTCTTGCGGTCAACGATGAGGCAGTGCGTTAGCCGGCAGGGCAAAAAGCGTTCGTCCGCGCCCGCGCAAACCGCCCC
>NZ_JAKSYN010000120.1:0-6162 GCF_022829565.1 Methylobacterium sp. J-001
TGGGCCGTCTGCACCTCGATCTGGCGCAACATCAGCACGACCTGCTCCGCACTTGGCCTGTGTCCTCGCTTCATCCCCAACTCCTCTGGTCCAAGCTGATCCTCTCAATCAGCCCGGTCCAAAGCCAGCCGGTCAGGTCACTTGCCGCTTCGGCGGATTGCCCACTGGAAGTGACCCTCCGGCTTGGCCAAAGGCGAGACCTCGATGGTGTAAGGATGGGGGACGTTTTCGGCCATTGACCCGCTATGCCAGCCCTATTCAGACGATGCCAGTTGTTTGCATCGGCCTCTGCAGCCAAGCCAATCGTGGGCTGGCGGCGATAGCAGTGGCATGGCACTTCACTGATTATGAAGACGCCAGACCCTCAGATCTGCGAAGCGAAGGTTGAAAGCACTTGGCGTTCGATCAGCGTTGCTGAGGCAAAGGGCACCTACGTGATGTCACCGAAGCGCTGCCCATCCTGCCATGGGGCAGTGGTGCTGTCGGGCTCATATGCCGAGGGCGGCCGTCGGAAGTTCGCGCATCGCAAGGGTCACAACGGCTGCCCCCTTCTACCAGCGCGCTTCGACGGCACGCCGTCGCGACATCCTCAAGCGCTTGCCTGACGGCCAGTGCTGCCCCGCCGCCCGATCTGATCACGGGCTGGCGGGGGAGGTCGTCTAGCTCGCCAGCGAGGCGAGTTTCAGCCTCCGCTCCAGTCCCTTGGCGCTGGGCCAAGGGCTACCGTTTCATTCAATACCTACCTGTCCGAGGTCGATAGTGGGGGTACTCGACCCCATTCCGGCTTGCACCATGGCTCCAACCGTAGGCGTTACCGCTTCGGACGGCATCAGCAACATTCTTCGGTCCCGCCAGGCCTTCCGTCCCACCGGGCGCTGTTGCCCCCAGCTGACCGCCAGGAGGGATGGCGCCGCCGCCACGCGCCATGCCAGTTCCGCCTGTGCCGATGAGGGCGACAACTGATGCAGCAAGCAGGACACGCATTCTACAAGGCATGCGCTATCGCTCCCGCGCAAAGAAAAACCAAGCTGTTATGAAGATGGGGATCGGCAACCCGGTTAGCCATAGCTGGCCAACCTTTAGCATATCGCCTTCTATCTGCTGAGTAAGCCCACGGAGTACCAATCTGTTCCTGGGCACCCCGCCTCTGCTATGTGGCCACCAAGCCGAGAGTGCGATCAGCCAGCCTATTCCGCGACGTGGTGCAGAACCACGGGCGGCAGATGGCGAGGGCGGAATGAGCCTCAGCCTCCGGCAACCATTTCAAGGAGGTGGTGTTGCAGAGGGGGCGGACGATGGCGCCCGCTGGGAACACGGGAACACGGGAACACGGGAACACTGTTTGGTCCCGGGATTTGGTGGAGCGGGTTTGACCTCTGGTCATTCCCGGCATGGGCCACATGATCCACCACCTCGCGCCCGATCAGGTCATCGCCGCCGTGGCGCGCGCGACGGAGCCGGCGATTCGGGCGGCCGCCTGATCGAGTCGGCACAATAGAACCTGCGTTGCACCGCTCGGACGATCCAGATGACCTGGTGGTCGGCAGTCCCAATCCGCCCGCGTGCGCTTGACCCTCACGGCGGCCCGCAGGGCCGTTGCCCCCTGGTTCATGGCGTGATCGACGACCTGTCGGCCGAGATCGTCGGGGCTGACTGAGAACCGTCTCCGATCGCGACGCGATCGGTGACGGTTCTCAGCGGGGCATCTGTTCTGGAAGTGGGATTCCAGAGGCGACGTTGCTCGGCGCCGCGGCGGCGAGCGTCACAGCCAGAGCATCGTGACCGCCAGGAAGGCCACCTGGAGCGCGAGCATGACGCCGATAAGAGCTTTCGCGTCTCGGTCGTCGAGCGCCCATTCCTCACGCTCCCTCCCGGTCATGTGGGCGCCACGCCGGCGCGGCCGGAATAGGTGAACACCATGCGCCCGGAGGCGTCGGTCACGGTGGCGACGCGGGGCCGGCCGGGCTTGCTGCTATCGACCTCGTAGGCCGCGATCGTTGCGGCGTCGGCCTCGTCCTTCGCATCGTAGATGCGTGGGGCGCTCCGCGGCACGCCAGCCACCCCGATGCGATCGATCTTGACGCGGTATGTCATGCCGGGCGCTCCAGATTGGACGCCGGCGCCGTCCCCACGGTTCGGAGGAAACAGGAGGTCGGTGCAGGCGGTGCCAAGGCCGACGGTACTCGGCGATGGCGCGTCACGATTGCATAGGCCTGGAAGCGCAGAACTTAATTCTGACGGGTTTCGATAAATTGGTCGCGAACAACTTGGTTCGTCTCGGCAAGCATCACAACCCGACGCCGGGTGTTGCTAAGCGGCCCCACGGGGCGCGGGGAAATCAGACATCGTTCCGATCTGCGCTCCCGTGGACGGACCCTCAGGGATTGATGAGCGGGCTATGCTTGTCGCCACCGGTTGGACCGGACCCGTCGTTGGCCCCCGTGTTGTAGGGGTTGGTCTCGTACCGCTGATCCCGCAGCGGATCGGGATAATCCGTCAGCGCGCGCCAGGGTGTAGCCGGGGTGCCGAGGCGAAGGGCGCTCGGGAGGCGGAACAGCCAGAACGCGAGCGCCATCCACGGGACGACGAAGAACAAGAACGCGGCCAAACCCATGGCGATCCCCCTGAAGGTGCCCGCTGGATCTGAGATGAGCAGCAAGCCGCTCGTTCCTACGCCAATTGGTCTATATCCAGCCTGTCAAAAGACAAATATTGGCCGGATCGGCTTGGATTACTAAAATAATGACATTTACATCTGGCAATACAAGATCGCCTGAGCGCTTGAGATTGACATAGATCGTCGACGAGGTTTCGGCAACCTTCAGGGCCGTTGCCCTGAATTGTTTGCGGGGTTCGAGATCTGGGGTAACCCTGAGGTGCCGGCAGCGTTCTTGAGAGCGGGACGCCGACACGGGCGAGCCGAGATGGTAGGATCGTCCGGTCCTTCGAGGCTTCGGACCTACGAATGGCCGCGTGGAACATGCCATTCGCCGACGAGGTCGAGCGAGGCGGAGTAGACCAGGGTGCCGTCGGCATCGCGTACCCGAACCGAAAACGTGTGACGATCCCGGTCCGGGAGCTTGTTGCGCGCCATATCCGGCAGGGCATCCAAGGCCTCGAGGCGGGCGGCATCGAGGCTCGGCAATTCAAAGCCTTCATCGTCCTCAAACCGGAAATCGCCGTCATCGGTGTCGAAGAAAAAATGTGGCATCGGATATCCAGCCCTCACGCAAGCGGGAGCTCGCCGGCTCTCAATGGCTGATCCCGTAATATTCACCTGACAAGATGTACAGTATTAAATCGATTTAAGATTTTCATCATCAGGGTATTGTGTTGTATTTCGAGATTTTATGCATCAAAAGATTGCAAATTTATCCACATGAATGGTTGTGTGCAATGCGAATTTTTGCACATCTGCTGGGGCGAGCGGTGGTCGTATGACTGATCGAGGGGCAATTGCCGGACGCGCAGACCGGCCTCCGGAAGCCCTGCTGCGTCCCGGCCGGAAGCCCACCGTCTCCGATCGCAGCCGATCTCAAAGGATGATCGCCACGGTGGATGCGGTGCTCGCCGAACCCGCGATCGAAGCTGGCCTGCTAGCCTTATCTCAGGTGAGGCTGCTGCATGGGACGGCGCGGTCGCATCGTCAGATGACCGGCGTTGAAGGCGGCTCTTAGGCCGCGTCCGCCAATTGCTGCTCGATCCAGGCCTGGGCGGCATCGAGGTCGGCGAAGGTCGGCCGGTTCGGCGTATCGACCCACCCGAAGCCCGCTTCCAAAAACCACATCCCGGCCATGTCCTGGTGATATGCCGACAGCTTCACAAGGACGGCCGCCAGGGAGCCGTCGGCGAAGACTAGCTGCCCGTCGATATCGTAACTGCCGGTGGCGACCCGCACCGGCTGTAAGCGAAGGGTCATGCGGCCGCCCGTCTCTCCAGATGCAGATACGTCTGGTCAAACTCGGAGATGCGTAAAAGTTCGTCCCAGGCCTCAATCACCAGCGCTCGACTCCGGAGCGTGATCAGGGTCTTGGCTCGCATATCCTGGAGAATGCGATTGATGTGCACCGGGGTGAGCCCCAGCGCATCGGCGAGATCCGCCTGAGTGACCGGCAGCGGACAACGGTAATTCCCGGCCAGCCCCACCGCTTGTAGTTTCAGATACAGCTCGCAGAACAGGTGAGCGACGTGTTCGAAGGCCGAACGCCGTCCCATGCTCACCAGCCACTCGCGGAAGATTCCCGCGTCGATCAGGGTGGCACGCCAGAGGATCGCCGCGATGCCGGGATGGCGTGCCGTCAGGTCGTGCAGGTTCTCGTGCGGAATGAAGGCCACGGTGGCTTTGGTCATCGTGCCGAGGCTGTGATCCATGGTGTGGATGTGCAGGCTCTGGAGATCCGGGATGTCGCCGGGGATGTGAAACGACAGGATCTGCCGCTTGCCCTGGCTAAGAAGCTTGTAGCGGCAGGCCCAGCCGTCGATGATCAAGCAGCAATGCGAGGGCTTGTCGCCGTCTCGCACGATGTCCTGCCGGGCGTCGAGCTTGTGGATCCTGACCGGCAGGTTCTCGATGGCCTGGCGGTCCTTGTCGGAGAGAGGCGCGATGCTCTCCAGCTTGCGGATGAGCCAGTTCATGGCATGACGATCGGGGGCTGAACTCATACGGCTCCACCGCATATTGCAGGTGGAAGCGCGCGGCTCTCCCAGCCATCAGCACCTGTTTCGGATCGACTGATGATAGGCTCTACAATAGGCCGCGGTTATCTGGGCGTTCGGTCATAAGACGGGTTTCCGAGGCGATCGCTCCCCGGTCGGGCTCACCGTTCCATCCCGGCCTGCTGTCGCTGCGTGCCCGGCTATCGGCATGGCCTTCATCAAGATGCTCGTTCAGCAAGTCACGTAAAAGGCGGGAATAGGTCAGAACCTCGACAAATCCCGTCTTTTGATCGGATCGATTCTTTAATACGCTGGCATTGAGTATCCGGCTGTTGCCGCGATGATGTGAGCGCAGTTGGCCGCGCGAGCGCTCCTCGCCCCTTCATCGCCCAGACGGCTCTTTCCGACCCGAGCGCACTCAAGCCCCGTCGCCCGGTCCGGGTGGCGGGACTTTTTTGGGTGCGGGCCATTCGTTCCCGGGGAGAGCGGGACACCCGGGATTGCGCCCGTGATGCCCCCGAAGAATCGTGGCCGCTTGGCCGAATGGTCTTTCGAGGGGCACCTTCCGGACGCGAACTCGTTCTCCCACCCATGAGGGCGGTCCGATGCAGCACGCGCTGACGCAGAAGCTTGAGAGCTTCGAACCCTTGTCCGACCAAGCGCGCTGGGCCCTGAACGGCCTGGTGCTGAAGGTCCGGCAGGTCGACGCACGCCAGGATCTGATCCAGGAAGGCGACAAGCCGGACAACGTCCTGCTCATCCTGGATGGCTTCGCCTGCCGGTACAAGGTGCTCCCGGACGGTCAGCGCCAGATCATGGCCCTCCTGGTGCCGGGTGATTTCTGCGACCTCAACGTCTTCATCCTCGACGAGATGGACCACAGCATCGGCACCATCTCGACCTGTCAGGTCGTGGACATCCCCCGGCGGGCCATCGACGAGATCACGGTGCACCATCCGAGCATCGCGCGCGCCTTCTGGTGGTGCTCCCTGGTCGACGGAGCCGTCCTGCGGGAATGGCTGGTGAACATGGGCGGGCGCCCTCCGGTCCAGCGCATCGCCCACCTCCTGTGCGAACTCCTCATGCGCCTGGAAGCGGTTGGGCGTGTCACCGACAACAGCTACGCATTCCCGCTCACCCAAACGGAGATCGCCGACACGATGGGCCTGTCCGACGTGCACGTGAACCGGACGCTGCGGGAGCTGCGCGCGCTCGGCCTGATCCATCTCAAGTACCGGGTGTTGACCATCCTCGACGTCGAGCGGCTGAAGGCCTTCTGCCTGTTCACGCCGAACTACCTGCACCTGCGCAACACCCGCTGGGGTGAGCGGCGCGCCCTGAGCTGGCCCGGTCGCGCCCAGGAGGGCTAGAGCTGTTGTCGTTTAGGTTGGGTCATAAGCGTCGTATCCGGCGGCGGCGATGTAGTTGCGGCATTCCGCTGGAGTGAAGGCTGCGAAGGCCCGGGCGATGGCTGCCCAAAGGTCTGGGACGGTTCGGGCAGCGGCG
>NZ_JAKSYN010000128.1:0-1926 GCF_022829565.1 Methylobacterium sp. J-001
AGGCTTCCCGCAGACGTCGCTCGGGGTCCAGCCCAGGATCCGGGTAGCGCCGGCGTTCCAGTCGATGACGTTCCCCTTCAGATCGAGCACGATGATCGCGTAGTCGATCGCGCTCTCGAACACGGCGCGGTAGCGCGCCTCACTCGCGCGCACCGTGCGCTGCGCCGCGATCTCGCTCGCCTCGGTCAGCCCGACGGTGGCCAAGCCGGCGAAGCTTCTGACCACTTCGAGATCGCGCTCGGTGAACGCGTCCGGTTTGCTCGACGGTAGCTTGAGCACGCTGAGCACCTTGCCGCCACGGTTGACCGTCGCGTGCACGGCCTAGCGAAGGTCTATGAGCGCGCGAGCATCGGCCTTCACCCGCGGGTCGAGCAGGGCATCGGCCAGCAGGATCGGCTCGTTGGCCCGGGCGCAGGCGCCGGACGTGCTGCCGTCCAGCGGCACGCGCACGCCCCGATGCTGGGTCAGGGTGCCGCCGACGGTGCGGTACTCCAGCTCCTCGCCGTCGAGTAATTCCAGGACGCCGCCCTCGGCCGCGGGCACGGCGCGCATCGCCCCTTCGATCAGGGCGTCGAGGATGGTGTCGAGATCGCCGCCGCTCGCTGCGATCGCGTCCTGGATCTGGCTGTAGGTGCGTCGCTGCTGCGTCGCCACCCGCTGTTCGGCGAGCAGGCGCTCGCGCTCGCTCAGGGCACGGCGCAGTTCGAGTTGGTCGACGACCTGTTCGGCCAGCCGCTCCAATCCTTCGGACTGCCCCGGTGTCAGTCCTTCCGGGCGCGGCTGCCGATCGAGCACGCACAGCGTGCCGAGCACCGCGCCCGCGGCGGTTCGCAGCGGCATGCCGGCGTAGAAGCGGACCCCGCCCTCGGCCACGGCCGCGTTATCGGCGTGGCCCTCCTCGCGCGTGTCGCGGATGATGAGCGGCGCCTCGGCCCTGACCACCAGCGGACAGAACCCGACATCGAGCGGCGCCTCGCATCCAACGTCGAAGCCCGCTCGCGCCTTGAAGAACTGCCGCTGATCGTCGACCAGGGTCACGAGTGCGGTCGGCACCCCGCACAGCAGGGCCGCGATCCTGGCGAGATCATCGAACCCTTTCTCCGATGGCGTGCCCATCACCGCGTAATCGGCCAGGGCGTGTAGACGGTCGGGCTCAGGAGGGGCGATCGTCATGCGTCCGCGGAGGGCGACGGGGGAAGGATGCTGAGCACGGCCGAGATAGACCAAGCTGAGCTGTAGCCCGAACAGCTACCCCCCGCCAAGTTACTGCCGCGGCGGCATGATTTGTCTCCGATCGTTATCGCTTCCGTTGTAGCTATCCCTGGGGTGCCACGGCGCGGTGAGCCCGCGGCTCATCACCCTCACCGGTGGGGTGAGGCTACCGCGTCGGCGCGAGCATACGGCTGCCGACCTCGGCCAGCGGCACATCGATCCGGCAACGCAGGCCCTCCACGTCGAAGTCCAGATCGACGTCCCCGGCCAGCTCGCGCCCGACGCCGCCGGCGATCAGCCGCGTCCCGAACCCGCGGCGCGCCGGTGGGGCGACCGCCGGACCGCCGCTTTCCCGCCAGGTCAGGCGTAACCACGCCGCTCCCGTCTCGCTTCGATCCACCCGCCAGCTTACCTCGACCCGACCGTCCGCCGTCGACAGCGCCCCGTACTTGGCTGCGTTGGTCGTCAGCTCGTGCACGGTCATACCGAGCGCCAGGACGTGGCGCGGCGGCAGCGCCACCTCGGGCCCGTCGAGGACGATGTGGTCACACCCGGCGCGGTAGGGTGACAGCTCGTTCTCCAACACCTCATTCAAGGTGGCGCCGCTCCAGTCCTCGCGGGTGAGCAGGTCGTGGGTCTTCGACAGGGAAAGGATGCGCGCTTCGAGTTGCACCGCCTGTCCCTCACCGCCCTTGGCCGATTGGCGCGCCAGCG
>NZ_JAKSYN010000134.1:0-16490 GCF_022829565.1 Methylobacterium sp. J-001
CCATTGAGCGGCCTTCTCGACGACGGGATTCGACGAACGCGCCGCCGCAGGGCGCGCAGCGCCTGCCTGTCGCCCCACTGTCACACGCGCGCCATACCTCGCTCGCGACCCTATGCGCGGACCTCAGGCGTCCGCCAGACAAGGACCTTCCGCATGACCGAACAGCCGTCCCGTCACCCGATCCATGGCCGCATCACCGGCCCCATCGTGATGATCGGCTTCGGCTCGATCGGGCGCGGTACCCTGCCGCTGATCGAACGCCACTTCGAGTACGACCGCGCCCGCTTCACCGTGATCGACCCGGTCGACACCCACCGGGCGCTCGCCGAGAAGCACGGCCTGCGCTTCGAGAAGGTGGCGCTGACCCCGGAGAACCTGCGCGACGTGCTCACCCCCCTCCTCACCGAGGGCGGCGGCCAGGGCTTCTGCGTGAACCTGTCGGTCGACACCTCGTCGCGGGCGATCATGGAACTGTGCCGCGAGCTCGGCGCCCTCTACATCGACACCGTGGCCGAGCCCTGGCCGGGCTTCTACTTCGACAAGAGCCGGGGCCAGGGCGACCGCACCAACTACGCCCTGCGCCAGGACATCCTGGACGCCCGCGCCCAGAAGCCCGGCGGCACGACGGCGGTCTCCTGCTGCGGCGCCAATCCCGGCATGGTCTCCTGGTTCGTCAAGCAGGCGCTCCTGAATATCGCCAAGGATACCGGCGTCACGGCGCCCGAGCCCAAGTCCCGCGAGGACTGGGCCGCCCTGATGAAGACCCTGGGCGTGAAGGGCGTGCACATCGCCGAGCGCGACACCCAGCGCGCCAAGACCCCCAAGCCCCGGGGCGTCTTCGTCAACACCTGGTCGGTGGAGGGCTTCGTCTCGGAGGGCAACCAGCCGGCCGAACTCGGCTGGGGCACGCACGAGACCTGGAAGCCTGCCAATGCCCGCGAGCAGGAGTCCGGCTCGCGCTGCGCGATCTACCTGCTGCAGCCGGGGGCCGACACCCGCGTGCGCAGCTGGGTGCCGACCGCAGGGTCGCAGTTCGGCTTCCTGGTGACCCACAACGAGGCGATCTCGATCGCCGACTACTACACCGTGCGCGAGGGCGATCAGGCCGTCTTCCGCCCGACCTGCCATTACGCCTACCACCCAGCCGACGACGCCGTGCTCTCGCTCCACGAGATGTTCGGCAAAGCCGCCAAGGTGCAGGAGCAGCATCACATCCTCGACGAGACCGAGATTGTGGACGGCATCGACGAGCTTGGCGTGCTGGTCTACGGCCACGCCAAGAACGCCTACTGGTACGGCTCGCAGCTCTCCATCGAGGAGACCCGGCGGATCGCCCCCTACCAGAACGCCACCGGCCTGCAGGTGACCTCGGCGGTGCTCGCCGGCATGGTCTGGGCCCTGGAGAACCCGGAGGCCGGCATCGTCGAGGCCGACGAGATGGATTTCCGGCGCTGCCTGGAAGTCCAGACCCCGTATCTCGGCCCGGTCGTGGGCGTCTACACCGACTGGACCCCGCTCACCGACCGCCCGGGCCTGTTCCCGGAGGATATCGATACCAGCGATCCCTGGCAGTTCCGCAACGTGCTGGTGCACGGCTGAGGTCTCGCGCCGCCTCCCTTGTCCGAGGGAGGCGGCGCTGCGGGCGGCAGACCGGCTACTCGGCCTGTCGGCGCGTTACCAGGGTGCGGTTCGGTTCGACCTCGCCCTTGTCCTGGTAGAGCGGCACGATCACCCGCAGCCAGCCGCGGGTCTCGCGGCCGCGGTAATTGCGCTGGACCACGTCCCGGGTCAGGTAGGCCTGCAGGTTCACCGGCCCGAAATTGTATCCGACCAAGCCGCCCACCGCGATCTGTCCCTGGGGCAGGTAGCTGGACACGCCGGTCGGCAAGTCGGTCGATCCGAACGCGACGGCGCCGACCTGCCATTTGCCGAACTTCTTCGCCGCCGTGAGATCGAGGTTCAGGTAGTCCGGGTAGAGCGTGCCGAAAGGCGAGCGCGTCTCGAGAAAGATCCCGTGGAGCAGGTTCGCCGTCAGGCTCAAGTCCTGGCCGGTGTAGCTGACTGCGAAGCGATGGGTCAGCGAGGCGGATTGGGTCAGGAAGCGCGTCTCGATCGGCAGGTAGCCCCCGAAGAAGTAGCTGACGCCGACATCGTTGCCGAGATCCCAGGCGAGCTGGGCGGCGAGCAGCGGCTGGCCGATGCCGCTCTGATAGGGCGCGCCCTGGAGGGTCGCGGCCACGACAGGCTGGGTGACGAAGAACTGGAGACGTCCGCCCACGATGGTCCAGGGCGTCGCCCAAGCGAAGGTCGGCAGGTTGACGTTCGTCGCGGTGTCGCCCGGTCGCGCGCTGCGGCTGCCGAAGCTCGACAGGTTCACGAAGTACAATCCGACCGGGAGCTGCGCGCCCACCGGCAGGCCGATGGTCTGTCCAGGCTGGGCCGCGGAAGCAGCGTAAGCCGAGGTCGTGACACCTGCACTGTAAAAGGCCAGAGCAGCCGACGCGATCCCGCGTAATCCCAGGCCAAATCCGGTCATGAAACCCCCGATCCAGAGCCCCGTAACGCGGGGCTGATCAAGGTATGACGCGCGGTCGAACCAGGCTCATCCGGGCTCTACAGCCAAGCTGTGCGCAACGACACGCCCTGGACGTATCGCGCCCGCCGGCCGGGACTAATCCGGCCGGCGCCTTCCCGTCCGTGCGCGTCCGCAGCGGTTCAGCTGCGCGGCGTCGACAGGGCACGGCCGGCGGGATTCCAGGCCAGCAGCCGCGCCTCGACCAGATCGACCTCGCGGACGAGCTGGCGCAGGACCACGTCGTCGATGGCCCGCGACCGGCGCAGGCGATAGAGCGCCTGGCGCTCTGCCTCGATCCCGGCGAGCCGCAGGCGCTTCTCGGCCACCGCGAGTTGCCGGGCGCGGCCGCCACCCTCCCGGGGGGCACCGGTCGGGGCCTCGAGGCCCTCGTAACGGTCCATGGCCCGGGCGCCGGCCTCGACCGCGATGGAGGCGTCCTCCTGCTCCTCCACTAGGTGGTGCTGCAGGGCCTCGATGGCCGTCACCGCGTCGTGGCGCGCGGCGGCGCGGGCGGAATCCTCCTCGGCATCGTGGCTCGAATCAGCGGGCAGGCGCAGGCCCCGCAACAGCGGCGGGAGGACCGTGGTGGCCAGCAGCAGCGAGGTCATGATCACCCCCATCGCCAGCAGGATCGCGAGATCCCGGGCCGGGAATGGCGTGCCGTCCTTCAGGGTGAGCGGCAGGGTCAGGATGCCGGCCAGCGTAATCGCGCCCTTCACGCCCGCGAGCGTCGTGGCGGCAACGAGGCGCCAGGTCAGGCCCTCGCGCCGCTCACCCCGGCGATGCGCCTTGACCAGGACGAAGTGGAGCGAGACCCAGACCCAGGCGAACCGGATCGCCATGAGACCCGCCGTGATCGCCAGCACCCAGGCCACCAGCCAACCGGCGCCCTGCACGTCGGCCTGCGTGACTGCATGGCCGAGGACCTCGGGCAATTGCTCGCCCAGGAGCACGAAGATCGAGCCGTTGGCAGCGAGTGCGACGGTGTCCCACACGGCGGTGCGGCGCACCCGAGTGGTGCCGAGGCTGCGCCCCTGGATCTCGACATAGGTCATGGCGATGCCGGCCGCGACCGCGGCCAGGATACCCGAGGCGTGGACATGCTCGGCGGCGAGATAGGCCCCGAACGGCGTGAGCAGGCTGAACAGAATCTGGAGGCCCGGATCCTCGCCGGTCCGCCGCCGCAGCAGGTCCTGGGCGCCCATGAGAAGGAAAGTCGTGGCGGCGCCGATGCCGAGGCCGCCGAGCGCCAGCCAGACGAAGGTGGTCGCGGCCTCCGACAGGGAGAAGGTCCCGGTGAGGGCCGCCGCGATGGCGAAGCGCAGGCAGACGAGGCCGGTGGCGTCGTTGAGCAGCGCCTCGCCCTCGAGGATGTGCATGAGCCGCCGCGGCACCGGGGCCTGGGCGGCCACCGAAGAGACCGCGATCGGATCGGTCGGGGACAGGACCGCAGCCAGCGCGAAGGCCACCGCCAGCGGGATGCCTGGGATCATGGCGTGGATTAGCATGCCGATGCCGAGCACCGTCAGCGCCACGAGGCCCAGCGCCAGCGCCAGCACGGTCCGGCCGTTGCGGAACAGGTCGCGCTTCGGGATCCGCCATCCGTCCAGGAACAGGAGCGGCGGCAGAAAGACCAGGAAGAAGATCTCGGGATCCAGGGTCGTGCTCGGAAGCGGGCCCAGCGCCAGGGCCACGCCGATCACGATCTGGATCAGCGGCAATGGCAGCGGGACCAAGCGGCCGAGCGCCCCGCTCACGAGCACGGACAGCAACAGGGCCAGAACGACGGTGACGCTTTCCATGCGTAGCTTTCAAACGAGGGCCGGCTTCTCCCCTGGGGAGGCGGGGCCGGGTGATGCGCGGGCAGACGGGATCGGGCCTTGTAGCATCTGATGGGTGGCGCGCGGCCTTCGATCGACGGGACCGTTCGGCCAATCGCGCCAAAAATGCCCACCGATTAATCGGAATTTTTACAAATCATTATATAACATTCGACAGGCGCACAGAGCGCTGAGGCGGATCTATACTGGAACTATAATGCTAGACTTCATGTCAATCAAAGGCAAGCTGATCGTCTGTTTCTCGGTCATGCTTGCTCTCATCACTAGTCTGGCAGCACTGTCCTACTATCACATCGAAACGATCAATCGTGTCGCCACGGAAATGCGCGCAAGCCGCCTGCCGGCCGCGCAAGCCCTCACCGGCATCCAAGTCGTGACATTGCGCACGCGCGTCAATGGAAGCCGTGTCCTCTCGGCGAAGACACAACAACAGAAGGCGGATGCCCTAAAGTCGATTCAGCAGCGCCTGGCGGAGCTGCAGACTTACAAAGCCACTTACGCGAGCCTCTTGGAGACTGACGCGGCCCGCGATCTGTACAAGACCTTCGAACAGCAATGGGCGACGTATCTGGATCAGCAGACCGACGGATTCGCCAAGGCCGAACGCGGCGATCTCGCCGGCGCCCAAGAGCAATACAACACCACCATGTCGGATACGATCAGAGCCACCATCGCGACCCTCGTCGCGATGTCGGATCTGCAGAGCGCGGCAGCGGCGGCCAGCGGCGCGGAGGCACAGGGTGCCTATGAGCGCGCCCATCAGCAGATGATGGGCTTCCTGGCGCTGGCGGCGTTCCTGGCGATCGGGGCCGTCGTGATGCTCGTCGTGGAGATCAGCCGCCCGCTCGGACGCATGACCGCGGCCATGCATCAGCTCGCGTCGGGCGATACGCGAACAGAGATTCCCGCCGTCGGGCGGCGCGACGAGGTCGGCGCAATGGCGGGCGCCGTCCAGATCTTCAAGGAAACCATGATCCAGACCCGCCGGCTGGAGGAGGAGACCGCGCAGGCGCGGCTGGAAGCGGAGGAGCAGCGCAAGACCGGCATGCGCCAGATGGCCGACAGCTTCGAGGCCGCGGTCGGCGGCATCATCGGCCAGGTCTCGGCCTCGGCCACCGAGCTCCAGGCCACCGCCCAAACGATGAACGCCACCGCCGCCCAGACCGCCAGCCAATCGACGACGGTCGCGGCCGCGGCCGAGGAGGCCGTGGCCAACGTCAACACCGTGGCGGCGGCCGCGGAAGAGCTGGGCTCCTCGGTGCAGGAGATCGGCCGGCAGGTCGACGGCTCGGCGCAGCTGGCCCGGCTGGCCGTGTCCGAGGCCGACCAGACCGGCGCCCTGGTGCTGGAACTGAACACGGTCGTCGGACGGATCGGCGATGTGGTCGGGCTGATCTCGAATATCGCCGGGCAGACCAACCTGCTGGCCCTGAACGCCACGATCGAGGCTGCTCGTGCGGGGGCGGCCGGCAAGGGCTTCGCCGTGGTCGCCTCCGAGGTGAAGACCCTGGCCGAGCAGACCGCCAAGGCGACGCAGGAGATCTCCGGACAGATCGCGCAGGTCCGGGGCTCGACCGGTCAGGCCGTGACGGCGATCGGCGGCATCACGGCCCGGATCCAGGAGATCAGCGGCGTCGCCACGGCGATCGCGGCCTCCGTCGAGCAGCAGCAGGCGGCCACCCAGGAGATCGTGCGCAACGTCGGACAGGCTGCGAGCGGCACCGCCGAGGTGACGACGAACATCGCGGGCGTGGCCGGCGCCGCCGACGAGACCGGAGCCGCAGCCGCCCAGGTTCTGTCCGCGGCCTCCGCGCTGTCGCGCCAATCCGAGTATCTCTCGGACGAGGTCCGTCACTTCCTCGCCACCGTCCGGGCCGCCTGAGATCCTGTGCGCGAAACCGGCCCGACCGGCGGCGATGTTCGCCGGTCGGGCTGCTCAGAACGTGGAGCGGCTTGCCGAACCGATCGCTTCAGCCGCGATGCATGGGGTGGATCGATAAACACCGTCGTCAGTTCGGGGGGCCGCAGGCGAGGCCGGAATGACGGGATGGGGATCCGTGAACGCTACCCCTTCGCCCCGACCGTCACGCAGAAATCGGCCCGGTAGCTCTTGCCCTCGACCGGGTTCGCCACCCACCGGCAGCGGCCGACCCGCAGGTCGTGGCCGGCGTGGAAATGGCCTGAGATCCACACTTCGGGCCGCGCGGCATCGGGCAGGTCGTCGAGCGCGGTGCTGGCGTAGAATGCCGGCACCCACCACGGCACGCCGGGCTGATCCCGGTAGCGGTCCGCCGCCTGCGGGCTCGCCGGGTGATGCGTGATTACCACGGTCGGTCCGTCATAAGGCGAGCGGAGCGCGTCGTGCAGCGCAGCGCGCTCGGCCGCATGCGCCGCCATGGCGTCCGCGGGCTGCCACGCGCCGCCATCGGCCTTGCGGATCGACCCGAGATATTCGCGCGAGCCGGTGACCGGATCGGTCATGCGCGCGGCGGCATAGGCAACGGGATCCTCCGGGCGCTCGGGCGCGTCGGCGGCGAGCCAGCGCCCGGCCAGGTGCCAGTCGCTCCACAGGGTCGTCCCGACGAACCGCACGCCATCGATCACGCAAGCCTGCGCCGCCTGGAGCAGGTGGATGTCTGCGCCCAGGGCGTTCACCCGGACGACCTCCGCCTCGAGAGCCGCCAGCAACTCCGGGGCCGTGCGCGGGTCGCCCGTGGGGGCGTAGCGCTCGTGGTTGCCCGGGACCAGGACGATCGGCCTGCCCTGGGCCAGATGCACCAGAGCGGCCAGCCCCCGCTCGGGATGCCCCTCGTAAAGGTCCCCCGGGCAAGCGAGGACGTCGAACGGCTCCTGAGGCAGCGCGATGAGGTCGAGCCGCCGTCGCTCCAGATGCAGGTCGGAAATGGGGAAGATGCGCATAGACATGCCTATTTCGCGGCCTGGCGCTCGGCCGCGGCTGCCCGGAAGATGTCGGCCGCTGAATCGGCATTGAGGATCGCGATGCCGGCCGCCGCAACGAGATCCGGCCACGGGCTAGGATGGAGGGCGGTGACCAGCCCGGCCGCGATGATCGCCAGGTTGGCATAGGCGTCGTTGCGGGCCGAGAGATAGGCCGCCCGGGTCAGGCTGCCCGAACCGGACCGGTGCTGGGCGAGCATCAGCGCGCAGGTGAGGTTCACCGCCAGCGCCCCGAGGCCGGTGAGCGTCAGCGGCAGCGCCGCCGGGGGCACGAAGTCCGCAAACTTGTCGTAGGCGGCGTAGGCTGTCGCCAGGGCCGGCACCAGCAGGATGAACGCCATGGCGGTGCCGAGCCGCGCCCGGTTGCGCGCGCTCCAGGACAGGCCGGCGAAGATCAACAGGTTGATCGCCGCGTCTTCCAGGAAATCGAGGCTGTCGGCGATCAACGCCACCGAGCCGATGGCGAGCGCCACCGCGATCTCGATGCCGAAATAGCCAAGGTTCAGCGCCGCCACACGGGCGACGACCGGGCGCAGGGCGGGCGGCTCGGGCCGGGCGGCGTTGTCCGTGATCACGGGGCGCGTCATCGCCGAGTGCGGCGCCCCTGTCGAGCCGCTGTTGAGAAAACCCTGTCTGCGCCTCAAGAAAGTTCAGGGATCTTGCGCCTTCGTCCGGGTGGATTCGGCGGCGCGATCGTGCGAACCGAACTTGTTGAGCCGCGTGCGCCAAAGATGCGACCGGCCGGAACCGGAGGTCTGCCGAGCCATGCTGCCCGAATTGCGCGTGCTCTTTTTCGAGGATCTCGAGGTCGGGTTGTCGGAAACCCTCTCGAAGACCATCGCCTCCTCCGACGTGGTCGGGTTCGCCGAGATCACAGGCGACCGCAACCCGATCCACCTGTCCGAGCACTTCGCCGCGCGCACGCCGTTCGGCACCCGCATCGCCCACGGCCTGTACACGGCCGGGCTGATCTCGGCGGTGCTCGGCACCCGCCTGCCGGGCCCGGGGGCGGTCTACATCTCCCAGACCCTCAACTTCCGCGCGCCGGTGCGCATCGGCGACGTCGTCGACGTCACCGTCACGGTCGCCGAATTGATGCCGGAGCGTCGCCGGGCGCGCCTCGCCTGCCGCTGCTCCGTGGCCGGCGAGACCGTCCTCGACGGCGAAGCCCTGGTGAAGGTGCCGACCAAGGCCGAGGCCGATCCGCTCGCGATCCGCACCGAGCGCCAGCAGGGCTGAAGTGGACAAGGCCCGGGAGCCGATCGGCGCGGAAACGATTGCGGACCCGGACGACCCGCGCCTCGAACCGTACACGCGGATGCGCGAGCGCGACCTCGTCGGCCGCGCCGGGCGCTTCATCGTCGAGGGCGGGGTAACACTGCGGCTCCTGCTCGGCCTTCGCACCCGCTTCCGGGCCGAGTCGATCCTGCTTGCCCCGGAGCGGTGGCCGGGCCTGGCCCCGGACGTGGCCGCCTGCACCGAACCGCCGCCGGTCTATCTTGCCGCCAAGGCGGTGATGAGCCGTGTGACCGGTTTCCCGATCCATCGCGGCGTCCTGGCTGTGGGTGTGCGCGGCAAGGACCCCGACCCCGCCGCCCTCGTGCCGCCTATTCCCGCCCCGGCGCTGGTGCTCGGCCTCGCGGGTCTGACCAACCACGACAATGTCGGCGCCGCCTTCCGCAACGCGGCTGCCTTCGGAGCCGATGCGGTGCTGCTCGATGCCGCAAGCTGCGATCCCCTCTACCGCAAGAGCATCCGGGTCTCGGCCGGCGCCGCGCTGATCCAACCCTTCGCCCGGCTCCCCGCCGGGGATGACTGGCTGACCCTGGCCCGCGCCCTGGATCTCGAGGCTCTGGCGCTCAGCCCCGGGGCGGTCGAGACGCTGGACGCTCTGACCGTGCCGACGCGGGTGCTATTGATCCTCGGAACCGAGGGGCCGGGGCTCGACGCGACGACCCTGGCGCGGGCCCGTCCGGTGCGGATCCCGATGGCCCCGGGCTTCGATTCGCTCAACGTCGCCACCGCGGCGGGGATTGCGCTCCAGACGATCGCCAGTAGCCAAGGCCGGCTCGTACCGACCGGTTGAATCCGCCTCTTTACGGTCTGGCGCCAAACGCGCGACAAAGGGCTGCAATTGCCGCGTGCTGCTGCGAGGCTAGCTTGGCCGACAGGGTTCGGGGGTTGCGAGGGGAGTCGGCGGCGTTGCTTCAGTCTGGGGATGGTTTGCGGGCGCTGACCGGCCGTCGGGTGGCTGTGGTCGGTGCGGGTCCGGGCGGCCTGGCCTCGGCCCTGCTGCTGGCCCGCGCCGGGGTCCATGTGACCCTATTCGAGAAGGACGCCCAGGTCGGCGGCCGCACGAAGACCGTGACGGCGCCCGGGGGCTACAAGTTCGATATCGGCCCGACCTTCTTCCTCTACCCACAGATCCTCGCCGACATCTTCACGAGCTGTGGCGAGCGGCTCGAAGACCACGTCAAGCTCGAGCGGCTCGATCCGCAGTACAACTTGGTCTTTGAAGGCGAGGACGGCATCTCCGGGACGATCCGCGCCACCGGCGACATCGCCCGGATGGAGACGGAGATCGCCCGCCTGGCGCCGGACGACGCCAAGAATGTCCAGGCGTTCTTTACCGAGAACCGGGCGAAGCTCGATTACTTCAAGCCGATCCTGCAGCAGGCCTTCCACACGCTGCGCAGCATGGTGAGCCCGGCGATGCTGGCCGCCCTGCCCCATCTGCATCCAGGCCGCAGCGTCGACCGCGACCTGAAGCGCTACTTCGCGGATCCACGGGTGCGCCTCGCCTTCTCGTTCCAGACCAAATACCTCGGCATGTCGCCGTTCCGCTGCCCAAGCCTGTTCACGATCCTCTCGTTCCTGGAATACGAGCATGGCGTCTACCACCCGGTCGGCGGCTGCGGCGCGGTGTCCGAGGCGATGGCGGGTTTGGCCGGGCGCATGGGCGTCGACCTCCGGCTGAACGCCAATGTCGAGCGGGTGCTCTTCGACGGCAAACGCGCCAGCGGCGTGGTCGCGGATGGCGAGACCTTCAACGCCGATGCGGTGCTGATCAACGGCGACTTCGCCAAGGTGATGCGCGCCCTCGTGCCGGAGCGTCACCGGCCGCGCTGGCGCGACGCCAAGATCAAGAAGGCCCGGCTCTCCTGCTCGACCTTCATGCTGTATCTCGGCATCGAGGGGAAAATGCCCGAGAGCCTGGGGCATCACACGATCCTCCTAGCCGACGGCTATGAGAAGAACATTCGCGAGATCACCGAGGGGACGCTGCCGATGCAGCCCTCCCTCTACGTCCAGCATGCCGGCTACACCGACGGCGGCATGGCGCCCCCCGGGCACACCGCCCTCTACGTTCTGGTGCCGGTGCCGAACCTCAAGGCCGGGATCGACTGGCCGGCGATCCGATCCAGCTATCGCGCCCTGATCCTGGAGCGCCTGAAGCATCTGGGTCTGGAAGACCTCGAATCCCGGATCCGGTACGAGCGGATCATCGATCCCACGCAGTGGGAGGAGGATTTCGCGGTCCACGAGGGCGCCACCTTCAATCTCGCCCACGACCTGATGCAGATGCTGTATTTCCGGCCGCACAACCGCTTCGGGCCTGGGCTCTACATCGTCGGCGGCGGCACCCATCCGGGTTCGGGCCTGCCGGTGATCTACGAGGGCGCCCGTATCTCCGCTCGGTTGCTGATCGAGGAGCTGGCCGGCGCCCGTGCTGCAGCCCAGGCGGGCATTCCCGACACGGCGCCGCTGGCGACCACCGGCGAGGCCTCGTGATCGGAGCGCCGGGCCGGGCGACGCTGACCGCCGGCCTCTGCGCCATCGCGCTGGTTTCGGGCTCGAACGCGATCGCCGCGACGCTGCAGGTCGAAATCGACGGGGTCGAACCCGGCGGCGGCCCGGTCCGGGTAGCCCTGTGCCAGGGCGGTCTCTCCGAGCCGTTCTGCACCCGGGGCGACGAGGCGCCGGCTTCCGGGGGCCGGGCGCTGTTCACCTTCCGGGACCTGCCTCCGGGCGCCTATGCGGTGGCGGCTTTCCAGGATGCCAACGGCAATGGCCGGCTCGACCGCACCGGGCTCGGCCTGCCGCTCGAGCCCTACGGCTTCTCCGGCACCGTCGCTCGTCGGGCGCGGCCGGACTTCCCCGACGCGGCCTTCGCGCTGCAGGAGCCCGGCGCTGCTGTGCGGATCCGCCTCGCCCGCGCTCTGCCGAGGCGGTGACGGCGTGGATGATCCCCTCGTACGGATCGCGGGCGTCAGCCTCGACCTTAAGGGGCAGCGGGTGTTGGAACAGGTCGATCTCGACCTCGACGCAGGACAAACTCTGGCACTGCTCGGGCCGAACGGAGCCGGCAAGTCCTCGCTGATGCGCCTCGTGGCGGGCCGCCTCGCCCCGAGTTCCGGGATCATCCGGGTGGCCGGCGCCGATCCGTTCCAGGCAGGCAGCGCCCGCCGGAGCATCGGCTGGGTCCCCCAGGAGATCGCGCTCTATCCGCGCCTCACGGTCGCAGAGAATCTCGGCGTCTTCGGGCAGCTCGCAGGCGTGCCCCGGCGCAACCGGCGCGAAGCCGTGACCGCCGCCCTGGAGATGGCCGACATCGCCGATGTGGCGCACCGCCCGGTCGGGATCCTGTCAGGCGGCTACCGGCGGCGGGTCAACATCGCGGCGAGCCTGATGAACCGGCCCCGCCTCGTCCTGCTCGACGAGCCCACGAGCGGCGTCGACCTCGCCGCCCGAGCGGCGATCCACGCGGTGCTGGACCGGTTGAAAGCGGCGGGCACCGCGATCCTGATCGCCACCCACGATTTCACCGAAGCCGAGCGTCTCGCTTCCCGGGTAGCGTTCCTGGCGCAGGGACGGATCGTGCGCGCCGGGCACCTCACCGACCTGCTGGCGCAGCTGCGCGTTGGTGCCCCGGAACGGGAGCTGAGCCTCACCGTACCGGCGGACGGAAACGCGGAAGCCGTGCTGCGTCGGGCCGGCTTCGTGCCGGCCGAGTCGGGCGGCCTGATCTGGCGCTCAATCGAGCGATCCGGCCTCGACGGCGCGGCCCTGCTCGGGGCCCTGCGGGCGCAGGGGATCCCGGTGGCCGAGGTGCGGGTCCGGGCCCCGCGGCTCGAGGCGTTGTATCTCGATGCGATCCGGCCTCGGGAGGTCGCGGAGCGCCCAGCCTCCGAGCCGCGCCGTGCGGGGGCCGCCGAATGATCGGTGCCGCGTTCCGGGTGATGGCGCTCAGCCTGCTGCGCGACCGCGCTGCCCTGGTGATGGCCTTCGTGCTGCCCACCGTGATCTTCGTCATCTTCGCGGCGATCTTCTCCGGGGCGACCGGCGACCGGATCCGTATCCATCTCGGGCTGGCCGACTTCGCCCGGACGGCGGCCACGCAGCGCCTCGCCGACGCCCTCGTGGCCGACCCATCCCTACGCGTCACCCGCCTCTCGGCGACCGATCTGGCGGAGGTGACCCGGGCTGTGCGGTCCGGCGCGGTCGACGTGGCTCTGGCGCTCCGGGGCGACCTGATCGCCGCCCCGGCGGATGCCGCGTCCGGCCCCTCCGATCAGCCGGTGGTGCTCATCGAGAATCCAGCCAAGGCGCTCGCCACGCCGATCGCGCTGGGCCAACTCCAGCGCGTGCTGAACGAGGCCCTGCCCGACGTGGTGCTCTCGCGCATCGTCGCGGACGTCGAGCGGACGGGCAAGATCGGGCCGGACGAGCGGCGCTTCCTCGAGGAGGCCTTCGCTGAGCAGCGCGCCAAGAAAGAGCCGTTCAGTTTCGCCGCGCTGGTCGAGCGCCGTAGCACCGCCGCCGGCACCGGCAATGCCCGGGTGAGCTATTACGCCGGCGCGATCACCGCGGTGTTCCTGCTGTTTGCCGCCATGCAGGGGGCGCTCTCGCTGGTCGAGGAGCGGGAGAGCGGCATCGCCGAACGCCTGATGGCCGGCCCCGGCGGCCTGCCGGTGGTGGTGCTCGGAAAGTTCGGCTTCCTGACGCTACAAGGCATGGTCCAAGCCGGCCTGATTTTTTTAGCCGCCGCGCTGCTCTACGGCGTCGAGATCGGCCCGCACTGGCCGGCTTTCCTGACCGCCTGCCTCCTGGTCTCGGCCATGGCCGCGGGCCTGGCACTCGCCGCCTGCGCACTGGCCACCTCGCGCCAGCAGGCCCATCTGGCCTCGACCTTCGGGGTCCTGCTGCTCTCGGCGGTGGGCGGTTCGATGGTGCCGCGCTTCCTGATGCCCCCGTGGCTGCAGCAGGCCGGCTGGCTCACGCCGAACGCCTGGGCAATCGAGGCCTATCAGAACGCGCTGGGCGAGGGGTTCGATTCCGCCACCCCGGCCTTCGCGGTGCTGGGCGTGCTGACCCTGTGCGGACTTGGGCTGGCGCTCGGCCTGGTCGCGCGCCGGACCGTCTGATCGGCCAACGCCGCGACGATCCGCGCCGCGCCTGCGACCAGCCGCCCCCGGACACGGCCCGGCCGATCGGGCAGGGTCCGCCTCTGCACATTGTGAGACCTTTATGCTCCGCCTGCTCATCGCCGACGGCAACGACCGGGCGGCCCGCGACCGGCACGTCGGGGCGACGGGCCGGACCTCGGCCGAATCCTACGCCGTGGTGGTCCACGATCTCGCTCCCGAGACCACCTGTCGCTTCCTCAACCCAGCCGATGCCGATGCGGCCCTGCCGCAGGACCTGTCGGAGTTCGATGGGCTGATCTTCACCGGATCGACCCTGAAGGTCTCGGACGGCACGCCGGCGGTGACCCGCCAGTTAGACTTGATGCGGACCGCCCTGGAAGCGGGGCTCGCGGTGTTCGGATCCTGCTGGGGTGTACAGGTCGCGGCCACCGTGGCCGGCGGACACGCCGCTGAGAATCCGCGCGGGCCGGAATACGGCTTCGCCCGGGCGATCACCCCGACACAGGAGGGTCGAACCCATCCGCTGCTGGCCGGCCGGCCAGCAGTCTGGGACGCGCCCGCGATCCACTCGGACGCGGTGCTGGAGCCGCCCCCTGGCGCGCGGGTGCTGGCGGGCAATCGGGTGCTGGGTGTCCAGGCCATCGAGATCCAGCATGGACCCGGCTGGTTCTGGGGCACGCAGTACCACCCGGAACTCGACCTGGAGGAGGTCGCCGCGATGCTGCGCCTCTGCGATACGGCAATCGTCGAGGCCGGCCTCGCCGAGGATCCGGACGCGGTGGCGGCCTATGCCGTCGAGATCGCGAGCCTGCAGGGCGACGATCCCGAGGCGGCGCGGCGCCTCGCGTGGCGCCACGGCCTCGGCCCGGAGGTGCTCGACGCACCCCTGCGCCGCCGGGAGATCGGTAACTTCTTGGCCCAACTGTCTACAAACAGGCCCTGACCGGCCGATGCCGCGACCGGGTGGCGCGTTGACCCACCGGGCTTCACGTCTAGCTTCGCCAGGCGGGCAGCGCGATGACGGGCCCGGGGAGCGACCTAACAGGATGAGCCAGGATTCGACGGTCGCCGTGATCGGCAGCGGGCTCGGCGGACTCGCAGCCGCGTGCGTGGCCGCGGCGCGCGGCCACCGCGTCACGGTCTATGACAAGAACGGCTGGCTCGGCGGCAAGGCGGCGGTGCTGCATGAGGGTGGCTTCCGCTTCGACATGGGTCCGACCATCCTGACGGTGCCGCGGGTGCTGGAGCGGATCTTTTCCGAGGCCGGCCGCTCGGTTCACGATTACATGGACCTGCGCCGCCTCGACCCGCAATGGCGCTGCTTCTTCGACGACGGCTCCCACATCGATTTGATGCAGGATGTCGAGCGGATGGCCGGCGACATGAATCGCTTCGCCCCCGGCAGCGGCGACGGCTACAAGAAATTCCTGTCGATCTCCGAGCACCTGCACGGCGTCTCGGAAAAATTCTTCTTCTGGAAACCGGTCGAGGATCTCTTCGACACGATCAACATCCGGGCGAACATGAACCCGGGCACGCTGCGCGACGTGCTGTCCCTGCGCATGCACGCCTCGGTTGCCTCGACGATCCGCGGCAAGGTCAAGGATGCGCGCCTCGCGCAGATGCTCGATCACTTCGTGCAATATGTCGGCTCCTCGCCCTACGGCGCGCCGGCGGTGCTCTGCGCCATCGCCCACATGCAGACGGCCGACGGGGTCTGGTACCCCATGGGTGGCACCCGCGCGGTGGCCGAGGGCCTGGCCAAGCTGGCTCAGGAACTCGGTGCGACCTGCAAGACCGACACCGAGGTGACCGGGATCGAGACCGCGAACGGCGCGGTCCGGGGCGTGCGCACCGCCGAGGGCATGACGCCGTTCGACGCCGTGATCAGCAACATGGACTCGGTCCGCACCTATCGCGAGCTCGTCGGGGGCGCCCCCGGCAAGGCCTATGAGAAGAAGAACCCCGAGCCGGCCTGCTCGGGCGTCGTGCTCTATCTCGGCCTGAACAAGCGCTACGAGCACCTGAACCACCACGATTTCGTCTTCTCCCGGGACCCTGAGGAGGAGTTCGACTACATCTACAACAAGGGCGAGCCGGCCCCGGACCCGACGGCCTATCTGGCGGCGCCCTCCTCCACCGATCCGAGCGTGGCGCCCGAGGGGGGCGAGGCCCTCTACGTCCTGGTGCACACGCCGTATCTGCGCCCGCACCACGATTGGCGCCCGGATGGCCCTCTGTTCCAGAACTACCGCCGGACCATCCTGGACAAGCTCAAGCGCACCGCCGGCATGCCCGACCTGGAGGAGCGCATCGTCGTCGAGCGCCACCTGACCCCGCAGGACATCCATGAGCGCTACCGGGTGCTCAACGGCGCGATCTACGGCCTGGCCTCGCACGGCCGGGTGATGGGCGCGTTCAAGCCCGGCAATCGCTCGCGGCAGGTGCGCGGCCTCTACCTCGCGGGCGGCGCCGCCCATCCCGGCCCCGGCATGCCGATGGTGATGATGTCCGGCTGGATCGCCGCCGACGCGCATGACCAGGACGCGCGCGGAACGCTGCGCGCCTCGGCGTGACACCCGCGCCGCTATCCCGATCGGGCTCCGATCGTCACGGATCGTTTTCGGCAGAGCGCAACGCCCTCTCCTCCCCCTTGCGGGGAGGCGTTGGAGGTGGGGGTGGTGCAGG
>NZ_JAKSYN010000142.1:0-381 GCF_022829565.1 Methylobacterium sp. J-001
AACCGCAGTTGGCACCATCCTGCTTGCTGCCGGCACTCAGTTCGGCTAGCGAGTCTGCCCCAGACAAAGAAAAGGCCACCCCCGAAGGAGCGGCCCGAAGTCTAGGAAGGAAACGCCCTCCTCAGGGCAGCAGGATCGAGACGCCATCGCCATCCCGCCATGCAAACCTAGGCCACCGCACTGCGGCAGGCAATCGCCTAGAAGTAGCAGTTTGCGCATAAGTCGGACTGGCATGCCAATCAGGTGCTCTTTCACACCATAGCTCTGTGCAGGCTCACGAGTTCGCGTGTGCCACTGGCAGATCGCCGAACGGGGTAATGTAGCGCGGCGTGCGCATCTCGACTTTCGGTTTCCACTCACGCTTGGGTACGATGCTACAGC
>NZ_JAKSYN010000166.1:0-47393 GCF_022829565.1 Methylobacterium sp. J-001
CTTCATGGTGCTGCGGGTCCAACCATGCGTCTCGCGACTCACGGGGTCCGGGCATTATTCTGCATCGAATGCCGCCGAGGGGAAGCTGCTGGCTGACAGACCGCCCCCTCGCGTCGCGGCGCCGGGCGTCGTAGACCGCTCGCACCCGTCACCGACCGAGACCGCTCCGCGTGCGCCTGATCCAGATCACCCACCACGACCTCGACGGCTACGGCGCCGCCACGGTTGCCGCCGCGTGCAAGGCGGCCGAGCGCGTCGTCCACGTGCCGCGCTACAGCGATGTCGGTCCGGTCTTCGAGGACGAGACGAAGCGCCTGGCCCGGGCGGGAGAGAGCGAGATCCTGCTCATGACCGATCTCGGGCTAGAGGAGCAGACCATCGCGGGCCTGAAGAAATTCGCCGCCATGAACCGCCGCCGCGAGGACGGCCGGAAGCACCGGCTCGTGGTCCTCGATCACCACGCCTCCTCGTTGGATCAGTTGCGCCGCCAGGGCCTGGAGCCGGTGGCCGATCCAGAGCGGGCCGGTCTGAACCGGATTGACCTCGGCGATCCGGACTGCACTGTGCTGATCGACGAAAACGTCTGCGCCACCCGGATGACTTTCGATCACCGGGCCCTGTTCGCCACCCACGAGCCCGCGACCGACCTCACCGCCCTGCTGGCCGCGATCGACGCCGTGGACCTCTGGCGCAAGGACAGCCCGGCCTTCGCGGGAGGCTTGGCGCTCGACGAGCTGTTCTGGGAGAGCGTGTCGAGCTTCGTACCGGTCGGCCATCCCTGGCATGAGGCCTTCATGTCCGGCCTGCTGCTGGCCGCCGCTGCGGCATTGCGGGAGGGTGCACGGCCAGCCGATCTGGAGCGGCAAGCGCTTGCGTTCCGCTCCGACGTGACCGAGACCCTTCTTCGCGACGCGCCGGACGACGACCGGGCGCTCACGACGCGCATGCGGCTCGCCCGGGCGCTCGCTCGCTCCGACGCTCTGTTCCGTCCACTCAAGGACGGCACGCTCCTGTCCTTCGCCCTCGATTCGGGGACCTTCCAGCGGGTCTCCGACCTCATCATGGATGCGGGCCGGGCCAAGCGCGTCGTCAACGTCCAGCGGATGGGCACGCTGTCGTTCCGCTCCAACGACGGCACGGCCCTCGACGGCGCTCGCCTGTTCCGCGGCGGCGGCCACCGCGACGCCGCCGGCGGCCGGCTCCAAAGCGGCTCGGCCTTTTCGATGGCCGACGCGATCGCACAGGTCGAGCCGGTGCTGAACCCGGACAAGCCCCCGGAGGCAGACAGCCCGTTCGCAGCGCTGAAGAATTGGAAGGGGTGAGGCCACGCGCCTGACGGGCGATGGAACTCCTACGACGTCAGAGCCGGAAATCCTCGCCCAAATACAACCGCCGCGCATCCGGGTTGGCGACGATCTCCTCCGGGGTACCCTCGGTGAGGATGCGACCGGAATGGGCGATGTAGGCGCGATCAATCAGGCCCAGGGTTTCGCGCACGTTATGGTCGGTGATCAGCACGCCGATGCCGCGCTGCTTGAGATGTTTGACCAGATCCTGAATGTCGCCCACCGCGATCGGGTCGATGCCCGCGAAGGGCTCGTCCAGCAGCATGAAGGTCGGCGAGGAGGCGAGTGCCCGGGCGATCTCGCAGCGCCGCCGCTCGCCGCCCGACAGTGCGATCGAGGGCGACTTGCGCAGGCGCGCGATGTCGAATTCCTCAAGCAATGAATCGAGCTTGCGTGCGCGCTCCTTGCGGTCTGGCTCAGCCACCTCAAGCACGGCGCGGATATTGTCCTCGACGGTCAGCCCTCGGAAGATCGAGGCTTCCTGCGGCAGGTAGCCGATGCCGAGCCGCGCGCGCTGGTACATAGGCAGGTGGGTGATCGGCAGGCCGTCCAGGGTGATGTGGCCGCGATCAGCCACCACCAGCCCGGTGATCATGTAGAAAATCGTGGTCTTGCCGGCGCCATTCGGGCCGAGCAGACCCACGGCCTCGCCGGTGCGCACTGTCAGCCCCGCTTCGTGCACAACGGTGCGGGCGCCGTAGCTCTTGCGCAAGCCACGCACGCTCAGGATACCGGGACCACCCTCTTCGGTGGCCGCAGCCTCGTCCGCGTCAACGAGGGGCGGGCGGGCGCGCCGGCCGAACATGCGGCCGAGGAGCGTCGGGCGGCCCGCCGCATCCTGCGGCTCCGCCCGGAAAGCGACCGCGTCGCTCAATTGACCTGCGCCCGCGGCTTGACGGGCAGCTGCGCGCAGCCCTTCGGCTTGCCATCCTTCGCGTCGGCCTTCTCGCCGGGCACGAAGAGGGCCGAGACACGCCCACCCGCCACCGGGTCCATGTTCGCCCGTCCGGTGCCCATATCGTAGACCAACCGCTGGCCGCGGGTGACGTTCTGGCACTGGCTCAGCACGACGTTGCCGGTGAGCACGATCCGCTTTGCATCCTGGTCGAACACCGCGTGATCGCCGGTGGCGACCTGATCCTTCTGGACCACCGTGACCGGGCCCGCGCAATCAACCTTCTGGATGCCGTTCTCGGCCGGATTTTTCGGCGCCGGCGCCTCGTCACCGTCTGCGGTCTTGGCCTCTGCGTCCTTGCTCGCGGAACTCTTGCCGGCACCATCTTTGCCGCGCTTGTAATAGACGGTCATGGTTGAGCAGCGGATCGTGCTCTCGCCCTGGACGGCCACGACGTTACCGACGAACACCGCGCGGTTCTCCCGATCGAACACGTCGAGCCGGTCGGCGTCGATCTTGATCGGATCCTTGCCGCCGCCGCCGATATTGCCGAAGGGTGAATCCTTCTTTGCCGGCTTCTCGGCGAGCGCTGGACCGGCGAGCGCGAGGCAGGCGGCGAGGGCCGCGCAAAGCGTTGCGCCCGCACTCATCGGCTGCCTTCCACCGGGTCGGCGTTCGATGTCAGGATGCGCAGCGGCGCCTTGTCGGCCTGGTCGTCGTTCACGATCACCACGTGGACGTTGCCGATGAACGAGATCCGCTTGCCGTTCTCGACCACGTCGAGGGCGTTGGCATTCACGGTGGCGCGGGGGGTCGAGACCGTGACTGGCTCCTGAGAGCTTACGGAACCGGTCTTAAATACCACGGCCGCCGAACGCAGGCGCGCCTCCTCGCCCTTGTCGGTCCAGATCCGGATGTCGTCCTTCAGGTCCAGCGCCTCGCGGGCGGTGTCGAACAGGCCGGACGCGGCCGAGAGCCGGGCCATGCCGCCCTGGTCGTCGGTGGCAAGGTGGCCGCGCATCCGCTCCAGCTCGATCAGGCTCGGCTTGCGCACGTCCTGAAGGGCGGCGTCGGCCGTCACCTCGTAGCCGCGGTTGCCCTGGCGGAAGCCCGCGAGCCGGGGGCTCTCCATACGGACCTTGGAGCCGGCCACCGTCACCGGGCCGACCGACACGCCCGGCAGGCTCGCGGCGAAGGGATTGAACAGGTAGGCGAACAGCAACGCCACCGCGCCCCCGGCCGCCACCGGGATGAGGCGACGCATGGTGCGCACGCGACCGCTGTGGCGGTACGCCCGGGCGTGAGCCCGCGTGCGCGCTGCCGCGACCGCCTGTCCGTTGCCGGCTGAAGCCTCGACCGGGTTCATGCAGCGTCCGTAAGGCGCGCAGGCCGCGCGCACGAGAGGGATCGGCTCAGACGCCTGCGGCCCCCACCGCGCCCGCGCCTCCAGCCGGGGAATGGCCCCGACCAGTGGCGAAGTTATGGCTCTACCGTTTCCGAATGATCAACCGAACTTGGAAACTTTCGACGCGCAGGTGCGTGAACACACATCCGCCTGTTGCAGCAACGTACCCGCGAAGAGCCCCACTGAGCGGATCGCAAACACCTTTCCGGTCGAAGCCGGGCCCGCATATCGGGCCCGGCTTCGATCTTTAAGAGCGAATCGCTCGCGTTAGGCGCCCCTGGCCGCCGCCAGGGCCGCCGCGATCGTGCGGGCGAAGCCGGCCGGGTCGCGAGGGCTGTCGCCGTCCTGGATGCGAGCGAGGTCGAGCAGCGTGCCGGCCTCCTGCGCGATCTCTAATTGGGGCGCGGCAGCAAGAGCCCGGATCAGCGGGTGACGCGGGTTGATCTCCAGCACCGGCTGCGCGGCACCGGCACGGCCGGCGCGGCGCATCAGGCGCTGCATCTGCAGGTCGGGCCCGGCCGTGCCGGCCGAGAGCACCACGGCCGAATCCACCAGCCGGTCGGTGGTGCGCACGTCGGAGACCTCGGCCCCGAGCGCCGCCTTCACGGCGGCCACGAAGGCGTCGATGCCCTCCGGCGCCTCCGGCTGCTCGCCCTCGGGGGCGAATTTCGAGAGATCGAGGCCGCCCTTGGTGATCGACTTGAGCGGCTTCTCCTCGAAGCTGCCGAGCTGGTCGGGCCAGAAGGCGTCGACGTGGTCGGAGAGCAGCAGCACCTCCAGCCCGCGCGCCCTGAAGCCTTCGAGCTGGGGCGAGGATTTCAGCGCCTCGGCATCGTCGGCGACGAGGTAGTAGATCGCGTCCTGGCCGTCCTTCATGCGCGACACGTAGTCAGGCAGCGAGGTCCAGCCCTCGACCGCCGAGGAGCGGAAGCGCAGCAGGGGCGCGATCTCACCGCGGCGCTCGAAATCCTCGTAGATGCCTTCCTTAAGCACCGCGCCGAAATTTTCCCAGAAGGTCTGGTAGCTCTCGGCATCCTTAGCCCGGGTGGTCAGCTCGGAAACGACGCGGCCAGTGACCGCGCGGCGGATCCGGGCCAGCGCCGGCGTCGATTGAAGCATCTCACGGGAGACGTTGAGGGGCAGGTCCTCGGTGTCCACCACACCCTGGACGAAGCGCAGCCACGGCGGCAGTAACTCGGCCTCGTCGGTGATGAACATCCGCCGGACATGCAGGCGGACCTTGCTCTGCCGGTCGTTCTCGAGGGCCTGGAACGGCTTCGCGCCGGGCACGAACAGCAGCGCGGAGAACTCGAGCTGGCCTTCGGCCCGCCAGTGCAGCGTCGCCCAGGGCTTGTCGAAGTTCATGCCGATGGCGTGGTAGAACGCCTCGTACTGCTCCTCCGTCACCTCGGATTTGGGCTTGCGCCAGAGCGCGGTGCCCTGGTTGGCGGATTCGTCCTTGCCGTCGCGGGCGATGGCGATCGGCACGGTGATGAAGTCGGCCCATTTCCGGACGAGGTGATCGAGGCGGTAGGGCTCGAGATACTCGTCCGCATCCTCCTTGAGGTGCAGCACGATGTCGGTGCCGGGCTCCGCGCGGGTCGCGGTCTCCAGCGTGTAGCTGCCCTGGCCTTCGGAGGCCCAGGTCCAGGCCTCGTCGCTGCCGGCCCGGCGCGACGTGACGGTGACCCGGTCGGCGACCATGAAGGCCGAGTAGAAGCCGACGCCGAACTGGCCGATCAGGCTCGGGCGGTCCTCGGCCTTGGCCGAATCCAGCGTCTGCGAGAAGGCCCGCGTGCCGGATCGGGCGATGGTGCCGAGATTGGACGCCAGATCCTCCTTGGTCATGCCGATGCCGGCATCCGAGACAGTCAGGGTGCGCGCGTCCTTGTCGGGCACGATCCGGACCTTGGCGTCCGGCGGCAGGGCGCTCGCCGCCGAGGTCAGCGCCTCGAACCGGCGCCGATCCATGGCGTCGGCGGCATTGGCGACGAGTTCGCGCAGGAAGATCTCGCGGTCGGAATAGAGCGCGTGCACAACGAGATCGAGGAGCCGACCCACCTCCGCCCCGAACTCGTGCCGCTCGATCGTCTCGCTCACAGGGAATGCCTCCGCGTAGGGGAAAATGCGGGGCCGATATGTCGGCTTGGCCGGCGGTTTTCAATGAGGCTGCGAAGCGTAAGCGTGCTCGCCCTCAGGCGGCACTGACTGCGGCGTGTCCGGCAACATCACCGGGCCTCGGCGGCCCCAGCATGCAGTCGAGCTGGCGGCATGCGAGGGCGATGTAGCGTGGGATCTCGCGATCCTTGGTGAAGTAGGCCACCCGGCGGCGTGCGATGCCAAGTTGGGCCGCCGCCGCGTCGAGGGTCAGGCGGTTGCGCCGAAGAAACTCCGCGAACTCCGCGTTGGTCATCGTAGCCGCGGCCAGATCCTCGATCGTCTCGGCCCCGATATCGAGGTCTTCATCGTCCTCCCAGACGATCGAGCCGCCCCAGGCGCCGAGCCGTACGGCACCGAACGGGATCGCGCCTTCGCGCAGGGGGCGGAACACCTTGTAGGTGAAGATCGCCGGGGCGAGATCCACTCTGTCCGTGCGTCCGATCCGGTCTCCAGCCGCCCAGGTCACCACCACATCGAAGGCGCCGCCCGCCGGCGCGACGCTGGCCAGCTTCGGCAGCGGCCGCCCGACGGTGACGATATCATCCGCGCTCATTGAGCCGCCTCCATTCGATCATCAGCGCCTCGGTGCGCACCGACGCCCAATCCACCACGTCGGCCAGGGCTTTGCCGAGATCCAGACCGCCCGCACACAGAACCGCCTTCTCTGGCTCGGTCGTTTCCTGCTCTCAGCGCGAGATACACCTCGTCATTCCGGGGCGCCGCAGGCGAGCCCGGAATCCATAGCAGCCGATGGTTCAAGGCCTTGATCTGTCTGCGGTTATGGATCCCGCGCTCCGCGGCCCCGGGATGACGGGGTTGAAGTTCGAGCGTGATGGAAATCTGAAATTCGGGGGGAGGAAAATCTCGATAGTCGATTGCTCTGTGATTGCCGCCGCTGTCGTGAAGCCACGAAGAAATCAGATCTCGATCTCGGTTCCGACCTCCACGATCTGCCGGGTCGGCAGGCAGAAATGGGCGCCGGTGCGCTCGGCGTTGCGCTTCATGAAGGCGAACAGGCCCTGGCGCCACAGGGCCATGCCGGGCTTCTTCGACGGGACGACCACCTCGTGGCCGACGAAGAAGGTCAGGTCCTCCAGGTATTCCGGCGGCAGCAGGCCGCTCTTCACCGCGCAGTGCAGGCCCTCGGGAATCGAGGCGGTCTGCATGAAGCCGTAGCGCAGGACGACGCGCTCCATCCCGGGGGTGTATTTCGAGATCGCCTTGCGGATGCCCTGCGCGACCAGGGTCACCTGCGCCCGCTCCTCGGCCGGGATCACCGGCGCCTCCTCGTAGATCACGGTGATCAGCAGGATGCGCTCGTGCAGGCAGCGGCTGCGCTCCACCAGCCGGCCCAGGGCCATCGGGATGCCCTCGGTGGCGGCGGTGAGGAACGCCGCGGTGCCGGGCAGGGTCACCGGTGGATGCGAGGCGAGGCGGGCCAGGAACGTCGCCTCGGGCTGGCGCATGGTCTCGCGCACCGCCTCCAGGACGTGGTTGCCCTTCATCCAGGTCAGCATCAGGAAGGCGACGGCCGCGGCCAGCACCAGGGGAAACCAGCCGCCCTCGAACAGTTTCACGCTGTTGGCAGCGAAGAACAGGGCGTCGATGGCGAGGAAGAAGCCGTTGACCGCGAAGACCAGGATCGGGTTGTAGCCCCAGCGCAGCGCGATCAGGGCGGCGAGCAGGGTGGTGATGCCCATCAGCGCCGAGACCGCGATGCCGTAGGCGCCGGCCAGCGCGTCGGAGGAGCCGAACACCACCACGGCGGTGAGGGTCCCCGCGGCGAGCAGCCAGTTCACCGCCGGCACGTAGATCTGGCCGCGCTCGTCCTGGTCGGTGTGGACCACCCGCATCATCGGCATGAAGCCGAGCTGGATCGATTGCTGGGTCAGCGAATACACCCCCGAGATCACCGCCTGCGAGGCGATGACGGTGGCCATCGTGGCGAGCGCGACCAGCGGGTAATGCGCCCATTCGGGGGCCAGCCGGTAGAACGGGTTCTCGATCGCGCCCGGATCGGCGATCAGCAGCGCGCCTTGGCCGCAATAGTGGATCAGCAGCGCCGGCAGCACGAGGCCGAACCAGGCCACGCGGATCGCCGGGGCGCCGAAATGACCGAGATCGGCGTACATCGCCTCGCCGCCGGTCACCGCCAGGAAGGCCGCGCCGAGCATCATGAAGCTTACATGCCAGCCGGCATGGGACAGAAACTCCACCGCCCGCCATGGATTGGCTGCTCCCAAAATTTCGGGCGCGCGCAGGATGCTCGGGATCGCCAGCAGGACGAGCACGACGAACCAGACCAGCATCACCGGGCCGAACACCCGGCCGATCACCGCCACGCCCTTGTGCTGGACGGCGAACAGCGCGACCAGGATCGCCAGGGTAAGCGGCACCACGAACGGCGTCAGCACCGGCGCATCGACCTTCAGCCCCTCGATGGCCGAGAGAACCGAGATCGCCGGGGTGATTGCACCGTCACCGTAGAGCAGGGCCGCCCCGACCAGCCCGACCACCAGCAGCACGGCTTTCCAGGTCCGCGGCTGGGCCTGTCGAGCGCCGAGCAGCGCCAGCATCGCGACGATGCCGCCCTCCCCCCGGTTGTCGGCCCGCAGGATCAGCACCGCGTATTTCAGCGACACGATCAGGATCAGCGACCATAGGATCAGCGAGACTGCCCCAACCGCCGCCGCCGGCACCGCGGCGCCCCCGGCGGTCGCCGCCTTCACGGCCTCCTTGAAGGCATAGAGCGGGCTGGTGCCGATATCGCCGTAGACGACGCCGAGCGCCCCCAGCATCAGCGCCGGTCCGGGCCCGTGCCGGACGGCGCCGGGCTTTCGTGCCACCGGCGCAGCAGGCAGAGCGACCGGCGGGGCAGCCGCGGGACTGGAGGCTTGGCGCACGGGCGTATCCAGTCGAGGGCATCGCTGTCGTGCGCGACCTTAGCAAGCCGGATGCAGGGCGGAAGACCCAAATCCTCTTCGCCGCGAGCACGACGACGACCTGTCACCTGAACGTGATGACAGTGGAATGAAGATCGACGTCACTCTCTTGCCGTACAGGGCGACAGAGTAATGCCGATTAGGCCGCGTCCAGCCCGAGGTCGATGATTGCCGCCGAGTGGGTGATCCAGCCGCAGGAGATCAGGTCGACGCCGGAGGCCGCCACCGCGCCCACGGTCTCGCGGGTGATCCGGCCGGAGGCTTCCGAGAGGGCGCGGCCGTCGATCATCGCCACCGCGCGGGTCAGCAGGTCGGGCCCCATATTGTCGAGGAGGACCGCGTCCACGCCGACCGAGAGGGCTTCTTCCAGCTGCTCCAGGCTGTCGACCTCGCACTCGATCTTGACCAGATGGCCGGCCCGCGCCCGGGCACGCTCGATCGCCGGCACGATGCCGCCGGCCACCGCGACGTGGTTGTCCTTGATCAGCACCGCGTCGTCGAGGCCGAAGCGGTGGTTCGAGCCACCGCCGGCGCGAACGGCGTGCTTCTCCAGGGCCCGCAGACCCGGCGTCGTCTTGCGGGTACAGACGATCGACGCCTTGCCATGCGGGCGCGCCGCCTCGACGAGACTGTTCGTCGCCGTGGCGACGCCGGACATCCGGCACAGCAGGTTCAGGGCGACGCGCTCGGCGGTTAGGATTGCCCGGGCCGGCCCTTCGAGACACAGGACCACGTCGCCGGGCACGACGCGGGCGCCGTCGCCGCGCTCAACCGTGACTGACACAGCCGGATCGATGAGCGCGAAGGCGATCGCGGCCGCATCGGTGCCCGAGATCACGCCGGCCTGCCGGGAGGCGATCACGCCGCGCATCCGCTCGCCCGGAGGCACGATGGCGTCGGTGGTGATGTCACCGGCCCGGCCGAGATCCTCGACCAGGGCGGCGCGCACGATCGGCTCGACCAGGAGCCGCGGCAGGGGCAGGATGTCGTCCGACAGGACCGATGGCGTCATGGCGTCAGCTCCGTCCCTGCGGTGATGCTCTCGCGGCGCTCGGCTGTCAGAGCGGCGAGCGTCGTCTCGGTGTGCGCCGCCGGGGCCATATGCGGACAATCGCTGCGCCAATGGGCGCCGCGGCTCTCCTCGCGGGACCGCGCTCCCCGGGCGATCATCAGCGCCACCAGGGCGGCGTCGCAGGTCTTGGCACGGGGCTCGAGGACCGAAACCGCCTCGGCGAGGCCGGCGGCATCGCGCACGACGCCGACCTGGGTCTCCATCAGCCGGCGAATCGAGGGCAACTCGGCGGCCGACCGGAACGCCGCCGCCTCGGGCACGATCGCGCCCGGGAGCGGCGCGTCGAGGGCGTCGGCGATGAAGCCGGCATAGGCGAGCCCCTCCAGCAAAGAGTTGCTGGCGAGCCGGTTGGCGCCATGCAGGCCCGAGGAGGCAACTTCGCCGCAGGCGTAGAGCCCCGGCACCGAAGTGGCGCCGTGGGTGTCCACCTTCACGCCGCCCATGTGATAGTGGGCCGCCGGGCGGACAGGGATCGGCTGCAGGGCGGGGTCAATCCCGGCGGCGGCGCACAGGCCCGCCACCGTGGGGAAGCGCTTTGGCATCGCGGCCCCGAGGGCACCGCGGGCATCGAGATAGACGATGCGCCCCCGTTGCAGCGCCTGGAAGATGCCCCGGGCGACCACGTCCCGAGGCGCGAGGTCGCCGCCGGCAATGCCGGCCATCACGGCCGCGCCGGTCTCGTCGATCAGCCGGGCGCCCTCGCCGCGCAGCGCCTCTGTGGCAAGCGGCATCGGGTCGGCGCCGGCCGCGATGGCGGTCGGGTGGAACTGCACGAACTCCATGTCGCGCATCACCGCCCCGGCCCGGGCGGCGAGCGCCAAACCGCCGCCGACGGCGCCGGGCGGATTGGTGGTCGCCGCATAGAGGGCGCCGACGCCACCGGTGGCCAGCACCACGGCCCGGGCCGGGATGCGGAACCGAGCGCCGTCGCGCTCGGCCACGATGCCAGCCACCGCGCCGTTTGTGTCCCGCAGCAGGTCGCAGGCGCGGGCTTCGACGACTTCGATGGAGGGCGCGGACAGGACGGCCCGCACCAGCCCTTCGAGGACCCGGGCACCGGTGGCGTCGCCGCCGGAACGGACGATGCGGCGACGACCGTGGGCCGCCTCCAGGCCGAGGGCCATGGCACCGTCCTCGGTGCGGTCGAACGGGACGCCGATCCGCACCAGCCAGTCGATCAGCCCTGGACCCGCCTGGGCGACCCGGAGCGCCACGTCGGGCTCGGTGAGCCCGGCGCCGGCGGCTTCGGTGTCGGCAGCGTGGAGCGACGCCGCATCGTCGGCGCCCACGGAGGCGGCGATGCCGCCCTGCGCCCAGCCGGTTGCAGTGCCCAGCCCGAGGGCGGAGGCGGTGATCAGCGTCACGGGACGCGGCGCGAGCCGCAGCGCGACGCTGAGGCCGGCGACGCCGCCGCCGACCACGACGACGCGGTCGGCCATGTTGGGAGAGACGGCGTTCATGGCTAGCGCACCAGCAGCATGCGTTCGACCGCCGCCCGGGCGCGGTCGGCGAGCGCCGGATCGACCGTGACCTCGTGGGTCAGCGTCTCCAGGGCCCGGCGGATGTTCTTCAAGCTCATCCGCTTCATGTGCGGGCACATGTTGCAGGGCTTGATGAACTCGATGTCCGGGTTCGCCGCCGCGATGTTGTCGGCCATGGAGCACTCGGTCACCAGCACGACCTGGCGCGGACGCTTCTGGAGCACGAAATCCATCATCATCGCGGTCGAGCCGGAAAAATCCGATTCGGCGACCACGTCCGGCGGGCATTCCGGATGCGCGATCACGGTGACGCCGGGGTAGCTGTCGCGCACGTCGCGGATGTCGCCCGGCGTGAACCGCTCGTGCACCTCGCAATGGCCGGCCCAGGTCAGGATCTCGACCTCGGGGATCTCGGCCTGGACGTTCTGGGCCAGGAACTCGTCCGGGATCATCAGCACCCGGGGGGCGTTCAGCGACTTCACCACCGCAACGGCGTTGCCGCTGGTGCAGCACAGGTCCGACTCGGCTTTCACGGCGGCCGAGGTGTTCACGTAGGTCACGATCGGCACGCCCGGGTACTTGGCCCGCAGGCCGCGCACGTCGGCGGCGGTGATCGAGTCGGCCAGCGAGCAGCCCGCGCCCATATCGGGAATCAGGACGGTCTTGGCCGGGTTCAGCAGCTTGGCGGTCTCGGCCATGAAGTGGACGCCGGCCAGCACGATGACGTCGGCATCGACGTTCACCGCCTCGCGCGCTAGCGCCAGGCTATCGCCAACGATGTCCGCCACCGTGTGGAAGATCTCCGGCGCCTGGTAATTGTGCGCCAGGATCACGGCGTTGCGCTCGCGCTTGAGCCGCAGGATCGCCTCGATATCGGGGGCCAGCGCCGGCCACTCGATCGCGGGGATGTGGCGGCTGACACGGGCGTAGAGATCCGGCAGCGGCAGGCCCGGAACCGACATACGAGAGACGGGTGACACGGTCGCCGTCATGGCGTCCTCCATTATGCTCAGTTTGAGCATTGTGCCGTCTAACTTATGGGCGCCGGACCCGGCTGTCTAGATATGCTAGCCTTGAGCATAAATCTTTTGCGGCGCGGTGTTACGCTGCGTCGCAGCAAGCTTTCTCCTCAGCAAAATGTCGCCGGGTCAGGCCCGATCCGCCCGTCCGGCCGGTCCAGGGCGGCAATCTGCGCCATCTCGGCATCGCTAAGCGTGAAGTCGAACACCGCGATGTTCTCAATGAGCCGCTCTGGCCGAGCGGTCTTCGGGATCGCGACGCAACCGATCTGCACTTGCCAGCGGAGTACTACCTGGGCTGCGCTCTTGCCGTGGGCGCGGGCGATCGTGACGATTACCGGGTCGTTCAGTTCCTTGCCCTGGCCCAGCGGGCTCCAGGACTCGGTCACGATCTTGTGGCGACGATCGTCGTCGCGCGGTTCCGTCCGCTGAAAATGCGGATGGAGTTCGATCTGGTTGACAGCAGGCGCGACACCGGTCTCGCCGATCAGCGTGGCGATGTGCTCCGGGGTGAAGTTCGAGACGCCAATCGACTTCGCGCGGCCCTCGTCGCGCAGTTGGATCATCGTCCGCCAGCTTTCTACAAACAGGTGCCGCTGGGGACAGGGCCAGTGGATGAGATAGAGATCCACATAGTCCTGCCCCAGGCGCTTCAGGCTCTCGTCGAAGGCCTCACGCGTCGCGTCACGGCCTTGCCGGTCATTCCAAAGCTTGGTGGTGAGGATGACGTCAGCCCGTGGGACCTGCGCTTCGCGGATACCGCGGCCGACTCCGGCCTCGTTGCCGTAAGCGGCGGCGGTGTCGATCAGACGATACCCGGCCTTGAGCGCGTGACCGACGAGATCGGGCGCCTGCGAGTCCGAAAGTTGCCAGCATCCGAACCCGATCTGCGGGATGCGATGCCCATCGTTGAGGGGCAGGGTCGGGACGGTGACAGCCATTCTTGGGCTCCGAGGACGAGGGGCTGACCGTTCACCTGGGCCGCGTTCACGGATCGACTAGGGTCCGACGGTGCTTGTCATGGATGAGCCGCGGTGAAGGGGCGCAGTCTGGACCGGATCTAAACGACTGACGCTGGCGTTGGGACATTGAATTCCAGGCTGCGTCGCGCCGTGGGCGTCGCGCATGGGCGGGATAGCAGCATGACAGAACCGACTCCGACGAAGCCGTTCGCCCTGACGCGGCGCGCTGTGGTGGAAGGCTGCGCGGCCGCCGGTGCGGTCGGCGCACTGGGTTTCCGGCCGGGACCCGCTGCGGCCGCGCCCGGCGATCCCGCTCCACAGACCATGCCCGTTCGGCTGACGATCAACGGCCAGCCGCGAGACCTAGTTCTCGACACACGCACGACTCTGCTCGACGCTCTGCGCGAGAATTTGGCGCTGACCGGCACCAAGAAGGGCTGCGACCACGGACAGTGCGGTGCCTGCACAGTGCTGGTCGACGGCCGGCGGATCAATTCCTGCCTGACGCTCGCGGCAATGCACGAGGGTGATGAGATCACGACGATCGAGGGTCTGGCCTCCGGGGACAACCTGCACCCAATGCAGGCGGCCTTCATCGAACATGACGGCTTCCAGTGCGGCTACTGCACACCCGGCCAAATTTGCTCGTCGGTCGGCATGCTGAGTGAGGCCAAGGCCGGATGGCCCAGCCACGTCACCGAGGACATCGTCTCGACGCCGAACCTGAGCGACGCCGAGATCCGCGAGCGGATGAGTGGCAACATCTGCCGCTGCAGTGCCTATCCGAACATCGTCGCGGCAATCCGCGATACCGCCGCCAGCTATCTCTGAGGGGGCGGACATGAAGGCTTTCACCTATGAGCGTCCCGCCACCGTGCAGGATGCGGCCAAGCTCGCGGCCGAGCAGCCGAACGCAAAGTTCATAGCCGGCGGAACCAATCTGCTGGACCTGATGAAATTGCAGATCGAGACCCCGGCGACGCTGATCGACGTCAATCGGCTGCCTCTCGACAAGGTTGAGTCGACGCCGGAGGGCGGTCTGCGTATCGGCGCGCTGGTGCGCAATTCCGACCTCGCTGCCGACCCGCGGGTCCGCAAGGATTACGCGGTCTTAGCGAAGGCGCTGCTGGCCGGCGCCTCCGGGCAGTTGCGCAACAAAGCAACGACCGCTGGCAACCTGCTCCAGCGGACGCGCTGCTACTATTTTTACGATACCGCAATGCCTTGCAACAAACGTGAGCCCGGGTCGGGCTGCTCGGCAATCGGTGGGTTCAACCGGATTATGGCGGTGCTCGGCGCGAGCGAGGCCTGCATCGCCACCAATCCGTCCGACATGAATGTTGCGATGCGGGCCCTGGACGCCAAGGTCGAGACTGTCGATCCGAATGGGCAGACCCGCACCATCTCGATGGCCGATTTCCATCGACTGCCGGGAGACACACCGCAGATTGAGACCGACCTGCGCAAGGGCGAGATCATCACCGCAGTCACGCTGCCGAAGCCCGTCGCCGGCCAGCACATCTACCGCAAGGTCCGCGACCGGGCCTCCTACGCCTTCGCGACCGTGTCGGTGGCCGCAATCATCACAGGTGCCGAAGGCGGCAAGCCTACCGCCGCGCGGCTCGCCTTCGGCGGCCTGGCGCACAAGCCCTGGCGCGTGGCCGAGGCCGAGGAGGCACTGGTGCGGACCGGCTCCGCCGATGCCGCCGCCGACGTCGCTCTGAAGGGTGCCCGCGGCTACGGCGCCAATGACTTCAAGATCCCGCTGACGCGGCGGACCCTGCGCGCCGTGATGGCGCAGGCGACCCGCGCGTAAAATCCGGCAAGGACCAATCCCATGGAGATGAACCAACCGATCGGCCGGACGCCCCTCGACGACCGTCCGGATGGTCTCGTCGGCAAGCCGCTGGACCGGGTCGACGGACCCCTGAAGGTCACTGGGCACGCGCCCTACGCTTACGAAACCAAGGCTCTCAAGAACCCGGCCTATGGATTCATCGTGCCGGCCGCCATCGCGGCTGGTACGATCCAGTCAATCGACGCCGAGGCCGCTCGCCGCGCCCCCGGGACGATCCTGGTCCTGACTCACGAGAACGTCCCTGATCAGGGTGAAAAGAAGGAACAAGTCTGGCCTCAGCTCCAAGGCACCGAGGTCAAGTTCTTTGGTCAGCCTGTCGCGTTCGTAGTCGCTGAGACCTTCGAACAGGCCCGGGCCGCCGCGATGTTGATCAAGGTGAGCTACAAGACAGCCAAGCCGAAGGCTCTGCTCAAGGACAACATGGCGGCGGCCTACGAGCCGAAGCCGATGAACTCGCCGCCGGATTCCAAGCTCGGCGACTTCGATGCGGCTATTGCGGCGGCTCCGGTAAAACTCGACGTCGAATACACGACCCCGCCCCAGATCCACGCCCAGATGGAGCCGCACGCCACCATTGCCTCCTGGGAGGGGGACGGCGTGGTGCTGTACACTGCGAACCAGATGCCGAACCGGGGCCAGAAGGCGCTGGGGTCTGTGCTCAAGCTGGCCCCTGAGAAGGTTCGGATCGTCAGTCCGTATATTGGCGGCGGGTTCGGGGCGAAATTGCAGGTCCAGCCTGAGGCGACGCTGGCAATCCTGGCCTCCAAGGTGATCCAGCGGCCGGTGAAAGTGGCCCTGACGCGCCAGCAGGAGTTTCACGTTGCAACCCACCGCACCGATACGGTCCAGCGAATCCGGCTCGGCGCCGACAAGGACGGAAAGCTGTCAGCGATCAGCCATGAATCCTGGTCCGACACGGCCGAGGGCGATGGTTTTTTCGAGACCTCCGCAAACGTGACCCGCTCGCTCTACGCCGCGCAGAACCGCGTCACGCGCCACCGGCTCGTCAACCTGAACATGCCGATCGCATCTTCTATGCGGGCACCGGGCGAAGCCGTGGGGCAGCTCGCCTTCGAATGCGCCATGGATGAGTTGGCCGAGCATCTCAAAATCGATCCCGTCGAGCTGCGGGTGCGCAACGAGCCCGCCGAGGATCCTGAAAAGAAGGTGCCGTTCTCCACGCGCCAGCTCGTGCCCTGCATGCGCGAGGGCGCTCGCCTATTCGGCTGGGACAAGCGGCAGGCGCCGGGCAGCCGGCGGGAGGGCAATTGGCTTGTGGGCATGGGCATGTCGGCTGCTGCCCGATTGAACCCGTTGATGCCGTCCTCCGCCAAGGTGCGGCTCGGCCCGGATGGGGTCTTAGTGGTCCGCATGGCGATGACCGATCCCGGCACTGGCACCTACACGATCCTGACCCAGATCGCCGGTGAGATGCTGGGCCTTCCGGTTGAGCGGGTGCGGGTCGAGATGGGCGATACGGATTTCCCGTTCGCGGCGGGCTCGGGCGGCTCGTTCGGCGCCGGCTCGTCGGGCTCGGCACTTTACGTTGCTTGCGACAACCTTCGGCAGGCGCTGCTGAAGGCGGGCGACCTCAACCCGGAGGGCGCGACCTTCCGGGACGGCGCAGTGACCTCCGGAAACCGAACGGAATCACTCCAAGACCTCGCCGGTACAGGCCTGGAGGCGTCCGGTGAGATCAAGCCGGGGGAGATGAAGCAGAAATTCTCGCAGTACTCCTACGGCGCACACTTCGCAGAAATCGGCGTTGACGCCGATACCGGCGAGATCAGGCTTCGAAGAATGTTGGGCGTTTTCACCGGCGGTCGCATCCTCAATGCGAAGACCGCGCGAAGCCAAGCGATCGGCGGCATGACCTTCGGAATTGGTGCGGCGTTGATGGAGGATGCCGTGGTCGATTCGCGCTACAGCTTCTTCGTCAACCACGACATGGCTGAGTACCATGTCCCGGTTCATGCCGACGTTCCCGAGATCGAGGCCGTGTTCCTGCCCGAGCTCGACGACAAATCGAATCCCTTGAAGAGCAAGGGTCTCGGTGAGCTCGGCATCTGCGGCGCCGGGGCGGCGCTCGCCAACGCGATCCACAACGCCACGGGCATCCGGATCCGCGAATACCCGATGACCCTCGACAAGGTGCTCAAGGGCTTCGAGGAGCAGGAGGGCCAGGCCCAGCGCCGGACCTAATGGTGGTCGCATCGGCGCTCGTCCCCACCCACGGTTGACGGGCGGCGCGCCGATGCGGGACACCCGGGCAAAATCCTAGCCCCGGGGAACGCCCTTTGCCCGACGCTGTCCGCCCCCATGATCGCCGACCGCCGGCCCGCTTCAACGCGGCCCGGTATTGCCTTGCCGAGAATGCAGGGCTGCGCCCCAATAAGACCGCGCTGGTCTTGGTCGGCGACGGTACCGCCAGCCGCCTCAGCTTCAGAGCGGTCGACCGGGCGGTCCGAAGCATCGCGGCGGGCTTTCTCGGGCTCGGTCTGACGCCCGGCGACCGGGTGATGATCCGGATGGGCAACGAGGCCGATTACGTCCTGGTCTATTTCGGCGCTCTGGCGGCGGGCTTGGTGGCATTGCCGTCCTCGCCGCAGTTGACCGAGGGCGAGGCCGCGTTCCTGATGGAGAATTCCGGTGCGGCGGCGATCGTGGTCGGCGACGGCTGCACGGTCCCGCCGGAGGCCCTGGGCTCCCGGCTTCTGCTCAATGCCGCCGCCATCGCCGCCCTGAAGGCCGGCCCGCCGCTGCCGGATTACGCCGACACCGCCGCCGACGACCCTGCGATGCTGATCTACACCTCCGGCACCACCAGCCGGCCCAAGGGTGTGCTGCATGCCCACCGGGCCGCCTATGGCCGTTGGCCGATGGTCGCGCACTGGATCGGGCTTACCGAATCCGATGTGATGCTGCATGCCGGCACCATGAACTGGACCTACACGCTGGGCGTGGGCTTGAGCGACCCCTGGTCGGTGGGCGCCACGGCGGTGCTCTACAACGGCCCCCGCGACCCGTCGGTCTGGCCGCGCCTGATCGCGGAATACCGCGCGACCCTGTTCGCCGCGGTCCCGACCCTCTACCGTCAGATCCTGAAGTACGGCGCCCTCGAAAGCCACGACCTGTCGAGCCTGCGCCACGGCTGCACCGCCGGCGAGCCCCTGTCTGTGGAGCTGCTCGAGGCCTGGACCCGCGCGACCGGCAAGCCGCTCTACGAGGCGCTCGGGATGAGCGAGATCTCCACCTACATCTCCAGCGGCCCGACCATCCCGGTGCGCGCGGGCTCCCCGGGCCGGCCGCAGCCCGGCCGACGCGTCGCGATCCTGCCGGTGGAGGGGGAGCCCGAGCCGCTGCCAGCCGGTGAGACCGGCCTCCTGGCGGTCCACCGCTCAGAGCCGGCGCTGATGCTCGGCTACTGGAACCGTCCCGACGAGGAGGCCGAGGTGATGCGCGGCGACTGGTTCGTCGGCGGCGACCTCGCTCGGTTCGATGCGGACGGCTACGTCTGGTTCGAGGGCCGCAACAACGACCTGATGAAGGCCATGGGCTACCGGGTCTCGCCGAACGAAGTCGAGGTCGTGCTCTCCGCCCACCCGTCCGTGGCGGAGGTCGGTGTGGCCGAGCTACCGGTGCGCGCCGACGTCTCGGTCATCTGCGGCTTCGTCGTGCTCCAGCCCGGCGCCGAGCCAGACGCGGCGGAGCTGCTGGCCTGGTGCGAGAGCCGGCTCGCCGCCTACAAGCGCCCGCGGGAGATCCGCTTTCTCGACGCCCTGCCCCGGACCGCCAACGGCAAGGTGCAGCGCAAGCGGCTGGTTGAGGCTATGGGTTGAGTTGGCATCCTCCAAGTCCTTTGCAGGATGAGTGATTGCAAATCGAAATCTAGAATTTTTGAGACGCGGGAAGTTACGCACGGCACGCAAACATCCACCGTGTCATTCCGGGGCCGCGAAGCGGAGCCCGGAATCCAGGACCACAGTCAGTTCAAAACTTCGCTCCGTTGGCGGCTCTGGATTCCGGGTTCGCCTGCGGCGCGCCGGAATGACAGGGCGGCTTATTCTGCCCGCCCCGCATTTCTAAGCCCGGAGGCACCCGCAATCGCCGCTCTACAGCAGCGTCCCCCGCAGGATCAGCAGCGCCACGGAGAAATAGATCACGAGTCCGGTGACATCGACCAAAGTCGCCACGAACGGGGCGGAGGCGGTGGCGGGGTCGAAGCCGATCCGTTGCAGGATGAAGGGCAGCATCGAACCTGTGAGGGAGCCGAACATCACGATGCCCACCAGCGCCGTGCCGACCGTAGCGGCGACCAGCGGCCAGTGCTCGCCGTAATCATAGAGGCCGAGCTTCTGCCAGGCCACGATCCGGATCACCGCGATCACCCCGAGGATGCTGCCCAGCACGATTCCGGTGGGCAACTCGCGCAAGGCCACCCGCCACCAATCCCCGAGCCGGATCTGGTGCAGGGCCAGCGCGCGGATCAGCAGCGACGTCGCCTGGGAGCCGGAATTGCCGCCCGAGCTCATGATCAGCGGTATGAACAGGGTCAGGACGATCGCCTTCTCCAATTCGCCCTCGAAGCCCTGCATGGCGGACGCGGTGAGCATCTCCGAGAGGAACAAAGCGCAGAGCCAGCCGGCGCGCTTCCGGATCATCGTGAAGAAGCCGATATCCATGTAGGGCTCGGGCAACGCCTCCATACCGCCGAAGCGCTGCACGTCCTGAGTCTGCTTCTCGACCATGGCGTCGATCATGTCGTCCACCGTGACGATGCCGATCACGTGCCCGACCGCGTCGACCACCGGCAGCGCCAGCAGATCGTATTTCGAGATCAGCCGGGCGGCCTCCTCGCGGCTCGCCGTGGGCGAGACTGCGAGCGGCCGCCGGCCGGGGGCGACGCTGAGCACGTTGTCGTTGGGGTCGCCCGAGATCAGACGGCGCAGGGGCACCGCCTTGGTGAGCGCCCGGGTGCGCGGGTCGAGCACGAAGATCGCGTAGATGGTCTCGCGGGTCTTCTCGACGTGGCGGATGTGCTCCAGGGTCTGGCCCACCGTCCAGGTGCCCGGCACGGTGACGAACTCAGTTGTCATCAGCGAGCCGACCGTCTCCTCGCCGTAGGCCGAGAGGCGGTCGACGGCGCCGCGGGTCTCGGCATCGAGGCGGGCGCGCAGGTCGGACCGGCCGGGCTCCTCGATCTCCCGGAACACGTCCGTGACCCGGTCGGCCGACATGCCGGACAGGTAGCCGGCCACCCGGTCGCGCGGCAGCATCTCGATGATGTCGGCGGCGCAGTCGAGCTCCGGCTGGTCGAGCACCTCGATCGCCCGCTCCATCGGCAGGCCGAGGATGATCGCGGCGGCGACCTCGGGGGCCTCCTCGTTCAGGGCCTCGACGATGTCGGGCGCGCGCTCGTCCGACAGGCGTGCGGCCAGCACGGACGGGTCGACACGCGCGTCGATGGGGGCGATCTCGTTCATGGCCTCGCCTCGCGGGTTACGAGACGGCGCGCCGCCGGTCTGCTGACTCTCAGGGCCGCGACCGGTGAGCCACGCCGCTCACCCCGCGGCCGGGCCTCTCAGCGGCTCAGGCGGGATGACGGCGCGTCGCCGGGCACGGCAGGCACGATCGGTCTGGCACGTCGCTTCGCTGGTCGATGCTGAAAGGGAGCGCGGCGTCCCCGGATGGCGGCCCCGCGCGGCTGCCTCGTGCCCCTACGGGAAAATTCCGTCAAGCCGAAACCGGTGCCCGTCCCGAGCCGGTTTCGCGCGCGCGACGCGCTGTGGCCGGGACGCCGCGGCGCTCGCACGGCCGAGATAGTCGGGCGCCTATGAGAAATATAAGTGTTGTGCTCACTTGTATTGCGTCCAAAATATTGCCTATATGGATCTCAGCAACAACGAGGAGAAACGCCATGGCTTGGTCTGCCCCGATCCTGTCCGAGATCTGCGTCGGCATGGAAGTCACGAGCTACGAGTCGGCTGAGATCGACACGTTCAACTGAGTCGGCCCAGTTCCCGGGTCGTTGACGAGCCGGGGATAACGGTCTTCATCATCAACCATTCGTCACTTGGAGAAAATCATGGCCTGGTCTGCTCCCGTCGTGTCCGAGATCTGCGTCGGCATGGAAGTTACGAGCTACGAGTCGGCTGAGATCGACACGTTCAATTAAGACGTCACTCTGACGTTTATGGGCGCCGCTTCAGCCGAAGCGGCGCTTTTTGTTTGTGCGCTGTCCCGCTGCACGATCTTGATCGTCGGCGGCACTTCAGATTTTCTCGCCCCGACCTCATCCCTCGGCGCTCGCGTGCAGCGGACGCCGCCCGGGATCCTCCGAGAAGTCGTGGCGCCCTCCGAAACGGGGACGCCGATCCTTTAAGGTTGGGCCATGCACGTCCTGCTCACCGGTTCCTCCGGCTGGCTCGGCCGGTTCCTCGCCCCGCGCCTGCGGGCCTTCGGCTATCGCGTGACCGGCCTCGACGTGGCCCCGGGGCCCGACACCGATCTCATCGGCTCCGTGGCGGATCGGAGCATCGTCAGTCGAGCGTTCGATCGCGGGATCGAGGCCGTGATCCATGCGGGTGCCCTGCACAAACCCGATATCGCGCGCTACCCGGCTCAGGCCTTCGTCGATTGCAACGTCACGGGCACGCTGAACCTCCTGGAGGCGGCAGTCGCGGCCGGGAACGACCGATTCGTGTTCACCTCCTCGACCTCGCTGATGATCAGCCAAGCGATCCGCGACGAGGCCGGCGATGCCGCGATCTGGCTGGACGAGACCAGCGGGCCGCTGGCGCCGCGCAACATCTACGGGGTGACCAAGCTCGCCGCCGAGGGCCTGTGCCGCCTCACCGCCGCCGAACGCGGCCTGGCCTGCGTGGTCCTACGCACGAGCCGCTTCTTCCCGGAAGAGGACGACACCCATCGCGAGCTGTCCGGCGAAAACCTCAAGGCCAACGAGTTCCTGAACCGGCGCCTGACCGTCGAAGACGCGGCGGAGGGACATGTCGCAGCGCTGATGCGGGCGCCCGAGATCGGGTTCGGCCTGTTCATCCTGTCCGCGCCGACGCCCTTCGACCGGGCCGAGGCCAAGGCCCTGAAGGAGGACGCCACCGCCGTCATCGCGCGCCACTTCCCCGACGCCGCGGAGCTCTACGCCCGGCGAGGCTGGACGCTGCCCGCCCACATCGGTCGCGTCTATGATTCGCGTCTCGCCGAGACTGTGCTCGATTTCCGCTGCCGGACTGGCTTCGCCGCAATCCTGGACGCCCTGCGGGACGGGCGGCCCCTGCCCTTCGCACACGACCCGGCTTACGTCTCGCCGAAGGAGAGCGGATACGGCGGGCCGGTCTTCGGTCCCTGACGCGCCCTCTCCTCAGGCCTGGCGGATTTAAACATCGCTCCAGCAGCAAGCGTTTGAAGCACCGCGCTTTTCCCCTCCCCCTCGCGGGGAGGGGTCAGGGGTGGGGGTGGTGCAGGATCGCGCGTAACGGGGCCGTCTGAACCACCCCCACCTCCAACTCCTCCCCACAAGGGGGGAGGAGAGCGCGTCGCGCCTCAAGCAATGCGATGTGTGAACATGCCCTCCCCTTAGGCCACGAACATCCCGGCGATCGCCGCGCTGGTGAGGTTCGACAGCGTGCCGGCCAGGATCGCCCGCAGCCCGTAGCGGGCGACCTCGGCGCGGCGCTCGGGGACCAGGCTGGAGAAGCTGGCGAGCTGGATCGCGATCGAGGCGAGGTTGGCGAAGCCGCACAGGGCGAAGCAGACAATCGCCTGGGAGCGTGGGTCGAGGGCGCCGCCCTTCAGGGTCGGCGACAGGTTGGCGTAGGCGAGGAACTCGTTGAACGCGAGCTTCTGGCCGATCGCGCCGCCGACCAGGGTGGCGCTCTCCCAGGGCACCCCCAGCAGCCAGGCCAGCGGAGCCAGCACCCAACCGAGCACGCCCTCGATCGAGGCCGCTGGATAGCCGCCCAGACCGCCGAGATAGCCCACGATCCCGTTGGCCAGGGCGATCAGGCCCACGAAGGCGATCAGCATCGCGCCGACCGAGACCGCCACCGCGAGGCCCTTCTGGGTGCCGTCGGCCGCCGCCTCGATGATGTTGGCCGCCCGGGTCTCGCCGAACTCCACGCGGGTGGTGGCGATCCGGGTCGGCTCGGTGGAGGGCATCAGGATCTTGGCGTAGAGCAGCCCCCCGGGGATCGCCATCACGGAGGCCGCGAGCAGGTAGGTCATCGGCACCCCGAGCGCCGCGTAGCCCGCCAGGATCGACCCGGCGGTGGAGGAGGCGCCGCTCGCCATCACGGCGAACAGCTCCGCCCCGGTGAGCAGCGGCAGGAACGGCCGCAACGCCACCGCGATCTCGCTCTGGCCGATGGCGATGGTGATCACCGCCGAGAACGACTCGATCGGTGAGGTGCCGAGGATCCGCCGCAGCACCGCGCCGAGGCCCCGGGCGAGTGCCTGCATCACGCCAAGATGGTACAGCACCCCGATCAGCGCCGAGACGTACAGGATCTGCGGCAGCACCCGCAGGGCCAGGATGAAGCCGGAGCCGCCGAACAGCTCGAACATGCGCGGCTCGACCAACCCGCCGAACAGGAAGGCCGTACCACGGTCACCGTAGGAGAGCCCCGTCGCCACCAGGTCGGCGGCGGCCCTCAGCGTCGCCTGCCCGGCGGGCAGGAACAGCACCAGGGCGCCGAGCCCGACCTGCAGCGCCAGGGCGGTGAGCACGACCCGGGGGCGGATCGCCCGGCGGTTGGTGGAGAACAGCGCGGCGATCACCAGCAGCAGCAGGATGGAGAGGCCGGCATGGCTCAGTCGGTCGAGCATCGTGTCCTTGCGTGTCGCGCCTGGCAGCCGGATGAAAGGTTCGGGCCAAGCGCGTATCAGCCCGGGCGATCCACCACGAGGTAGGGGGCGAACAGGTCGCTGACCTGCGCGAAGCCCCAGTCGAGATCGGTCTGGGTCAGCTCGGTGCCGCCCTGGAGCCGGTGGCTCATCCAGTGGCTCGACACGATCCAGGCATTGTCGATGAGCCGCCCCAGCGCGTCCGGCTCGATTCGCAGCCGCCCGGCCTGCTGGGCCGCCTCGAACACGCCCCGCGCCAGCGCCTGCGTCCGCGCCCGCAGGGCATGGACCCGCGGGCGCAAAGCCGGGGCGATCTCCACCATGGCGATGCCGTCGCGGTAGATGCAGCGGTAGCGCCAGATCAGGTCGAACCAGCCGCGCTGATAGGTGAGCAGCGCCTCAGGCGCGGCGGGATCGGCCGGCATGCGGCCCGCCACCGCTTCGGCCTCGACCTCGAAGGTAGAGAACAGCGCCTCCACCAACCCGCTCTTGCGCGGGAAATGGTACTGGAGATTGCCCTCCCGGATCCCGGAAGCCGCGGCGATTTCCGCGGTGGTCACCCGGCCGAGGCCGCGGCCGTTGAACAGGGCGAGGCTCTGCGCGAGAATTTTCTCGCGCGTCCCCGTCGCCCGCTCCAGCGTGGCGGCCCCCCGCCCCGTGCGGCTGACGCCTTCCTGCATGGTCCCCAAATCCGCTTTAGGGTATTCACCCTAGACAATCTGCGCGGCCAGGGCTATCCCCACGATAGCGTCGGGTATGCCCGGCGGAACGGGAGGTACGGCTTGGCCCAGAAACTCCAACTCGCGGGCGCCGTCGTGCTCCTCACCGGCGCCGCGAGCGGTATTGGCGCCGCCCTGGCGGTGGGCTTGGCCGCCAAGGGTTGTCGCCTTCTGCTGGTGGATCGCGACGCTACAGGCCTGGAGACCATTGCCGGCAAGGTGCGCGCCACCGGCGCGGCGGTGGAGACCCAGGTCCTCGACCTCGCCGACGCTGAGGCGATCCAGCGGCTGCCGGAATGGGCCGCGGGCCGGTTCGGCCGCCTCGACATCCTGATCAACAATGCGGGCGTGGCGCTCGGCGGCCGGTTCGAAGAAACGCATCTCGAAGATTTCGAGTGGCTGATGGACATCAACCTGCGTGCCGTGGTGCGGATGTGCCACGCCTTCCTGCCGATGCTGCGGGCCCGGCCGGCGGCCCAGATCGTCAACCTGTCGAGCCTGTTCGGGCTGATCGCCCCGCCCGGCCAGGTCGCCTACGCCACGAGCAAGTTCGCGGTGCGCGGCTTCACCGAAGCCCTGCGGCACGAATATGCCGGCACCGGGCTCGGGGTGACGGTGGTCCATCCCGGCGGCGTCGCCACCGCCATCGCCCGCAGCGCCCGCGGCACGCGCCCGCCCACCGATCCGGATGCGGCCGAGCGCGCCCGGGTGGAGGACGAGAAGGCCCGGGAGGCGTTCGGCAAGCTGCTCACCCTCTCACCCGAGGACGCCGCAGCCGCGATCATCCAGGGGATCGAGCGCCGACAGCCCCGCATCCTGATCGGCAAGGATGCCAAGAGCGCGGCCCTGATCCAGCGCCTGATGCCAGCAGGCTACTGGAAGACGATCGTGCGCCTGTCCGGCGGGAAGGTCTGAGATGGCAAGCCTGCGCGCGTATCTCGGCACCTGGATGGTCCGCAACAAGGTCCGCGGTCCCCTGGCGAAGGCCCGGGACGCGGCCGCATTCCGCCGGATCTTCGAGGCCCCGGCCTTCCTCGACCCGAAGGGCGTGACCTACGAGCCCGGCACGGTCGGCGGGATCCGGGGGGAATGGGTCCGGCCGAAATCAGGGGCCGGACAGCAGCGGATGCTCTACATCCACGGCGGCGGCTTCATCGCCTGCTCGCCGAAAACTCACCGGCCGGTGACCGGGGCGCTGGCCCTCCGCGGGTTCTCCCTGTTCGTCCCCGATTACCGCCTCGCTCCCGAGCACCCCTTCCCGGCGGCGGTCGAGGACGCGGTTGCCGTCTGGCAGGCGTTCAGCGCCGAGGGAGCGGCTTGCGTCGCCGGCGAGTCGGCGGGCGCCAACCTAGCCCTGGTTTCGATCGGCGAGGCGCGGGCCCGCGGCCTGCCGATGCCCTGGGCCGCGGCCCTGTTCTCACCCGCCACCGACTTCGTCTCCGAGGACGGCTCCCGGCGCAGCAATGCGTGGCGCGACGCCATGTTCGACCCCGGGGCGCTCGCCGTGATCCGCACGATGTATCTCGGTAAGGCCGACCCGGCCGATCCCCGGATCTCGCCGATCAACGCCGATCCGACCGGCTACCCGCCCCTGCTGTTCCATGTCGGCGAACGGGAGGTCCTGCGCGACGATTCCATCCGCATGGCCGAGCGCGCCCGGGCGGCCGGGGTCGTGACCGAGCTGAAGGTCTTTCCCGTCGTGTCCCATGCCTGGCAGTTCGCCGCCCATATCCTGCCGGAGGCGCGGACCTCCCTCGACGAGGCCGCCGCCTTCCTGAAGGCGCACGCCCCGCAGGGTGCTGCCGCATCGGGGAGCCTTTCGCGATGACCGCGCCCGACACCGTCCCTGACATCCTCGAGGTCCTGATCGTCGGTGCCGGATTCTCCGGCCTCGCCATGGCGATCCGCTGCAAGCAATCCGGGATCGGTCCCCTGCGGGTGATCGAGAAGGCGGCGGACATCGGCGGGACCTGGCACGAGAACACCTATCCGGGCGCGGCCTGCGACGTGCCCTCGCACCTCTACTCGCTGTCGTTTGCCCCCAAGGCCGACTGGACGCGGATGTATGCGCCGCAAGCCGAGATCCACGCCTATCTGCGCGAGACCGCCGAGCGCAACGGGCTGATGCCGCTGATCCAGCTCAAGACCACCTTCACGGGCGCGACCTGGGACGAGGCCCGCGCCCTCTGGCACGTGGAGACCGATCGCGGGCCGTTGACTGCCCGAGTGATCGTCTCCGGCATGGGCGGCCTGCACCATCCGGCCTATCCCGACCTGCCGGGCCGGGACAGCTTCGCGGGTCCGGCCTTCCACACCGCGGCCTGGGACCATTCCGTCGCTCTCGCGGGCAAGCGCGTCGGGGTGATCGGCACCGGGGCGAGCGCGATTCAGGTCGTGCCGGAACTCGCCAAGGTCGCCGCCCACCTCACCCTGTTCCAGCGGACGCCACCCTGGATCATGCCCAAGAACGACCACGCCATCGCGGAGGCCACGAAGGCGCGCTACCGGCGCCTGCCGCTGCTTCGGCGGATCGAGCGCGCGCGGCTGTTCTGGCTGCACGAGCTGCGCGCCCTGTTCGGCTTCACCAAGGTCTCGAAGCTGACCAAGCAGGCGGAGGGCCTGGCCCGACACCACCTCGCCAAGGCGGTGAAGGACCGGGACCTGCGCGCGAAGCTGACGCCGAACTACCGCCTCGGCTGCAAGCGCGTGCTCATATCCGACGATTACTACCCGGCCCTGCAGCGCTCGAACGTCACCCTGGAGACCGGCGACATCGCCCGGATCACGGAGTCCGGCGTGACCACGGCGGACGGCACCGCCCACGATCTCGACGTGATCGTCTACGCCACCGGCTTCGATGTCACCGGGAGCTTCGCCCGGATGGACCTCGTCGGGCGCGGCGGCCTGCGCCTGGCCGATGCCTGGGCCGGCGGCGGGATGGGCGCCTTTCAGGGCATCACGGTCGCTGAATTTCCCAACTACTTCATGCTGCTCGGCCCCAATACCGGGCTGGGGCACAACTCGATCATCGCGATGATCGAGGTTCAGGTGCACCACGTGCTTGACTGCCTGGCGGCCTTGCGCCGCGGCGCCCGGGCGATCGATGTCCGCCCGGAAGCGCAGGCTCGTTTCCTGGACCGAATCCGGACCCGGCTCGCCGACAGCATCTGGCAGGCGGGCGGCTGCCGCAGCTGGTATCTTGACGCCGAGGGCCGCAACGCGACCTTGTGGCCGGACTCGGTCATGGCCTACCGCCGCAGCGCCCGGCGCGCCCGGATGACGGATTACCGGCTGGGTTAAGCGACTGCCGCTTGCGGCGCGACGAGCACCGTAGTCTCCAGGGCCTGCACCGGCATAGGCCGGCCGAGATGATAGCCCTGCAGGAACGGGCAGCCCATCGCCTGCAGCGTCTGCAGATCCTCCTGCGACTCGACCCCTTCGGCCACCACCTCGAGCCCGAGCAGGTTGCCGAGGCCGAGCACCGCCAGGACCAGCCCGCGCTTGTCGTCACAGGTGCTGAGGCCGGTGACGAAGCTCCGGTCGATCTTGATTCGGTCGGCCCGGAGCTGGCGCAGGGATGAGAGCGACGAGTAGCCGATGCCGAAATCGTCGAGCGCGACCCGGATGCCGGCGCGCGAGAGCGCCTGGAGCTTGCCCTGCACCGCACCGAGATCGAGGGCGGTCTCTTCGGTGATCTCGATCTCCAACTGGGCTGACGGCAGGCCCAGAGCGCCGAGGCGTGCGATGACGATCTCGTCAACCGGAATCTGCGCCATTTCCCGGGGCGAGACGTTCATCGCCACCCGGACCGTTCCGCGACCCTGGACGCTCAGGATCTGCATCATTCGACAGACTTGATCGAGGATGAAGCGCAAGAGCGACTCAGTGAGGCCTGCCATCGCAGCCGCGGCGATCAGGTCCGGGGGCGCGATCCAGCCGAGGCGCGGGTGGTGCCAGCGCACCAGCGCCTCGAGCCCGACCAAAGTCCGGGCATCGAGCGCGTAGATCGGCTGGAACCAGACTTCGAGGGCATTCTCGACCAGGGCATGCGAGAGGTCGCGCTCGAGGTCCCGTCGCATCTCCAGGCGATCGCGCAGCCCCACGTCGAACAGCCGGAAGCGGTTCCGCCCGGCAGCCTTGGAGGCGTAGAGCGCCTCATCGGCGCAGCTGAGCATGGCCATCAAATCGGGCTCGGGCTCCGCATGGACGCCGATGCTGACACCGAGCCGCGCCTCGTCGAAGCCGTCGAAGGGCTGCGCCACCGCGGCGATCAGGGCGGCCGCCAGGGTCTCGTAGGGCAGACCGGTGGCCGCCGGATCGTACAGCACCGCGAACTCGTCGCCGCCGAGCCGAGCGGCCAAGCCACCGGGCGGCAAGGCGGCGCGCAGACGGCGCGCCACTTCGACCAGCACCCGGTCGCCGGTCTGGTGGCCGTAGACGTCGTTGACCGACTTGAAGCCGTCGAGGTCGAGAAGCAGCAGGCAGGCGGTCCCGGCGTCCAGACGCGTTTCCGCTTGCTGAATGAAGCCGGCCCGGTTGAGCAGCCCGGTGAGGTCGTCATGGGTCGCGCGCCAGCGCATCTCATCGACCAAGGCGTTGGCGCTGGCCTGAGCCTCGGCCCGGGAGCGGGCCAACGCGGTGGCGTCGTTCTTCAGCCGGCTCGCCTCGCGGAAGCCGGCTTCGCTCTGGAACGCGGTTCGTGACAGGGCGGCCAGGTAGAGCAGCACGCAGGCCGACAGGCAGACGCGGTCGAACCCGCCGGCGGCGAACAGGCAGAAGGCCACCGAGAGCAACGGCAGCACAATGAAGCTCAACGGGATCCGAGCATACGCGGTCCCATGCGTGACCGCGCCAGCGGTGATCCCACAGGTTATAGTGAGGTAGAACAATGTCTGCGGGGACGTGTAGCCGGCACAGAGCAGTGGCAGAAACGCCCAGACCAGTCCCGACAGCAAGGCCGCCAGCGTGCTGGCGCGCAGATGCCCCTCGACCGAACGCGACGCGGCCGCGGCCATAGCCGGTGCCGTCTCGGCCGTCAGCACGAGACCCGGACATGCGGCCCGGCACAGGCCGATGCGCAGGAGGTTGGCCCCGGTCGAGGCCGCGTACCAGATCATCCCGGCGCGGCCATGACCGCTCTGGAACGCCACCAGGACGCTGGCCAACCCGAGTAGCATGTTGACCGGGATCGCGGTGAGGACGCTGCCGCGTACGGCCTCGAGCTGATCCCGACGGACCAGAGCCTGCAGCCGTCCCGCGTCGCCGGAAGCTGCCGTCCCGGGGGCCGTTTCCACCAGGTGGTGAATCGTCATCGTGCGTCCAATCAGAGGCACACGATAATCAACCAAGAGTCGTAAGAGAGTGTTGAACTTGGAGATCCGCACACTCTCCTGACTTGGCGCGCGGCCTTGGGGCGGCGCGTCGCAAGCCATTCCGGTCGCGCCGCCCCGCGCCATATTCGATTTAGGGCCGTCACCGGGCCCCGGATCCTTCATGGCCCTGACCAGTGACCTCCTCGATATCCGGACCATCTATCACGAGCCGTCGGTGGGCGATTTCCCGATCGGCCGAGAGATCCTGACGCGCTTTCCCGACGCGGAGCGCATCCCGGTGCCATCGCACTGGAACATCCCGGCGCTGCATGGAAATGCGGGCTCGGTGGAGGATTGGGTGCGGATCAAGCGCTCAACCCTGGTGCTCGGCGTGAAAAAGAGCCTGACGATGCGCCCGAACGGCCGCAGCGCGCACTTCATTGCGCCCTCCACCTCGAACGGCTGCGCCATGGCCTGCGCCTATTGCTACGTGCCACGGCGCAAGGGTTTCTCGAATCCGATCTCGCTGTTCGTGAACATCGACCAGGCCTGCGCAGCGATCGCCCGCCATGCCGGACGCCAGGGGCCGTTACCGGAACCCGATTCGATCGACCCGATGTACTGGATCTACGATATCGGCGAGAACGGCGACCTCTCGGTGGACGCTGCTGTGAGCCGTGGCGTCCGCACTTTCATCGAGCAATTCCGCACCCTGCCAAACGCGAAGGCCTCCTTCGCCACGAAGGCGGTCAATCGCGACCTGCTGGCCTACGATCCACAACGCAAGACGCGGATCCGGTTCTCGCTGATGCCGGCCCGGATCGCCAAGATCGTCGACGTCCGCACAACGCCGATCGCGGAGCGGATCGCCGCGATCGACGACTTCGTGGCCGCCGGATACGAGGTCCACGCCAATTTCTCGCCGGTGATCCTTTACGAGGGTTGGGAGGCGGATTGGCGTGCGCTGTTCTCAGAGATCGACGGCACGCTGTCGGACGCTGCCAAGGCGCAGCTCAAATGCGAGATCATCATGCTGACCCACAATGCGGGCCTGCACGACGTGAATCTCGGCTGGCACCCGAAGGCCGAGGAGCTGCTGTGGCGGCCCGACATCCAGGAGGCGAAGATCTCCGAGGGGGGCGGCACCAACCTGCGCTACCGAACCGGCTGGAAAGGCCAATGGCTCACCCGGTTCAAGGCCCTGCTGGCCGAGACCATGCCCTATTGCACCGTCCGCTACGCGTTCTGAACCCTCGGGCCCACGGCGCGTTGGCGCGTGCAGTTCGGGAGTGTCGCAGCAATGTCGGATCACGAGACCTATATCCGCGAGGCAGTCGCGCTGGCCGAGGCGAATGTGCAGGCCGGCGGCTCCCCCTACGGCGCGGTCATCGTGCACGACGGTGCCGTGCTGGTCCGAGCGGCCAACACGGTCCATGCCACCAACGATCCGAGTGCGCATGCAGAAATGGTGGCGCTGCGAGAGGCCAGCCAGATGCTGGCGCGGCGCGACCTCTCCGATTGCGTGATGTATGCGAGTGGGCGCCCCTGCCCGATGTGTCACGCCGCGATGCGGCTCGCAGGCTTTCGCGAGGGATACTTCGCCTTCTCGGCCGAGGAGGCTGAAGAGCACGGCGCGGACAGCGCAACCATCTATGCGGAACTGTGCCGTCCCCTGGAGGAGCAGCCGATGCGCCTCAGACAGATCCGGCCCGCTGGCGAGGCACCCTACGCCGCATGGGAAGCGCGCCGGAAGACTTGAAAAGCGGCGGTCGCTTCACCCGACGATGCCGGAACTGCTCAGTGCGTCCAGGGTGCCGTACGGTTGAACTTGAAGTTGTCCGAGTAGGACAGGCCCTTGCGGAACACCGGCTTGGCCGGCTGTTCGACCCGATAGGCGATGCCCTCGCGCTTGGCGTAAGCCACCGCCTCCTCCTCCGTGTCGAATTCCAGACGCACCTGCTGCATCATGTCAGCCGATCCGTTCCAGCCCATCAACGGATCGATCTCGCGCGGGCTGGTCTGGTCGAACTCCAGGATCCACTGCTTGGTGCGGGCCAACCCCGACTGCGTGGCGTCCCGGGATGGACGGAAGATGCGAGCACTCGGCATCTGAACTCGACAAGCTCCTGATCGAATGGTCGGGGCGATAGGATTCGAACCTACGACCCCCTGGTCCCAAACCAGGTGCGCTACCAGACTGCGCCACACCCCGACTGCCCGTTACGGCACGTAAGCCCTAGCGTTTCGGGGGATCTGACGCAACGGGGCAGCCGGCACCAGCTGGCCCGCCAGGCCGATTAACCGCATCGGGCAAGGGCCGATCGACAAACGCGTCGATCACTTGTCAGACAATTCTGCTGCAACTAGGCTCTTCATAGGGACGGCGAGGGCTGATTCTCGCACCGACGAACCGGCTGCATGTCCATTGGGGGGCGGTGGAGGTGCGGCTCGGAAACAGGCGGTGGGGGATCTTGGTCCTCGTCGCGCCCGCGAGGTCGCGCTGCGGGTTTCTTGTCTTAAACCGCAAGCGCCCAAGCTAGCGTTTGCGCGGCGACCATGCCTTCGGCAACGTGGTAGCCTTTCCTCCTCTGGCATCTCTTCGGCGATTCTGTATCGCGGGCGCCGCGCGCCGAATTGCGCGCCGATGGGGGAGATCAGATCCGTGTGGATACCGAGCACCCGCTATCCGGATCCGGCCATCGAGATCCTCGATGCGTCCTTCGCCCGCTATCGGGTGTTCAGCGCGGCGGTCGAGCGTCTGGCGACCGGCTGCCGCTGGTGCGAGGGGCCGGTCTGGTTCGGGGACGGGCGCTATCTCCTATGGAGCGACATCCCCAACAACCGGATCCTGCGCTGGGACGAGGAGACCGGCGCAGTCGGCGTGTTCCGCAAGCCGTCGGGATTCGCCAATGGCAACACCCGCGACCAGCAGGGGCGGCTCATCACCTGCGAGCATGGCGGCCGCCGGGTGGTGCGGACCGCGTATGACGGGGCCATCACGGTGCTGGCGGAGGCGTTCGAGGGCAAGCGCCTCAATTCGCCGAACGATGTCGTCACCGCCCGCGACGGCTCGGTCTGGTTCACCGATCCGACCTTCGGCATCGCCGGGTTCTATGAGGGTGAGCGGGCCGAGTCGGAGCTGCCGCAGAACGTCTACCGGGTGGACGCCGAGACCGGCGCGCTCGCGGTGGTCGCGCACGACATGGCCGGTCCGAACGGCCTGTGCTTCTCACCGGACGAATCGAAGCTCTATCTGGTCGAGTCCCGCAGCGAGCCGACCCGGCGAATCGTCGCCTTCGATGTTGTCGACGGCCGGACCCTACGCGACCGCCGGGTTCTGATCGATGCCGGGCCGGGCACCCCGGATGGGATCCGCTGCGATACCGATGGCAACCTCTGGTGCGGCTGGGGTATGGGTGACGACGCGCTGGACGGCGTGATGGTGTTCAACCCGGACGGCCGCCTGATCGGCCGCATCCGCCTGCCGGAACGCTGCGCCAATCTCTGCTTCGGCGGTCGGCACCGGAACCGCCTGTTCATGGCGGCGAGCCAGTCGCTCTACGCCCTCTACGTGGACGTTCAGGGCTGCGCCGGCGGGTGAGGCCGCGATGGATCAGCTGGCCCGGGCCATGCTTGACCGAGGCGCGTCGCGGGCCCACCTCCCCGGAACAGGGGCTCGGGGCCTCCGCCGGATCGTGCATCCACGAGGCGGCGCGCGAGCTTTGTTTTGGCATCATCTTTTCCGAAAGTCGGCATCGCCGTCAGGGATGATGCGCCAGCAGGACACAATCCGATGATCGATCTGTACTATTGGCCGACGCCGAACGGCCACAAGATCACGATGTTCCTCGAAGAGACCGGCATTCCCTACCGGATCAAGCCGGTCAACATCGGCAAAGGCGAACAATTCAACCCGGATTTTCTCAAGATCGCGCCGAACAATCGCATGCCGGCGATCGTCGATGACGAGCCGGCCGATGGCGGCGCGCCGGTTTCTCTGTTCGAATCAGGCGCGATCCTGTTGTATCTCGCCGAGAAGACCGGGCGCTTCATCGCGCGTGATCTGCGTGGTCGGGCCGAGGTCCTGCAATGGCTGTTCTGGCAGATGGGCGGATTGGGGCCGATGCTCGGCCAGAACCATCACTTCTCGCAATACGCCCCCGAGAAGATCGACTACGCGATCAAGCGCTACGTGAACGAGACCAACCGGCTCTACGGCGTGCTCGACCGGCGCTTAGCCGACCGCCCCTACATCGCGGGCTCCGAGTACTCGATCGCCGACATGGCCTGCTACCCGTGGATCGTGCCGTGGGAAAAGCAGGGGCAGAACCTCGACGAGCACCCCCATCTCAAGCGCTGGTTCACCGCCATCGCGGAGCGGCCTGCCACCAAGGCGGCGTATGCCCGGGCGCCGGAGGTCAATCCCGATCACGGAAAGACCATGAGCGAGGACGCCAAGAAGGTGATGTTCGGCCAGACCGCCACCACCACCCAGCGCTGATCCGCGTCCATGACTGACACGCAGACCGCCCTCCCCCTGCAGGTGATCCACAAAGGCTGGAACACTTTCGGCATCGCCACGCTCACCCAGCCCGACGGTAGCACGGTGCCGCGGGCCCTGGAGGACCACGGCGAGGCGGCATGCGTGCTGCCCTACGATCCCGGGCGCCGGGTCGCCCTGCTGGTCCGGCAGAACCGGGTCGGGCCCGCCTTCTGGGGCGAGCCCGCTTCCCTCGACGAGGCGCCCGCAGGCGGCCTCGACGGCGGCGAGCCGGAAGAGACTGCGATCCGTGAGGCGATGGAGGAAGCGGGCCTGCGGCTCGAGCAGCTCGAACCCGTGGCGCATGCCTACAGTATGCCGAGCGTCTCCTCGGAGCGCCTGTGGCTCTACCTCGCGCCCTATGCCGAAACCGACCGGGTAGGCCCCGGCGGCGGCCTGCCCGGCGAGGGCGAGCAGGTCGCGGTGCTGGAGCTGCCCCTGTCCGACCTGGCAGAGCAGGCCCGTTCCGGCCGTCTGGTCGACCTCAAGACCCTGGTGCTGGTTCAGGCGCTGATGCTGCGCCGCCCGGATTTGTTCGCCGCATGATCCAACCCGACGCTTCGATCGACGCCGTCCTGGCCGAGATGCTGGCCTTCACCGAGGAGGCCGCCCTGCTGGCCCTCACGATGCGCGCATCCGGGCTCGACATGACCAACAAGGGACCGGATCTCGGGCAGGCGCTCACCGAGGCCGATCTCGCGGTCAGCCGTCTGCTGCACGCCCGCTTCGGGCCCGATCTGATCGAGGAGGAGACCGCCGGCGATCTGGGCCACGCGGCCGCGAAAGCGATGCTCGCCCGGGATGCCTGGACCTTCGTGGGCGACCCGATCGACGGCACGCGGCCCTTCGCGGGCGGCCTGTCGGGCTGGGGTGTCATGGTGGCGGCCTGCCGCGCCGGCTGGCCCCGGGCGGGCGTGATGAACCTGCCGGCCTGGAACGAGGACCGGTCCGGCCCCGCCCGCGTCGAACTCGCGGAGGCGGCCCGGGGTATCCTATTCGCGGCCTATGAAGGCCGGGCGTTCTGGGCGCCGACCCGGGGCGGCCGCCGGACGGAGGCCCTGCGCGCGCTGAAACCCTCCACCAGCCGCACGGGCCATGTCGGCTGGCTCGCCGTCGCGGCGCAGCGCTTCACCCTGGATTATGGGCGGGCCTGGTTCCCCTGGAGCGAGGGCGGATCGATCTCGGACGCCGCGCTCCTGGCCACCGGGCGGCTCGACGCGACGGTCGTCAACAGCATGTTGTGGGACCTGGCGCCGATCCTGCCGCTTTTCGAGGCGCTGGGCTTTCGCCTCTACCACTGGCCGGACCTCGCCGCCCCGCCGGCCGCCTTCATCGACCTGTTCGACGCCGAGTTGTCGGCCCACGACGACCTCTGGCTGGTCTGCCGCGACCGCGACCAGGCAGCCGATCTGGCGAAAGCAATCCGCAAGGCCTAGCGGCCTGCCCGACGCTTGAAAAACCCTGGTTTCAAAAGGTCTTCGACTTTTTGCGGGTGCAGGGCCGAGCCCTGCAACATCAGGGCTCGGCCCTGATAACCCGCCGAAGGGCATGCCCTTCGGAAACCCGTTCCTTACGGCGCTGACGCCTCGGCCCCGCCATGAGCCATGATCGCGTCGAGGAGCCCGGGGAAGCGCGCGTCGACATCCTCCCGGCGCAGCGAGATCAGGCAGCGCATCCCCTCCGGCCGGGTGCGCGTCACGCCGGCCTCCCGTAGGATCTTGAGATGGTGCGTCATAGTCGAGCGCGGCACGCTCTCGGCCAGGAGATCGCCCGACGCGCGCTCACCGTCCTTCAGCAGATCCAACACCACCGCCAGGCGAGTCGGATCGCTCAGGGCGAACAGGATCCGGTGCAGGGTCAGCTCGGAAACGTCCGGATGGAAGAACTTGCGAGGGCTCATGGCGCCGTTTATGTACGATTTTCGTCGTACATCGTAAAGAGGCGGCGAGACATGAGACGAATCGCGGTTCTGGCGCTCGGGATGTTCGCCCTGGGCTTGGATGCGTATGTGGTCGCGGGGCTGCTGCCGGGGATCGGCGCCGCGTTCCAGGTCGAGCCCGGCGAGGCCGGGCAGGCGGTCACGGTCTTCACCCTGGCCTACGCGCTGGCCGCCCCGGTCTGTGCCACCCTGCTGGCCGACAAGCCGGTGCGGCGGATCCTCGGGCTGGCGCTCGCGGTCTTCACCATCGCGAACATGCTGAGCGCCCTCGCCACCAGCCTGTTGGGGCTGCTCCTGGCCCGGGCGCTCGCCGGCCTTGCGGCCGGTCTGTACGCGCCGGTAGCGATCGCGTCCGCGGCCACTCTGGTGGAGCCGGGCCGCAAGGGCCGCGCCCTTGCGCTGACCCTCGGGGGCATGAGCACCGGGACGGTCATCGGCGTGCCGGCCGGGCTGTGGATCGCCGAACGGCTCGGCTGGCAGAGCGCCCTCTGGATGGTGACACTTCTGGGCGCCGTCGCCACGGTCGCCATCCTGGCCCGCCTGCCCGACATCGAGGTTGCGGAGCCGCCCTCGTGGCGGGCCCGGATCGCCCTGCTGACCGACACATCGGTGGTTGCGACGGTGGCGGTGACCTTCCTCACCGCCATCGCCAGCCTGGGGCTCTACACCTACCTGGCCCCGCTCCTCGACCAGGCCGGGCTCGGCAACGCCGCGGCCTCCTATTTCTGGGCCTGGGGCATCGGCGGGATGGTGGGCAGCTTTTCGGTCGGCCCGGTGATCGACCGGACGCGCGATCCCCGCCGGGTGATGGCCGTGATCCTGGCCGCGCTGACGCTGGCGCTCGCATTGCTCCCTAGCCTGCTCGGCACCCCGCTCATCAGCTACCTGCCGCTACTGGTCTGGGGGGCGATGGGCTGGGCCTCGCAGGCGCCGCAGCAGCATGCTCTGCTGCACCTCCGGCCCGATCACGGCAGCGTCGCCGTCGCGCTGAACAGCTCGGCGAACTATTTGGGCGGCGCGGCCGGTGCGGCGCTCGGCGGCGTGGTGGTCACGCTGGCGGGAATCTCCGCCCTGCCGATCACCGCCGCCGCTGTGGCGGCTGCGGGCCTCGCGCTGCAGGTGGCGATCCTCGCTCGCGTCAGGCGCATCGCTGTGGGCTGAGGGTCCAGAACGCACGACTCATACGAAAATGGCGGCGCACCGTCATCCGGCGCACCGCCTCGCTCGCAACCGAGCCGCTCAGTTCAGAGCTACGTTGGCCGGCCGGCGCTTGGCGCCGACCGTGACGTCGCCGATCATCAGGCCCATCGGGCCCAGCCGAACCGGCACCGTCTCGCCGTCATGGATCTTGCCCGAGAGGACCAGCTCGGCCAGCGGATCCTGGACGTTCTTCTGGATCACCCGCTTCAGCGGCCGCGCGCCGTAGGCCGGGTCGTAGCCCTTGTCGGCGAGCCAGATCTTGGCCTCCTCGTCGAGGTCGAGGGTGATCTTGCGATCCTCCAAGAGTTTCGCGAGGCGCCCGAGCTGGATCTCCACGATCGCCCCCATCTCCGACCGCGCCAAGCGGTGGAACAGGATGATCTCGTCGACCCGGTTCAGGAATTCCGGCCGGAAGTGGCCCCGCACCACGTTCATCACCTCGTCGCGGACCGCATCGGTGTCCTCGCCCGCGGGCTGGTTCACCAAGTACTCGGACCCGAGATTCGAGGTCATGATCAGCAGCGTGTTGCGGAAATCGACCGTCCGCCCCTGCCCGTCCGTTAGCCTTCCGTCATCGAGAACCTGCAGCAGGACGTTGAACACGTCCGGATGCGCCTTCTCGACCTCGTCGAACAGCACGACCTGATAGGGCCGCCGCCGGACCGCCTCGGTGAGCGCTCCGCCCTCCTCGTAGCCGACATAGCCCGGAGGCGCACCGATCAGCCGGGCGACTGCGTGCTTCTCCATGTACTCGGACATGTCGATGCGCACGAGCGCCGTGTCGTCGTCGAACAGGAAGCCGGCGAGCGCCTTGGTCAGCTCGGTCTTGCCGACGCCCGTGGGGCCGAGGAACATGAACGAGCCGATCGGCCGGTTCGGGTCCTGAAGCCCGGCTCGGGCGCGCCGGACCGCGGTCGAGACCGCCTCCACCGCCTCGCGCTGGCCGACAACGCGCCTAGCCAGCGCATCTTCCATGGCGAGCAGCTTCTCGCGCTCGCCTTCCAGCATCTTGTCCACCGGCACACCGGTCCAGCGCGACACCACGCCGGCGACGTGGGCGGGTGTGACCGCCTCCTCCATCATGCCGTCGCGGCCGCCCTCGGACTTCTCCTCGATCTCAGCGAGCTGCTTCTCCAGGCCGGGAATCACGCCGTAGGCGAGTTCGCCGGCGCGCTGGTACTGGCCCTGGCGCTGGGCCGCGGCCAGTTCGTTGCGGGCCTCGTCGAGCTTCTTCTTCAGGCCGGCGGCCGTGCCGAGCTTGTCCTTCTCGGCTTTCCACCGGGCGGTGATCGACGCCGAGCGCTCCTCCAGGTCGGCCAACTCCTTCTCCAGGCGGACCAGCCGGTCGCGGGAGGCGGAATCGGTCTCCTTCTTGAGTGCCTCGGCCTCGATCTTCAGCCGCACGATCTCGCGGTCGATCGAATCGAGCTCTTCCGGCTTCGAATCGACCTGCATGCGCAGGCGCGAGCCGGCCTCGTCGATGAGGTCGATCGCCTTGTCGGGCAGGAACCGGTCGGTGATGTAGCGGTTCGACAGCATCGCCGCCGCCACCAGGGCCGAGTCCTGGATGCGTACGCCGTGGTGCTGCTCGTACTTCTCCTTGAGGCCGCGCAGGATCGAGACCGTGTCTTCCACGGTCGGCTCCGAGACAAAGACCGGCTGGAAGCGACGGGCGAGCGCGGCGTCCTTCTCGACGTGCTTGCGGTACTCGTCCAGCGTGGTGGCGCCGACGCAGTGCAGTTCGCCGCGGGCGAGCGCCGGCTTCAGGAGATTCGAGGCGTCCATCGCCCCGTCCGCCTTACCGGCACCGACAAGCGTGTGCATCTCGTCGATGAACAGGATGATGCCGCCCTCGGCCGCCGTGACCTCGGAGAGCACGCCCTTCAGCCGCTCCTCGAATTCGCCGCGATACTTCGCGCCGGCGATCAGCGAGCCCATGTCGAGGGCCAGCAGGCTCTTGTCCTTGAGTGATTCCGGCACGTCGCCGTTGATGATGCGCAGGGCCAGGCCCTCGACGATCGCGGTCTTGCCGACGCCGGGCTCGCCGATCAGAACGGGGTTGTTCTTGGTGCGCCGGGACAGGACCTGGATGGTCCGCCGGATCTCCTCGTCGCGGCCGATCACCGGGTCGAGCTTGCCGTCCCGGGCGGCCTCGGTGAGGTCGCGGGCATATTTCTTGAGCGCGTCGTAGGCGTTCTCGGCCGAGGCGTTGTCGGCGGTGCGGCCCTTACGGAGCGCATTGATCGCCCCGTTCAGCGACGCAGGCGTCACGCCCGCCGCCTGCAGCGCACGGCCGGCCTCGGACTCCTTCTCGACCGCCAGGGCGAGGAGCAGGCGCTCCACCGTGACGTAGGAATCCCCGGCCTTCTTGGCCGCCTGCTCGGCGGTGTCGAACAGGCGCATCAGCTCGCGCGTCGCCTGCGGGGCCGACGCGTTGCCGGAGACCTTCGGCTGCTTGGCGAGCCACTGCTCGGTCTGTGCCAGCGCGACCCGCGACTGCCCACCCGCGCGGTCGATCAGACCGGCGCATAAGCCCTCGGGGTCGTCGAGCAGCACCTTGAGCAGGTGCCCAGGCTGAAGCTGCGGATGGCCCTCGCGCATCGCGAGGTTCTGCGCTGCCTGGACGAAACCGCGGGCGCGCTCGGTGTAGAGTTCGATATTCATGCGTGTCTCACCCTCCCGTGCCGACATCCGCCGCCCGAGATGGCGCGGCTCTGCCGAAACGTCGCCCCCCGGCACTCCGCCGCTTAGGGGCCCCGGCGCTGAAAGCCGCCGATAGGCTCGATGTGGTGTTGTATTTGCGCACCACAAGGGGCTGGGGCCTTGCGCGACCCAGGTTTTCCGAGCCACCCTCTGCGTATGCAAACCGCGCTCAGAATCGCCCTCCTGGGCCTCTACCGCTACCCAGTGAAGGGCCTGAGCCCGGAGCCGCTCGACCGAGCCGAGCTGGAGACCAGCGGGTTCTTCCCGGGGGACCGGCTCTACGCCATCGAGAACGGCCCTTCGGGCTTCAATCCGGTGGCGCCGCGGCACCAGCCCAAGACCAAGTACCTGATGCTGATGCGTGACGAGGCGCTCGCCCGCCTGCGCACCCGCTACGACGATTCCTCCGCCACCCTCACGGTGGAGCATGCCGGGGAATCGCTGGCCTTCCGGCTCGACACGGAAGCCGGCCGGGACGGGCTCGCCGACCTGATGCGGCGCATCCTGCCGGAGAGCCTGCGGGGCGAGCCAAAGGTGCTGGCGGCGCCGCCGCAATACCGGTTCACCGATTCGCCCACCGGCTACGTCTCGCTGATCAACCGGGCAAGCGTGGCGGCGGTGGAAGACTATCTCGGCGCGCCGGTCGACCCGCTGCGCTTCCGCGGCAACCTGCTGATCGAGGGGCTCGCGCCCTTCGCCGAGTTGGACATGGTCGGCCAGGTGATCGAGGCGCCGAGCGGGCTGCGGCTCAAGATCACCAAGCGCACGGTGCGCTGCGCCGCCACCAACGTCGATCCGGTGAGCGGCATGCGCGACCACGACATCCCCTGGACCCTTGACGCGCGACTCGGCCACCGCGACCTCGGGGTTTACGCCGAAGTGATTGCCGGTGGAGCGCTCGCGGTGGGCGATACGCTCCGCGTGGTGGGGTAGGCGCGGCCCTCAGAGCCTTGACACGTAGGCCGCAAGATCTTGGATGTCGGCTTCGCTCAGGCCCTGCGCGACCTCATTCATGGCGGGGTCGTATCCCGGCCGGTCGTTCGACTTGTAGACCGTCAGCGCCCGAGCGAGGTATTCCTCCCGCTGGGCCCGGATTCGGGGAATCGCATCCCGGCCGGCCAGATCGGCGCCATGACAGGAATTGCACTGGTGCTTTGAGACCAGCGCCTGGGCGCGCGTGACCAGGGCCGGGTCCGCGGCCGGCCCCGACCACGCGGGCGGCGGCAGGGTCGCGACGGCATCGGCATAGGCGCGCAGGTCGTCGTCGGAGAAGCCGGCGGCGACATCGTTCATCGGGGGCGCCGTGCGCTGCTTCTCCCGGAACTGGAACAGCTGCGTCACGACGTAATCCGCCTGCTGGCCGCCCAGGGAAGGTACGCCCTCCGTTTCCGAGGCTCCACCCCCGTGGCAGGCGACGCAGGGGGCGAGACGCTCCTGCATCGCCGCATAGGGCGCAGCCAGCGCCGCACCCGCCAGCGGGACACCAAGGACGGACGCAAGCCCCCGGATCAGCCCCATCCTCACCCCAAGGCGCATCACTGACCGTAGCTGACGCGGTAGATCGCGCCATTATAGTCGTCCGAGACGAGCAGAGACCCGTCCTTAGCAACCAGCACGTCCACCGGTCGGCCGGCGTACTTATTCTCCTGAAGGAAGCCGGTCAGGAACGGCTCCACGGATGCAACCTTGCCGTCCGGGCCTGGCCGCGCCACCACCACGTCGCCGCCGAGCTTGGTCGTGCGATTCCAGGAGCCGTGCCGGGCGATGAACATGGCATCCTTGTAGCCTTCCGGGAACTGCGCGCCGGTGTAGAACCGCATGCCGAGCGAAGCCGTATGCGGCCCGAGCAGGGCCGCCGGCGCCGTGAATTCCGTGCAGGAATGGCCCCAGCCGTATTCAGGATCGGTGAACGTGCCCTGGTGGCAGAACGGATAGCCGAAATGCTGCTTGCCGGGCTCCGTGAGGACGTTCAGCTCGTCGTTCGGGATGTCCTCCGAGACCCAGTCGCGGCCGTTATCGGTGAACCAGAGCTGCTTGGTCTTCGGGTTCCAATCGAAGCCGACGGTGTTGCGCACCCCGCGGGCGATCACCTCGGCGTTCTTGCCATCGAGATCGATGCGCCGGATCTGGGCGTGCGTGTCCGGGGGCATCACGATGTTGCCGGGTGCGCCGACCGGGACATAGAGCTTGTTGTCCGGCCCGATCGCGATAAACTTCCAGCCATGGGCCTCGTCCTTGGGCAGGTCGTCGTAGACGAGGCTCGGCTTTTCGGATCCGTCGAGGTGCTTGGCGATGTCGTCGTAGCGCCAGATCTTCGACAACTCAGCCACGTAGAGCGCACCGTCGTGGAACGCGACGCCGTTCGGCCGGTGCAGGCCGGACGCAATGGTCTTGACCTCACGCTTTCCGTCCGAGCCGGCCTGCGGCAGCACGGCGTAGACCTTGCCGACGGTGCGCGTGCCGACGAACAGCGTCCCGTCCGGCGCCTGGGTCATCGAGCGGGCATTGGCGAGGCCGCTGGCATAGACCTCGACCTTGAAGCCCTCCGGCACCTTCAGCTTGTCGAGCGGCAGCTTGGCGGCAGCTGTCGCCAAGGGCGGCCCCGCGACGGGCGCGAGCTTGGCGGCGTCCCCGCCTTCGGGGCGTCCGTAGAGGGCCGAGCCGCGGTCGATCTGCACGCTGGCCGGCGGCGCGGAGCTGGCCTTCGTCTCCTGCGCACGCGACAGGCCTGGGGCCAGGGTCCCGAGACCCAAGCAGGCGAGCGCGGCGGCGAATCCACGGTTTCGAGTCGGCCTGCTGGCTGGCGTCATGATATCTCCCGATACAGCCGGGATCTTGGATCGCCCGGTCCGGTCTGCACGCGTTATTCAACGTTGAGCCGCAGGATGCGAGTCCATGGACAACCCTGGCGCGACAGCGGAGTGCTGTCGTCACCCACGCGGGCGCATCAGCGGATCACCGACCGCCTGTTTGCCAGAGATGGCGTCGCGCCCCGGCCTTGGACACGCATGGCCTGCTCCACACGCGAAAACCTTGCGTTTTGGCGGGCGATCTCCGACAACGCGCGCGTCCGGAACACTTGAGCTTGACCGGGGGCTGCGGCCCGGCGGGGGGCGACGTTCCGATCCGGTTCGAGGACACGTATATATGATCGATTACGCGCAGGCGCGGCGGATGATGGTCGACTGCCAGTTGCGAACCTTCGACGTGAACGACAACGCGGTTCTCGACGCGTTCGACACGGTGCCGCGCGAGACCTTCGTGCCGAAGGGCCGTGAGCCGTTCGCCTATATCGATCAGACCCTGCAACTTGATGGTGCGAACGGTGGGAGCCGCTGCCTGCCGGCCCCCATGGTGCTGGCCCGCCTGGTCCAGGCTCTGAAAATCCGGCCCGGCGCCAAGGCCCTCGATGTCGGCACCGGTACCGGCTACGCCACAGCCGTGATGGCGAATCTCGGGGCGGATGTGACCGCGCTGGAATCGGCGCCCGACCTCGCCGAGATGGCCCGAGCCAACCTTGGAACCTCGGCCCGGGTCATCGAGGGCCCGCTACAAGCGGGAGTTCCGAAGCAGGCGCCCTTTGACGTGATCCTGATCAACGGCCGAGTGGAAGTCAGGCCCCAAGCCCTCTTGGACCAACTTAAGGATGACGGCCGCCTAGCCTGCGTGTTCGGTCCGCACCGCAACGCCAAGGCAACTCTATTTGTACGCGCTGGCGACGCCTTCGGCTCGCGCCCGCTGTTCGACGCGTCGCTGCCGCTCCTCGACGCTTTTGCTGCCGAAGTCGGGTTCGCGTTTTAAGGTAAATTCGCCACACTTCCCCCAAATTGGGAGGCGCCACCTAATGCGGGCGGGGTGATTTAAGTAAGACAACCTTCTGTCCGGACGCCACGCTCCGGACGATCGATATTGAAAAAGCCGCGAAATGTTTTGTGAACTTTCAAAACGCTGGCTGGAAGTGGCAACCGTTGGTTTGTATCATTATTTATAGATTACCATTTGATTTCAGTATTTTATTTCGCAGTGTTCGCTCGATGGAATTACACAGATCCATCAGGAACAATGTGGCCATCGTCGCTACGGCGATTGTCCAGATGACCTGTTTTCACAAAAATTTAGGCCAGAAAAAATCAGAAAATGGCTCCAAGTCAGCCATTTTGAGTGGCACTGCAGGTACTTACGTCTGATGCGAACAGCGATCTGCTCGCGCCGAACAGGTCGAAAACAGGTTCCTCAAACCTATCTTTGCATACAAACAGGCTGCAGAGCCTGCATTAACCGGCCAGCCTCCATCTCGATCAAGCTGCATTACAAAATTGAGTGACAATTGATATGTTGATTAAACAGAACTCTCGAACGGTTTCAAACTTGTGAGATCGATTTAATTAGGCAGCATATAACTACCCAGTAGCAGATTCTCGAATGTTAAACATCAGTATAAATGTTTGAACTCTTTTGAAATACCATCAAGCCATTGTCGTAAGGAGTGATCAGGACCTACAAAATTTTCCGGAACGTCAGTTTGTGTCACGCCGGGAATATGCTAAAATGAGATTTGATCTCTAGTGAGTGTACAAGACTAGGAAGCAGGTCCGAACATGAATCAGGCTGTTAAGCAAAACGGGACCATTATAGATAATCTTATTGCTCGGTGGGCTCCGTTTTTAAAAATTAGACGTAGCGGTCTGAAATATCAGTCAGTTTCCCGCGAAGAACTGAATTTTCTCGATAAAATTGCTCAGTTGGAAGTAAATACGATCCTTGATGTAGGTGCAAATGATGGTGAATATGCTGCCGTGTGTCTAAATAAATTTACAATGGCGAAAATACATGCTTTTGAAGTTAACCCTTTACTACATAAATATCTCAGCGCCAGATTGTCGTCTGACCGAATTATACTAAACGACTTTAGCCTATCGAATAAAAACGGATCTCGCTTGCTGGAATATGACCCTATTGACCCTCAAACGTCATTGCTAATTCATGGGAGAGTGCCCCGCGGTGGCAAATGGGAAAAAACAATCGTCAAAGAATTGTTAGGAGATGCCTACTGTGAGAAAAACTCGATCAAATCAATCGACATTTTAAATCTAAATACAGACCGCGAAAGCAATCTTGTTTTAGAGGGCTTGCAGGGCAAGCTGGCCGTTGGTGAAATTCATATAGTGCGGCTGAGATATTATTTATCGACGTCAGATCATTCAGATAATCTGAGCAAAATAGTCGATGTTTTATCGCAACATAACTTTGCGCTGAGCACTATTGCCAATCGAGGCATAAACTTTGAGCAACCGACCAATTACAATAGCTTGCCTAAAGGTATCCATACATTCATTGCAGTTCACAAGTCACGCGAAGAAACTATTGCCCTGCTGAGAAAATAGTACAGCCTCATCAGTTACCATTCGCACTAATTTGTCGACAATACCGACTGTTGTTTATTTTTGATCAAAAACCTCAACCCTCATTTTATCTGACGTCTATCTTCCTCTGCTTCAGGTAATCCCCGCCTCAAAGTTATTACTTGATTATCTCTCAAATCATTGCGTGGCCAAGCCTGCCAATCTAAATAGGCCGCGTAATTGGTCCAATTGTTATGGCTAACAGCATTACCATAGGAGCTGGTGGTGGATTGATGTTACTTTGGTGGCGATCAGGCTGGAGAACATCAACCCGGACGGACGTCTGCGCTGTTCGGTCACCGGCATTGAGACTTGCGGTGAAGGTTTGATACATAGCGCCTCGAAGCGGTCAGTGGTGCCGAGTAATGGACTTCGATCGCGACTTGCATGTCGATGACACCTGACAAAGTCTCACCCTTTATCCGAATTTCAATGGCTTAAAACGCCTGCCGACGGACGCGCTCTCTCGTCGCTGGGCGCTCCAAGATCTGGCTCAGCGCGCCAAGGTTCCTGTGAGCGTTGTGGCGCGAGCCGAGAGCAGCTTCGCCGACCCCACAGTCACGATTGCCCAGCTCAACACTTTCATGCAGGCTCTGCGGGCTGCAGGCGCGATCTTCCGTCATCGCAACGATCATGAGATGGCCAAATGATACGCTTAGCGACTACGCCTGTAAGCCCACGCCCTAAAACCGAAGAAGTTGATCGACCAATGGCAAATGACGACACACTCTCAAAGGCCCTGTCCAACGTGAGACGTCAGCGCGAGACCCTTGAGGCTGAGTACGAGCGGGTGAGCGGCGAGTTGACGAAGCTCCGCATGGCCGAGCGGTCGCTGGCGTCGATCGTTGAAGGCACGGCGATGGATGAGCTGGCTGACGAACAGCCGAAGCGCCGCCATGCGTCCAACAGCGATAATCAGCCTCGCGCTGGCCGCGGACCCCGAGGCCCCCGGGCGAACTCTGCCAAGGGTCGACTCAAGGCGCTCCTTGAGGATGCCGGAACAGAGGGTCTGACGCACGCCCAGATCACGGAGCGCCTGACGGACGTGGCGGCCAACACCCTGGCCACATACCTCAGCGTGATGTCGACGAGCGGCGAACTCGAACGCCATGGCGACATCTACCGTGCCGGCGCTCCTGCTGCGACCATGGAGAACCAAGCCTCCGACGATCAGGCCGAGGACAACGCTGAGGACGATCAGGAGGGTACTGGTAAGACGGAGGCGGCCGAATAGGAACCCCACCGCTACGCCGCTTGCAGATGGGACACAGATTGCACTCGCAGGCCTGCGAGGGCTATGCGGGCGCCGGCCTGTAGCTCAACGGTTAGCGCCGACCGCTTATAACAGTCTGGTTGCAGGTTCGAGTCCTGCCGGGCCCACCATCGTGTCATCCGTCGCCTCATGGAAGAGGCGCCATCGACCAATTGCACTGCGAGTACTGGCCTGCCTCCATAAAAGCGGTGCTCCTTGAAGTATGGCTTTGGGCCATGTGGAGGATGTCGTCATGGGACGGAAGAAGCCTACGGCTGAAGAGATGGTCTCCAAACTGCGCCAGGTCGATGTCCTGGTCTCGCAGGG
>NZ_JAKSYN010000172.1:0-7046 GCF_022829565.1 Methylobacterium sp. J-001
CTGTCCGTGTGAGACCAATACGTCCACCTGACGCAGCTTGCTCACGATCTCCTCGGGCTTGGGTCGTTGGGCCATCGGTTCCGTCCTCTGTCGGCTCAAAAGCCATACTTCAGGGCGGACCACTCCCAAGGGGGCCGATCAGCCGGCGGGGTTGCCGGACTGGCCGGGCTCGAACTGGGTTTCTTCCTTCGGCATCACGCGGATCCGGTCTGGGCGGTCCTGTAAACAACAGGATGAAAACAGGATGAAGATAGATAGCACCTGCTATATAGTTTCACGACACTCTCCTGCACATCGGCCTATGCCTCCGTGCCTCACCATGCAAGACAGCATTTGCTCAACCTCTGCGCCCTACCCTGATGGAGGGGGGATGAGATGCAAGGCGTAGCCAGTGCCCGCTCTTCCCGCTCGTTCACCACGCAGTCCCGCCTCGAAGGCGGCAGTCATCTCGCACGGCGGCTGGATGGCCGGATGCACCATCGCCGACATCTCGGTCAGCGGCGCACGATTGCTGGTGTCCCGGCCCGAGGCCGTACCGGATCAGTTCGAGCTGGCTACCGACCTGTCTGGCGGTTCGCGTCGGTGCCGCGCGGTCTGGCGCGAGGATGGGCAGATCGGCGTCGAGTTCGTGGATTGGATTTGAACCGATCTCCCCAGCGCCAATAAAGCCATTCCAAGTGATACAAAGCCAACATTAGATGAAGCGCTCGAGCCTCAGGTGACCAAAAACAACCTGACACCTTCAGATCAGGCGGCATACATGAACAAGCAGATGCAAATCCCGGCAAATTTCTGGGCCGAGCTTGAGCGCACCGTTTCGGCAAAGGTAGGTGATGCTCTTAACACAGATGAAGTTCCGCACGAGTTGCTGATCTCATATCTGCGCGACTTAGAGGTCATGGCGCGGACCGCATGCCATAGCCGGCAGACCGTTCAGATCATCGCATCCGGGCGTAGCCTTCTCGGCGACCGACAAGTGATTGGGCCGAAGGATTGCGCGTTCTCATACGCGCACCTGTGAACGGGATGGGCTTCGGGTCGGTGAACTATGTCATGACTGAACAAGCGTTCGCTGTCCTGCTGGCCTCCGCTTTCACCTTTGGGTGCGCAGCGATCTACCAGTTGCGCGAGCACGCCCGGCATCTCACGCCAATCCTCGCCAGCGTCACGACCGGCTTGGCTCTCCTGGCTGGTATGATGGCGCTCGCTCAGAACGGGGCCATCAGCCCAGCCGACGGTTCAAAACTGGCCCCCATGGGCCGCGCCCAAGCGTCCTCGTGGCGCTCGGAGACGAGAATGGCCGCGGCTCAGAAGCCGACCTCGGCCGAAACCCGACATGCGGCTCGCGGAGAGTAGAGCAGCCTGTGCGTCGCGGACAGCGGAGACATCGAAGTTGAGGGCGATGTGCTCACGCAACGCCCAGGTAAGCCTCCACTTAAATGCGCCTCGATCCCGTCAAATGCAGGGGCAACGTTCGGGAAAACGGTCACCAGATGGGCTTTGCGGCGCTCTCGGGATCGCATCATGCCAGACGACGCTGCCACGCTCCCGATTCTATCCTGCCGCTTTATGGACGCGCTCATCGAGCTGCTCGGCGCATTCCCCGCAGGACGCAATAAGAGTCGAGCCGAGGTGCTCTTCGAGCGACTAGATCAGCTGGACGACGAGGCCCGGCAGCACGGCGCTTCATCAACGACGCTGGCAGCCATCCAGGGCGCGCAAATCCTGCTCAGCCTAGCCGAGATGCCGCCTTCACAGCCTCCCCCGGAACAAATGGTTGGGAAGAACTTGTCACGGCCCGGGCGCATACGGGTGGTTGCAGCACGATCTCCCTCATCCTGGTCGGACGCCCAACGGTGACAATGCCTAAGCCCACAATGGCGCCCGTCGGTGGTTCGCTCGTTGCGCACGGCGGCTTGCCTGTAGGGGCACAGGCGCACGAGACATGCGATCTTCCTCCAATCCTCGCCATGGCCTTGTGGCCGTGGACTGACATCGTCGAGACTGCGACGGGCAGGATGGGCGACGCGGTGCGGCTGACAGCCGAGAACACGGTGGCGAACCTGCGTCGCCGGATCGTACCGACATTCCGACTAGAAACAGCGATGGATGACGCCCTGGTCGCCTCCGATGCGCTGGCACACGACCTCGATCAATGCGGCTCGTCTCGCTTAGATATGCGAATGGAAGCGCTAATCGCCCTGAACGCACTGATCTGGCGTCTGGGGTGCGCAAAGCCGACCAAGCAGACAAAAGGGATGGGTCTCGGTTGGTAAGCGCAGCGCTCGCGGAAGCTCATGCTCGGATCTGCCAGCAACCCTTTTCAGGAACTCTTTCTGGATCTAGCCCCATGCCTCCAGGTCATGAATAGCGATTCTGGGCAGGCATAGGCCTGCCCCATGCGCCATAAGGTAGCTTCCCGCACTCGGACAACAGCAAATCTATCTTTTGACGGCGACGGCATCCGTTAGATCGGGGTTGCCTAAGCCATGGATGATACTGCAGCGCTTTTTCGGATCCTCGCGAAAAGTCTCGGCGTCCCGGTAGAGAGCTTCTTCCAGGAGGCGATCACAGATTTGCAGCGCCTCCGTAGCAAGGAGGCGTGCGAGCTTTTGGACGCCTTCGATCAGATAGAGGGCTACACAGCCCGGCGCCGCTGCATCGAGTTCGTGAAGGCCGAGGCTAACGGAAGTTGGTAGTCATTGGCCTGGTCCACAGTCTCGCCAATACCCAAGCCTTCATCACCCCGGCAATGAGACTTCGCACGGTGCCGTTAGCGAACGCCATAGCGCGCTCGATGCCGTCGTGTGGGGCTAGGATGTGCGCCAGAGGTGGCACGCGGTGGACGGAGCGCCACTCATGCTGCCGGCCTCCCGATCCAGTGCCAGGCCATCTCCAGCACGATCGCGCGCCAGCCGGCGTGCGTCGGATCCATCTCGGCTATCTCCACCTCCACGGCGGCGAAGTCCTCGCCCGGATTGGCCGCATGCAGGGCGTGACCGATCCGGCGCAGCTCGGCCCGGCAGGCGGTACCGACGGGGTCCGCCACGTCGAGGGCATCCGTCGAGGCCGGCGTCAGGGCATCAACCCATGGCCGGCCCTTCTGCCAGTCAGGGTTGGCGGCGGCGCTGCGCTCGCGCTCGCCGGTCACGACGATGCGCAGCAGGGCGTCGGGCGGCGGCCTCGATGGGGGTAACGGGCTGGCTCATGCTTGCGCCTCCAGTTCGCGCTCGAATGCTTCCATCTCAGTATCAGTGAACGCGACGGCGCTGCACCAGGCGAAGTGGATGTGGAGCGGCATCGCGAATTTCGGGATTTGTACGCGCCGAGGGCATCCCACCGGGTCTCGGTGCCGACGTCCACGATCAGCCCAGCGTCGAGCAGGTTGCGGAGCGTCTTCGGGCTGCAGGCTGGCGGCTCACCACAACCGATGCGGTCGAGGGCGCGACGCTCGGCCGAGGTGCGGCCCGGGTGGGGGAGGCGGTCTGGGTCGGGCTTGCGGGGCATGGCTGGTCCTCCGGGCTGATCAGAAGAAGGCGGCTGCGACGGGCGAGAGCGGCGCCCGGAAGTGCCGGCCACGCGGGCGGATCGCAGCGCTCGGAGGGAATGTGACGGTGCCGGGCGCAAGGCGGGGTGAGAAGCGGCGAGCAGCAGGCGGCATCGTCTGAGCGTCGGCGCCGGCCTGCGCGGCAGTCTCGATGAAATCGAAGCCGGCCAACTCCCCGAGACGGTCGGTCAACCAGCCCCGGATGTCGGGCACCACTGCGGGGCCGTAGGCGCCGGTGCGCCACATCTGGCGGGCGCCCGGCCGCTGGTAGCGAAACGCCACAGCGTTCCGGATCCCTATAGAAGAACTGTTCTTATAGGAGTCCGGAACGCTGTGACCTCGAACGCTGGCGCGGCGGTGGTTCCAGTGTCTGGCGGCCTGCCCCGTCCCCCAAAGGTTTGGCCAGGCCAGGGACATGTCGTCTCCGCTATCGAGCACCACGCCATCGGTCAGCATCTCGACCTCCTCTCCGGGCGGGGACCACTGCACGACCTCATCGACCGTCCCCGCGCCTTCGTCCGCCACCATCGCGAAGGCCTCGCCGTACTCGTCTCATCGGCTTTGTTTCTTGCGAGCGCGCTGTCGTTATTTTGGGCGATTGGGTGAGGCTGCCGAAGACGAGGGTAGGCGAGATGAACGCTACGCTTTCTTCACCGTAGGCCGCGCACTGCCGCCTCCATGCCGATCCAGCCCGAGCACCGCTTCTTCTACCCGATCGACCGGCGCGAGCTGTCGATGGCGATCCGCTTCGGCCGGGCGCAGGGGCGCTGCGAAGGCTGCGGACGGCCGCACGGACGCATGGTCTACCACTTTGGTGACGGGCGATGGTGGGACGCCGAGGCAGGGCGCTGGCGCGACGGGTGGGGGCGCCGGATCCGGGTCAGGTCAGGTACCACATCCTCCGCCGCGCCCGCCGGACCCATGTCGTGCTCGCAGCAGCCCACCGAGATCACGACACGGCCAACAACGCGGACGCCAACCTCGCGGCGTTCTGCCAGCGCTGCCACATGATCCACGAGCGGCCGGAGCATCAACGTCGGCGCTAGCGCACGCTGTTCCGGCGGAAGGCGTCCGGGTATCTGTTTGGTGGTCCCTATGCGTGAGATGGCAACAGCACAGTCGCACAACTGCTAACGCCGGTTAATATTCTGTGCTGCCCGGCCCTGTGACATCGGCACATGGACACATTGTGTGCGATCGACTGTTCCCCAGGCATACAGACAGGAAAATGTTATGACTAAACTTATCCTCGTCGTGGCTTTTGCCGCAGCGCTGACGACACCTGCCTTTGCCCAGGTGATCGAGACTCCAACCAGCACGACTGTGATCGTCCCGCTAGGAGCGCCAGGCGTTATCACACGTCAACCTGGCTCGACCGGGGAAGAAGGTGCAGCAACCTACTCGCCAAGCGGTCGAGCCGCTGACGGCATCTCAGAGGACTCGGCGGCAGCTGGTAACGCGGGTCAACCCTCACGCATCGGCTCGATAGGCAGCGGTGGTGGCGGTGGCGGAAACGGTGGCGGCGGCTGATTAGTCCTAAATAGAACCCGCCCCCGTCACAGTGAATGCCGGATGGGGGCACCACATTCTAGTCGAATATCTGGTGGCCCATAACGCGATGTTGGTCACCGCAACTTTGAAAGGCATCCCCTCGGTGTTATTCCGATCTGAGACGCCGCCACCGCCCGGCAACTTACACGTAGCGGAACCGCCCGTCTACGATCGGCCGACTACGGCCATGTTGAAGGCAGACATCGACAGCGGTTCGACTGGCGATAAGGTCGCAGCCTACGATCCAGGTCTGTCGCAGCTCGGGACCGACGATGAGGCTGCTGGTAATACCCCGTCCCACGAACGCATTGCCTTAGCTCGTAAGACCGAGGCGGCATCTGCCAGGGTTCGAGGGGCAGCGCAGCCACACGGTCTGAACGACTGGGTTATACCCGGGTTCTGTGCCGCCATCGGGAGCATCGGCGCGATCCTAACGCTGTCGCTCTGGCTTTTCTAAAAAGCTCGCGGCACCTCGATCGCTCAAAATGGATTGTAAGATGGCTAGCCTCGAACAAACCCTACAAGTCTTCCGTGTACTGCTCGATGCCGAGCAGCCCGTGGACATCGGCGAAGCTGAGGAGGCTATTTGGGCGTACCTAAGTTCGGTTCCGGGCCTGAGCGCCCAGACGAATGCGCTGGAAATGCTTTGGCGAGAGACTACCGAGTGATCGGCCCCCTCGGGAGTGGTCCGCCCTGAAGTATGGCTTTTGAGCCGACAGAGGACGGAACCGATGGCCCAACGACCCAAGCCCGAGGAGATCGTGAGCAAGCTGCGTCAGGTGGACGTATTGGTCTCACACGGACAGAGCGTCGTCGCGTCGATCAGGGCGATCGGCGTGACCGAAGTGACGTACTATCGCTGGCGCAAGGAGTACGGCAGCCTGAAATCGGATCAAGTGAAGCGGATGAAGGATCTTGAGACGGAGAACCAGCGTCTCAGGAAAGCCATCGCCGATCTGACGCTGGACAAGCTGATCTTGCAGGAGGCGTCCCGGGGAAACTTCTGAGCCCCGCGCGCCGACGCGCCTGTATCGAGCACATCATGCTGAGGATGAACGTCTCCGAGCGTCGCGCCTGCCGGGCGCTCGGTCAGCATCGCTCGACACAGCGCAAGGTGCCGCGGGGGCGCGACGACGAAGAAGCGTTGACGGCCGATCTCGTGGCGTTGGCCGAGAAGTACGGGCGCTACGTCTATCGGAAGATCAGCGCCTTGCTGAAGGCGGCCGGGTGGTTCGTCAACGACAAGCGTGTGGAACGCATCTGGCGGCGTGAGGGCCTGAAGGTCCCGGTCAAGCAGCCCAAGCGAGGGCGGATCTGGGACAACGACGGATCCTGTATCCGTCTTCGCCCGGAATACCGCAATCACGTGTGGTCGTATGACTTCGTCGAGGCACGCACGCATGAGGGACGCAAGTTCCGGATGCTCAACGTCGTCGACGAGTTCACACATGAATGCTTGGCGATCCGGGTCGCCCGCAAACTCAAGGCGGTCGACGTGATCGACGTTCTCTCGGACCTGTTCATCCTGCGCGGCGTACCGGGCCATATCCGTTCGGATAACGGGCCAGAGTTCGTCGCGAAGGCTGTCCAAGCTTGGATCACCGGCGTCGGAGCCGAGACGGCTTACATCGCTCCAGGCTCACCATGGGAGAATGGCTACGTCGAAAGCTTCAACGCACGGCTTCGTGACGAACTGCTCAACGGCGAGATCTTCTACACACTCAGGGAGGCGCAGATCGTGATCGAAAGCTGGAGACGTCACTACAACACCGTACGCCCGCACGCCTCACTGGGATACCGGCCGCCGGCACCAGAGGTGTTTATGCCAGCCTTCACTGCTTGGCCGGCTGCGCTCGCCCGACCAGCTCCGCCGGCCAAGCTACCCGTGGCGGAGCGGCCTACCGCGCACTAAATTTAACCTTGGACCACCCTGTGGGGGCCGATCAAC
>NZ_JAKSYN010000001.1:0-404 GCF_022829565.1 Methylobacterium sp. J-001
TTTCGGCGTGCGCGGCGACATCCTGGCGGTGCGTCCCGGCCCGGTCGTGACCCTCTACGGGCTGGAGCCGGCACCCGGCACATAGTCCAGCCACGTCATCGGCCGCTCGGCCACACACGCCCGGTCGATGTAGGCGGTCGCGGCGCGCGTCGCCGTCGTCCCCGGCCGCAGCGTCCTCGGCATCCACTTGCCGAACGAGACCCGCGAGCCGGTCGGTCTCCGGCAGCTGCTCTCGGTGCCGGACTTCTACGGGAGCAAGCACGAGCTCGCCTTGTGCCTGGGCAAGAACATCGGCGGCGAGCCGATCATCGCCGACCTCGCCCGGATGCCCCACCTGCTGGTCGCCGGCACCACCGGCTCGGGCAAGTCGGTGGCGATCAACACCATGATCCTGTCGCTGCTCT